>DAIOGX010000053.1:0-13890 GCA_036744995.1 Solirubrobacteraceae bacterium | reverse complement strand
CGTAGACGGGTTCTGCGCCGCTGTCACCGACGTACTCGTACAGCGATTCGCCGCCCTGGAGCGATTCGACCGTTTCATCTCCGGGCCACAGCCAGCCGGCCTTCTGTTCCATCGTTTCGAGCGTGAACAGCACGTGGGTGAGATCGGGGCTCACTCCGTCGAAGTGGAAGTTTTCCACCGCCGGCGCGGATGGCGGGTTCACCGGCCCGACTTCGGTGAAGCGCGGCCCGCGCGCGGTCGCCGCGCGCAGCGCCAACACCCGCTTTGCGTCCGCCGCTGAGACTTCTTCTTCCGGCATGGCCTGTGCCGACAGCGCCCACAACGTGCTTTCGAGGCCCACGCCGGCGGTCACGAGCTTGCCGAGCGAGAACCGCGACGCGGGCTGGTCGAGCGGTGCGCCAGCCCAGCCCGATGTGGTGCGCGAGAGCTCGTAGTAGGCGGCGCCAACCGTGCCGAGCTCCTCGTTGTTTTCGGTGCCTGCGAAGCCGCCCCAGCTATTGCCAATCAGGTGCTCACCGTCGGGGCTGAGGTAAACGGAGCTGCCGATCTTCGCCCCGTTCGCATACGGAGGGCTCACCAGCTCATACGCCCGGCAGTCGGGCAGATACGCACGGAAGCCGGGAGACACTTCGGTTTCCGGCGAGCAGCCGGCTTCGTTGACGTCACCCGCGGCGGACGCGGAGCCGGCGGGCAGCGTGAGCATCAGCGCAGCGACCAGGCACGCGCCACAACAGATCGCCGGCACTCCGCGCGCGACATCGGTGAAGCCTCTCCCCATGCGCCGCATATGTCGCCGCGATCTTATACGACAGAGTCAAATACGGCGCGTGGGTCATCGAGCCCACGCGCCGTATCCAGATCTTGCCGCCACTGCCAGCCGGCTACGTCCCTGCGATCATGCCTTGGTTTCGATCGCTTCACTGAACGTGATCGCCTCTTCGGATGCGAGCCCAGTGTCGATAGTTTCGAAAAGTTCTAGCGCATCTTCGCCGGTTTCGCCTTCGAGTCTTACCGGCACCTGCCTGTGTTCAGCGTTGACCTTGAACTTCAGCGTGCCCGCCGTGGACAGCGTGTTGACCGGCGTGGCTTCACCGATCACGCTTCCCGTCACCTTGTCTTCTTCCTCCACCGGCAGACATGTTCCTTCGAGCTTCACAAACGGTTCACTTTCTGCTTTGAGCAGCGCGCCTACCGTTTTTTCCACTTTTTTGATGTACCCCAGCGTGTCTTCGACTTTTGTCGTGACAACTTCGTTTTTCAGCGGACCGGGACTGTGAACTTCACATTTCTGGCTCGATTCTTCGTTGAGCGCTTTGCACCCTTCAAATGTGATGATCAGGTTCTTGACAGTTTTTGGGCCCGTGATTTCGCCTTCGCTTTTGTCCTTTTCGCAGGTGAGTTTCACCTCAAGGGAGCTGGGGACGTAGAAATGCCCTTCGCCGCTTTTGGAAGTGAATTTGATTTTCGAGGAGCTCGCGACGGGTTCCTTTTCAAACCCGCTCCCCGAGGCGGTGCACCCCGACGCAAATTTGCCGCCCGTTTTCGAGACGCAGTGATAGAATTCCGGCAGCGCCGCCGCCGCGCCCCCGGCACCTATCGCGCCGATCGCGAACGCGGCCACGAGGGTCAGCCCTACGATTCTGATCCGTTTCATGGTCTGCCACTGCTCCTTTGCGAAGGATTGGTCGATCGATCCCGCCGCCGCTCGTCCTGTGACGCTCCGAGACCGATCCCGCTTTAGCCAGTCGAACCATTCTACAGACTTTTGCGGACATTAGAATCGGATTCCGAACTCTCGCATGGATAGGGTCGGCCGAGACCGAAGATGAAGCCCGCGGCTACGGTCGATTTCGCCGGGCGTAGGCGGTTTTGTGGGGAGGACGGGAAGCTCGTATACCCAGTCGCCGCAGGGACTATGGCTCAACGCCCAATTGAAGCGCCCCCCTCTTGACGAACCCCGCCTTGATCGGGGAGCTCTGCCAGCCACTCCGCGTACCGGTGATGTGGTTGCTCCTCGAGCCAGATTCCGCCGCTCGTCTCTCAAGCGTGCGTTGCTGCGACGTGGCGTAGGCGGCCGAGCACGTCGGTGGTGGGAGCGACCTTCGCGTTCTCGTAATCGGACAGCCGGGACGCGGAGGTGCCGGCGGCCCGGGCGAACTGGCGTAGCGTCATCCCGCTCTGGACGCGCCAGGAGCGAATCTGCGCAGCGTACTCAGCCCGTCCCGCGGTGGCGATCTCTTCGCGCGCACGGCGAATCACGCTGGACATGAGCGCGTCGACGCCGTAGTGCTCGCCCCAGGAGGCCACGGTCTCGGCTGTGCGCGCCGCGGGGCCCCACGGGTTACGCCGGATCGCCTCGGCGAGAGGACGCCAATCGGACAGCGAGCCGCGATCGATGACCGTCTCGATCGCCTCGGCGGGCCACTCGTCCACCGGTGCCTCCCGATCGAAGTCGAGGTTGCGAAATTGCACGGTCATCGCACCATTCTCTGCGCGAGGTCCGCGAGCACCGCCTTGACCGCCGACCACTCATGCCAGCGGGGATCCAGCGCCTTGTAGCTGGCCAGCTGCGCGGTGACCTCAGCATCTCGCGGCCGCGGATCTGCCAACTGCCTGGCGAGCTGCGTGGCCACAGCCTCTGGCCGGCGGTTGACGTCGGCGTAATAGTCATCGATGCCTCGCAGCACCCCAGCCGCCTCATCGAGTCCCATATGGTCAGCGAGGGCTGCGATGTCGAGGTAGTCCCGGGTCTGGTTGCGCTGAAGCGCAAGCCATGCCTTGATCCGCAGGATCTCCGCCGCGGTCGGCACGAGCAGCCGCTTGCCCCGCACCTGCACCTCGGTGCTCTCCAACGGACGGCCGCGCAACAGCTGACGCACCCCGGTCTCGATGCCACCGAGCTCGCCGAGGATGATCTTTCCGGGCTGGACCCTGGCCGTCGACCAGTCCCCAAGTGCTTCGAGGTTCTCCAAGATCGAGTCAAAGCGCTCTGTGAGGTCCGCGACGACGTGGTCGTGACCGAGCGACTCCCGATGGGCGGCATGCAGCGCCGCCGCGGAGCCCCCGACCAGAACGGCGCCAGGGACCAACGCCTGCAGGCGCGTGGCCTTCTCCAGGACATCTTCGAGCGAAGACTCCATACCAGGATATTATCAGATCCGATAACAAATATGGACTTCAACCGCGAGCAGAGCTTTGGGAGCCCCGCGGGGACTGGCCCTCGGGCCAGCTCGCATGGTTCGAGGTCGCGCGCCTCGGTTTGTGTTGGCCGATCTCCGATCAGTCACCGAGTTGATCAGAAGAGACACCACCGACCCGCTCGACATCGGCCTCCCCGACACCCAGCGAGTACGCGAGCGTGGATGTCACCAAAAAGCTGGAGTTCGCTCGACCGGAGTTCGCTCGAGCGAACTTTGCTAGTCTGAAGGCATGGACGGACGTCTGTCGGGATTCGTTGGCCGTGAGGCGGAGCTTGGCCGGCTCGGCGGCTGGCTGGGAGAGGTTGCGCGGTCGGGCCGTGGCAAGGCGATCGCCGTGCGTGGACGCCGGGCGGTGGGAAAGTCGACGCTGATCGAAGAGTTCCTGGTGCGCGAGAACCCGCCTCATGCGTTCTTCGCGGCGTCAAAGGACCAGCCCTCCACGGAGGCGTTTGCGGGATTTCTGAGTGAGCTGCAGCGCAGCACGCTTCCCATCGCCGAGGAGCTCACCGCCGGAGTACGCCCGGACAGTTGGGAAGCTGCCCTGCGCCTGATCGCGACCAGCTCCGCGAGCGCGGGTGACTCCAAAACTGCCCTGCCCGCCTGCCTGGTGATCGACGAGCTTCCCTGGCTCTCCGAGCAGGAGCCGAGCATCGAGGGGCTGCTGCAGACCGCGTGGGACCGCTATCTGAGTCGAGTGCCGATGCTGCTCGTGCTGATCGGCTCCGATCTGCACATGATGGAGGAGCTCGAAAGCTACGACCGTCCGCTGCACGGCCGGGTGACGCCATTTGTGATCGAGCCGCTCAATCCCGCCGAGATGAACAGCATGGTTCGCACAGATCCCGCGACCGCGCTCGACGCGTACTGCATGCTCGGCGGCTTCCCGCAACTCGCCGTGACATGGCGTGCCAAGGACACGGTGCGTCGATATCTCACGCGCGAGCTGAGCGAGGCCACCTCGCCCCTGGTGGTGACCGGCGAAAGGGTGATCGCCGCCGAGCTGCCGGGCACCTCCGCGCCCCGCGCGGTGATCGCCGCGGTCGGCACGGGCGAGACCGAGTTCACCAAGATCCTGCACCGCTCGGGCGTGGGACGGACAAGCCTCAGCGCCGCGCTGGGGACGCTCGCGCAGAAGCGCATCGTAAACCGCCAGATGCCGTTCGCCGGCAATCAGACCAAGCTCAGCCGCTACACGATCGGCGATCCCTACCTGCGCTTCTGGCTTGCATTCATCGCCCCGAACCTGCCGCTGATCGAACGTCGCCGCGGCGATCTCGTCGTAGGGCGGATCATGGACGGCTGGAGCACCTTCCGTGGGCGCGCGATCGAGCCGATCGTGCGCGCGAGCATCGAGCGCATGCTCCCCGACGAGCGCTTCGGCGACGCCAACTTCGTAAGCGCCTACTGGACGCGGACGAACGACCCGGAGGTGGACCTCGTCGGCCACGCCGAGGACCGCCGGCCGAAGAGCGCCGCGTTTGTCGGCTCGATCAAGTGGAGAGACACCGCGCCGTTCTCACGCGAAGACGGCGCCGCGCTCGCCGCCATGCGGACACGCGTTCCGCTTACCAGCAACGCCACCCTGCTCGTCGGCGTCAGCAGAAACGGCTTCTCCCCAAACGCCAAGCTCGACCTCGAGCTCGACCCCGAACATCTGCTGAACGCCTGGAGCACCCCCCACCCAGGGCACTGAGAATGGGGGCCTTCGGGGAGCTTCACGCTGGTGGGGGTGGAGGGGAAGTTGGTCGAGGTCGACTGCTTGCCGACAGCGCCTGCGCCGCGCGCACGACCTGACCCTCGCTCATCTCGGCCTCGCTCATCTCGGGGAGGACGTCACCAGACCGTGCCGCGAGGGTCGAACGCGCGGAGGACTGTGTCGCGGGTGAGGAGACAGGACGGCTGGTGGGACGACACGGTCCACGTCGAGACCCTGTCCGCCCTCGTGGTCTGGCGCGACTGGATCGACCAGGCCGCGGACGACCCGCGACACGAGCTGGCGTTCCACGCCCAGCTGACCGACTACAGTCGGGAACTTCGCCAGGAAGGCGGCGGTGTCCCCCGCGCATGGAAGCCCGGAGCACCGCCCCAGGGTTGGGTCTAACGCTCCGCCGCCTCGCCCGTGGCAGGGACGGTTCGGATGGCCGAGCGTAGCTCAAGCACCTCGACCGGACACTCGGACCCCCAGTTGTCTTCCCAGCAGACGATGAGATCGCAGCCGTCCGGGTCGTGACCGTGTTCGCGGAAGTTGCGGCTGCGGAACTCGAACTCGATTTGTACACGCTCCAAGTGTCCCGTCTTGCTGACGGTGCGCTTGGCCTCGCAGTCGGGGAAGCCGGTCCCGACGCCCTCCACGACGAAGCCGAGATCGGAAGCCACCATGCCAAACAAGAAGACGACACCCTGCTCGTTGATGGGGGCATGTTGCAGTCCCCGAAAATTGAGGAGAGGGCCGTATTGCGTCCTCGCATTGGATGCCCAGCTCGGTGTCGCCTGAAGTGAACCTTTCATGCTTGTGCTGCGGTCCGGCGCGAACCCGTCCCGGGGGAGATCGGCAAGATAGGTGAAGTCGGGATCGTTCTCCTCGGCCCATCCGCGGAGTCGCCCCAAGACTTGCGGCCAGCTGCCGAAGTGCGTGTTGTAGACGTCGTTGCCGTAGCGGCAGAACTCGAGGACCCGACGCTTGGCCGTGATACCGCCCGCTTGAACGAAGGCATCACGAAGAGCCGCAAGCAGCTCGTCATCGGGCACTCGGGAACGATCGTCGGCTACAAGCCCAGCGGCGGTAACGAACTCGTTCCACGAGCCGAAATGGCCGTAGATCTGCGACGCGGTTATTCCGGTTTCACGAACCCAGGTGCGGCGTGAGACGGAACGCTCACCGAGGCGCTGCGCGACAGAAACCAACTCGGCCAGCAGCTCATCACGGCTGTGGGTCGTCGTCTTCATGCCCCAAGTATCGCAATGGCCGATGGCCTGCGGCCGGAGGTCCGATAGCAGCCGCCTGGGCGCCATTCAGGGCTGCCAGGTCGTAGGGTGGCTGAGAGCCGCTTGCGTGACTTCAGATGGGTCGTGCTTGGTCGATACTTCTTGCATGGCTACCCCGACGCGGGACCTGTCGAGCCAGGGATCACGCCGCAAGCAGATGGCTTGCGTCTGGGTGATTATCAGCGCCATCGTGCTTGCGATTGCCGGGTGCGGCAGTAGCACAGGCACCACGGCGTCGTCAACAGTCGCCACGACTGCAACGAGCTCCACGGCGTCCAGTGGCGCCGCCTCGTTCATAGGACAGGCGACCAACGCCGAGATCTTCATCCAGTGGACGCGCGCCGGCAACAGTCTCTCGGGCTCGTTGCAGGAGGCCGTCCGCAAGGAACCCGGCAGCTCCGAAGTCGAATCGTCCAGTCGAGCGTTCACCGGGACAGTGGACGGTGACGGATTGACGCTGACCCTGAACGAAGGTCTCGGTACAACGAAGGCACTCGTGGGACAGATGACCGCGGACGGTTTCACGATGACATTCCCAGCCGTCGGGCACGAACTCACGAGCATCACATTCGTCCCAGGCCAGGTCTCCGACTACAACCACGCCGTCAGCGAAATTGAAGGCCGCTCAGAACAAGGCCCGTCGAGCAGTGGCAGGGAATCGACGACGTCAACCAGCACGACCGGCGGCTTCGCGGTGCAGGTGCATAACTGCGGCACGCTCAAAGGTCCTGGTTCGGAGTTCACTATCACGACAGACAACGGTGTTAGCTGCTCAGAAGCACGTAATGTCTTCATTGACCTGTTCGCCGGCAAGGGAGAACGCCATCAAGGCGCCGACGCAGCAGAATCGCACACGGACGTGGATGGGTGGGGCTGCGGTAGCGGGGCGGGAGGCTTCGGATGCTCTCGATCGGGCGCTTACATCGGCGCACGCGCAGAATAGCCATCCGTGTTCTGAACCCAAGTAAAGCGAGCGCGAAGTGAGGCCGCACCCAATAGGTGCGTCAGACAGCAGCGAGCGCCGGGGCCAAGTCCTCGGCGGTAGTCTCAACCGTCTCCGGGACTGTGACGGCAAGATGTCCGTCGCGCTCCAGGATGTGCCGTGCACCGAGCACCGTCAGACCGACAACACGGTTGGTATCCGGCGCGTAGCGCACGACATGCCCCTCTGGCGTCTCCTCGCCCTCGCCCGCCTCCGGCTGACCGACGTGCAGGTAAAGCACATCACCCTCGGCGTCGTAGTCGGCATGATCGAAGGTCAGTGGCCCGATGGTGATGTTTACGCGCTCCATGACTTGGGGTCCTTCCGGTTGGCGAACACGGACACGATCCGCGCTGGCGTCTGCTCATAGCTTACGACGACCAGCAGCCAGCGACTTGGACCGACGCCGCGGGCGTAGTAGCGCTTGCGGGCCTCGAAGCTCGGATCGGGCGCGACGTGATCGGGTGTGGACACCGCTCGCAAGGCATCCTCTCGGTGCGAGTCGATCTCGGGATGGTCGCGGATGATCTTCTCGCGCCAGATAGCATCGTCCAGAACGACCCGCGCGCCCGCAGGGTCGGTTGTCTCAGCTGCGCCAGTTTGATCCTCCACGGTCAACCAGCATGGCGTTCCGTCCGGATGCGATGTAAGACGTTATGTGGTTAGCAAACGCACCTGAACTGCTTTATTAGGTGCATTCATTCTGCTGGTGGGGGTGGAGGGGAAGTTGGTCGAGGTCGACTGCTTGCCGACAGCGCCTGCGCCGCGCGCACGACCTGACCCTCGCTCATCTCGGCCTCGCTCATCTCGGGGAGGACGTCACCAGACCGTGCCGCGAGGGTCGAACGCGCGGAGGACTGTGTCGCGGGTGACGAGACTCGCCCCTGCATCGCGGGCGGTCGCGTAGATGATCCGGTCGGCCGGGTCGCCGACGAACTCTTCGCGGCCGAGCAGTGCCGCGCGGACCGTCACGGCGCTCGTGAGCGGCAGCGACTGTGTGCGTGCGTCCGCGAGCGCCTGCTCAATCCAGACCTCGACCGTACGGTCGAGGTCGATACGACCCGCCTCGACGAGCATCGCGACCTCCCAGCAGCTGATCGTCGCGACCCCGAGGCGCTCGGAACGGTCGATCGCCTCCTGAGCACCTCGACTCAGCCTCTCTGGCTCAGCTACCCACCACAGCCATGCATGGGTGTCGAGAACAATCACCGCCCGGCGGCATCCCAATGCTCGGGCAGGGGCGCTATCAGCTCCTCCTCGGAAACCTTGAGCGTCACGCTGCCCCGCAGGGAAGCCGGCGCCTGGACCGGCGCCACGCGCGCCACCGTACGTCCGTGCTTGGTGATGAGGAGCGACTCGCCGGTCTCGGCCACCTCGTCGAGCAATGCCAGGCAATGTGCTTTGAAATGTGATGCCGTCAGCGTTCTGTCCATATGACCATGGTATCATGGTCATTACTCTGCCTGAGAAGCTGTCTCAATAGCCGCTCCAGCGGATGAGGCCAAAGAATTAGGAGGGATTGGCGAAACGAGTGGCGAAACTCGTCGTCAAGGGACAACTTGCGACGCGGCGAGAAGAGCGAGCACGCCGCAGAGCACGGCCACGGCAAGCAACACGGCCCTGCGCGGGTCTCCCGCTCGCCATGCCCGGACTGGCTCGCGGAGTCCGAGCCTCGGCTTGGTCCTGGACGCCGCGGCAGCGGAAGAGACACCACCGACCCGCTCGACATCGACCTCACCGACGCCCACCGAGTACGCGAGCGCGGAGGTCTTGCCGCCCAGCAGCGCCTACACGGGGCCGAAGATCGCCGGGAACTCCCGGCAGTTGCGACGCCTCCTTACCTCCTGCGAGATCCAACCGCGGATCACGCCACCCCCGATTTGGTGCTCTGACGTGTTCGTAGGGCACTCGTCGTAAAGGCGCCCACAAGCACGGAAGTACGCATCGAGCTCATCGTCCGAGAGTCCGCAGATCACGTCCCACGGCGCCATGCCCGGTGTCCGCTGGCGGAATGTCCCGAGCAGCGATCGGAAAAGCTCTTGCGCCGTCATCTGCCCGATGGTAGCGCGAGATCGGCAAGCTGACAACGCTCCGTAAACCACACGCGATCTTCAGGCCGCGTCTTCGTAAACCTCAATCGTGGGGTGGCGTTTGCCGTTGCGTGGTTGGGGCTTGATGCGCAGGTCGATGTAGACATCGAGGGCCTCAGCGACGTCGGCGACTGTGCCGAGGTTCGGCACAGTGCCTTTGCCGGCGAGCAGGCGCGAAACGACGGGTCGCTTGACCCCCAAGCGTCGCGCCACCTCGGCCTTGGTGATCTGCTTGGCCTCGCGGATGTTCTCGAGCGCCTTGATGAGCTTTGCGGAAGCAACGAGCTTCGCGAGATCGCGCTCGAACGCTGCACGGTCCGCGTCGGTGGGGTAGGTCTCGCCGAGGAACTCGGCGAACACGGCACTCTGATCAGTCCTCTTCATAGCTTCCTAAGCGTAGCACACAGGCTACGCAGTATGGGTGCGCCCGTCGGCGGGCGTGGGCGGACGGTATAGCGGGTCGCTGCCGGCGGGGATGTGGCGCAGCCACGTGCCCGTCACCGGCATTCGCGTCGCGCTCGGCGCGTCCACGGCGGGCTACGTGAAGGTCGGGGATTCGAGCGCGGCGACCAGGCGCGAGAGTTCCTCGTAGCCGCCGCCGGCGAGCACGTCGATCGGCTTGCGATGCCCGAGCGCTGTGAGTGGGCGGTTCAGCCACACCGGCACGTAGTCGGCCTCCAACACCACAGCCAGCCGGTCGATGATCGCCGAGAGCTCCACCAGTCGTTCTGCCCGCCGCCCAGTGGGCGCGCGCGTGCGGTGAAGCCACGCGCTGACCGTCGAGACCCCCGCTCCGGTCGCCCGGGCGATATCGCGCTCGGTCAGCGGAGCGAGCTGCCTGATCCGGATCGCCTCGTCTGCGTAAGCCAAGCTCATCCCCACAGTATCACAAGAAACGGAAGCAAAACGGAACTCAGACGGAAAGCGCTTGGCCGCTTCTTATAGAACTCAGATCATCATGACCGGCGACAGAAACCCCCGTTTCGGGCGGGTGGTGTTGTTTCCCACAAAGGCGCCCACCTCGGGTACCCAGGCACCGGCAGGTCGTCGTCAGGAGCCTTTCGGATACCAGCCGCGGCCTTTCTTCTCCAGCTTGCCGTCCTGCTCGAGGCCTGGGAGCACGCGATACAAGTAATTCTGCTTGATCCCCATCTTCGCCGCCAGCTCGGGGATCGTGATGCCCGGCTGACCCTGAACGAGCGACACCGCTTCGGTCGCACGTTTGCCGCTGCCTTTGGGCCGACCTCCTTTTTTCCCGCCTTCTTTGGGACGGCCCACTTTTTTCCCGGACCCGGGAGGACGGCCTACTTTTTTCCCGCTGCCTTTGGGGCGGCCTGGTTTTTTGCGCTCCACTGTGGGGGCCACCGCCTCGGGCGCCGCAGCTGCCGCAGCTGCTTTTGCGGCTTTCTTGCGGGTGCCAGAGCCACGCCGGCGTCCCCGTCCACGTCGGCGGGTGACGGTTGCGACGGCGACCGAGGTGGCCTCAGATGCAGCCGAGCCGATCACCCCGACGAGGGCCTCGGCGGCGGCCTCGAGTCGCTTGAACTCGTCCACCACGGGCTCGAGCTCCTTCAGCCGATTGGTGATTTCTTGGTGCTTCTTGTCAAGGAAGTCGGTCACGCTTACTCCTCACTCGTCGGGTCAGGGGGCTGTCGCCGCCCAGGTGCCGTAGCTGTAGAAGGTTTTGGCCGCTTCGGAGATGACGTAGATGGTCGCCCCCGATCGCTGTACACCGTTCACCAGAATGCCTTTGGTGTTGATCTTTTCTTCTTCGTAGATGCAGAGGAAGCCGGGCTTGGCCTGCGGCACCGCCGTGGTTCCAGGACATTCCGCCGGAGTTGCACGAAATTGACGCGGTCCCGGGCCGCTTGAGGAACCCACTCCCAACTGACCCGAAGGCCTGTCGGTTTGGGTGGCGCGGCCTCACACCTCGGTGGCCTCGCTCTTTGCGACTCGGTTCCGCGTCGAGGAGCAACATAGGTAGCCCCGACGGCGAGCACAAGTGCCCAGCCCCGAGGCTTCCTGGAGTTTGCGAGGAAAAAAGCGCGATATCTACCTGACTTCGGGGTATCTATGCACCAATTCGGCTCAACTCCCCGCGCGATCTCAGGAAGCGAGGCTCTACCAGGGACTCGGTCAGTCGCATCGCGGCAGAGTAAGGAGTGGGCGCCGCGACCCCCGGGTTGGGCAGCCGCGGCGCCCGAGAGCATGGCGCGAGGAGGGATCAACGCCAACGCCGCTTGAACCGCACGGCAGAGCGTGTCGCGAAGCTCGGCCTCACCGCAATAGCCGTCTCAGCGGCGAGCTAGCCGTCCCTATGTGTGCTGTGGCGCGTGCGCGAGGGCGGGAGTGGAGTTCTCCGCCCAGTTCCGGAGGAACGCCTCCGTGTCGGCTACGTCGAGCGGCCGGGCGTAGAGGAAGCCCTGGCCCAAGTCACACTGCTCGTCTTGCAGGAAGGATAGCTCCCGCTGGTGCTCGATGCCCTCGGCGAGCGTCTCGATCGAGAGCGCCTTGCCGAGTTGTACGAGCGTGTGGATGAGCGTCTCGCCTTCGGGGTTGTCTGTCAGGCGGGCAATGAAGGACCTGTCGATCTTCAGCGCGTCGACGGGGAACCGTTGAAGATGAGCAAGGGAGGAGTATCCGGTGCCGAAGTCGTCGATCGCGATCCGCACCCCGAGTGTCTTGATGGCGATCAGGCGGTGAGCGGTCTCCTCCGCATTTCGCATCAGGGTCGTCTCGGTGATCTCGAGCGTCAGCGCGCTGGGGGCCAGCCCACTCTCCGAGAGGGCGTCCTCGATGTCGGTGAGGAGCTCATCGGTGTCGAGCTGGCGTCCGGAGACGTTGACGGCCATGCCGATCGAATGTCCAGCCTCGCGCCACGCGGCACCCTGACGGCAGGCCTCTTCCAACACCCACTTCCCGATTTGGCAGATCAATCCAGTCTCCTCGAGCAAAGGGATGAAGTCGTTGGGTGCGACCACGCCGCGGGTCGGGTGCTTCCAGCGGATCAGGGCCTCGACTCCGGTGGGGCTCATGTCACGTAGATCGAACGTGGGCTGGTAGACGAGGAAGAACTCGTCATTCTCGATCGCGTCGCGCAAATCCATCTCGAGCGCCATCCGGGTCTGGATCGCGTCCTGCATCTCGGACTCGAACACCACGTAGCGGTTCTTGCCATCCCACTCGGCGCGGTACATCGCGATGTCCGCGTCGTGCAACAGCTCCTCGGCAGTGCTCCGGTCACCGATCGCGATCCCGATGCTCGCGGTCACGGTCAGGCGAGTCTCGCCGCCGGCGAGCTTGAACGGCTGCTCGAGCGCTTCCAGCAGGCGCTCGGCGATCAGCTCGGGACCCGCCATCAGCGACAGCTCCTCGGTGACGACGACGAACTGGTCCCCGCCGAGGCGCCCCAGCACATCGACGTCGCGTACGACGCCGTCAAGCCTCGCGGCGACCGCCTTTAGGAGCTCATCGCCGGCGCCATGGCCGAAAGTCTCGTTGACGCTCTTGAAGTTGTTGAGATTGACGAACAGCGCCGCGACCGGCGCCTGGTGGCGGCGCGAGCGCACCAGCATCTGCTCTACGCGGTCCACGATCAACGTCCGGTTCGGAAGCCCCGTCAACGCATCGTGCGTCGCCAGGAACGCAAGCTCCTCCTGGCGAGACGCGAGCTCCTCGTCGGTTCGCTCACGCTCGATCTCGAAGCGCTTGCACATCTGCACGATCGTCAGGTCGAAGCTGAGCTGCAACATCGCCAGGGCCTGGGAGAGCGTCTGTGGCGAGACCTCCAGTGCCGTGGAGCTCTCACGCAGCACCTCAGCCACCGCGTCGCGCCAGTGCAGACAGCGCTTGGACACCTCGTTCAGCGGCGCCGCGCGCGCAGCCGCCAGCTGGCCGAAGATCTGCCAGCCCTCCTTGCCGGCCGCCAGCGCCGCCTCGGGACCCTCCCCCGCCATCCACTTGGCCATCGCGGCCGTGGAGACCGTGCAGATCCGCTCGAAGCTGTCCCTGACCAGCGGGTCGAGAACCTCGTCCGATACCCTGGTGCGCGCGACCGTGCGGTGCAGCACATCCCCGGTTCGCACTTTCAACGCCTCGCCGAGACGACGAAGATCCCCCGAGGGCTCCTCCACCACGGCAGCCGGCAGGGCCGGGAGGGGCATCTCCTGCTCTCCCAAGCTCGAGCGTTGAACGGACATCTTATGTACACGCATCGACGGGAAGAGTTCGTTCCATAAGGTCGATTCCTTCTGAGTAGACACCACAGGGCGCCCGCGCCGCCTAACGCTCCACGGTCAAATTGTCCAGTCTCGGAAGCCCCTGTTAGATGGGGGTGGTGAGCATGAACAACTCGGTCTCGATATCTGGGCCGATGTGGCTATCGGAGATAAACGCGGTGACGCCGCGCCCGGAGAGATGCTCCACCTCATTGATGAACTTCTGCTGCATAGCGTTCTGGAAGGCGTTGCGGGTATCTCTATTCATGAGTTCGTCGCATTGGTGGAGCCGGGCTCTTTCGAGACAGTGCTGGAGCTCAGACCCCGCCCTGGGGCTGCTTGAGAAACCCAGCGTCAGTCAGCTTAGGGGTTCCTTCTAAATAATTGTCGGGGAGTGCGAGGGTTTTGGTGGTCGG
>DAIOGX010000052.1:11807-14081 GCA_036744995.1 Solirubrobacteraceae bacterium | reverse complement strand
GTAACCATCACACCCGACCGCCACCGAGAACTTCTACGGCGAACGGGACAACCTCGTGGAATCCCAGGGCATCCCTACGAGCAGGGTTTCGAGTTGCGTCTCTGGCCAAATCGACTCGGTCAGCCGCTGCGCTGGAAGCGTCCACGGACGATCTTTGTGAACTCCATGAGCGATCTATTCCACGAGGAAATTCCCTACAGCTACATCGAGCAGGTCTTCGAGGTCATGGGACAGGCCCATTGGCACACGTTTCAGATCTTGACTAAGCGTCACAAACGCTTAGCGGAGTTGGCGCCGTCGTTGACATGGCACCCGAATGTCTGGATGGGGGTCTCGATCGAGAATCGCCGCTTCGTCCACCGCGCCGACTACCTGCGCGAGGTTGACGCGGCCGTGCGATTTATCTCCGCCGAGCCGTTGCTGGGTCCGCTCGAGGGGCTTGACCTCACCGGTATCCATTGGCTCATCGCCGGCGGCGAGTCCGGCCCCAAGCACCGGCCGGTGAGGATCGAGTGGCTGCGCGATATGCGCGACCGCTGCGCAGAGGAGGACGTCGCGTTCTTCTTCAAGCAATTGGGAGGCCGCACCGCGAAGGCTGGAGGGCGGCTGCTGGATGGCAAGACGCATGACGCGATGCCGGCACGCCCGCACCGCGGCGATCTAGTCCTGGCTGCTGTCTAAACGCCGGGGAAGCGCTCATGTAGGCAGCGCTCCCTCGCTTCGCGAATGGTCCGCGGTGGCGTCCCATCCCATGCTCGGCGTAGCGTTGGTCGCCGTTATGTCGGCACCTATGCTCGAGGAGCTGGTCTACTCTGCTGCGCAGCGCGCGCTCGATCAGCAGAGCACGTCCCTGTCCGATCTCCGCACTCGTACGAGTACGCTCGTTGCCGCTGCGACCTTGTCGGCGAGCTTTCTCGGCGCCGCCGCAATCGGCCGTAGCGCGCCGGCGTGGGCGGCGGTCCTCGCGATGGCTGCGTTTCTGTTGACTGGTGCGTTTGCGGGCGGGGTGCTGTGGCCCGCACGGGTCTTGTTCGCGGTCGACGCCGCCTGGTGAAGAAGCGAAGAATAGGAATAAAGCAGTGAGCCAAGCAGGTCCGGATTTCGGGCCGGCCGACAGGCCCGCGAAGTCGGGCCGGCCGGGACGAAACCTCCGGATCCTGCGCCGCTCGTCTTCAGACTCGCGCTCCTCGCGCTGGGAGCGGAGACGTTGCTATGGGCGCTCGCGCTTGCGCTAACCTGACTGCCATGTCCGACCAACCCACATCAGGCCCCAAACCGGCTCCGGCGCCACGCGAGATCGGGCGGATGCCACTCTCGGTGTTTATCCCTGAGAATCGGAAAGCGTATGAGCGCGCCGAAGCGCGTAAGCGCGCCGGCAAGCGGTGGTTTCGTTGGCCCCTGAAGCGCTCATCAGGGCGCTCCTGAAGCGCTCACTGGAGGCTGTGCGACACCCAACGTAAAGGACGCTCGACCATTTCGATGGACCAGGCCGCCTACGCCGGCTTGCGGTAATGCCCTGGCCATTCGCGATATCCGATCCGCGTGATCTCACGGATCTCACCGAGCGTGGCCCACTCATTCGCGCCGAGTCGCGCCAGCGGCGCCAGTCGATCGATCGCTGGGCGGCCGTTCTCGATTACCTCCTCGTCCACGACCGCGTGCACGACGCGACCCATCACCACTGTTCCCAACCCAAAGTTCACTGTCGAATGTAGTGCGCACTCCAGCGCCATCGGTGAGCGCGCAACGCGGGGCGGAGCAACGTGCAGGCTTGGCTCGCGCTCGATTCCCACCGCGTCGAACTCACTCACCTCGGCAGGGAAATCGGTGCCCGTCGCATTTATCTCCTCGAATAATCCCTCGGGCGCCAAGCAGACGACGAACTCGCGTGTCTGCTCGACGTTGATCAGCGAATCCTTACGCCCCACAGAGGTGAACTGCACAATCGGCGGGTCCACCGAGGAGACAGTGAAGAAGGAATGCGGCGCGAGATTGTCGATCCCGCCAGGCGAGCGGGTGGAGACCCAGGCGATCGGCCGGGGCACGACCACCGATGTGAGGAAGGAATAGAAGGCGCCCGCTCCAAGCGCGGCGGGGTCCATATCGACGCGAGCCATTCCCGGGAGTATGACCGGCCAGCTGAGCAGGTCCACGACTTCGGCCGGCAGAATCAGCGCGCGAAGTCGCGCCTGCCGGACGAACGTCCGGATCCTGCGACGTGCGGCGCGAGATTGTCGATCCCGCCAGGCGAGCGGGTGGAGACCCAGGCGATCG
>DAIOGX010000052.1:0-11707 GCA_036744995.1 Solirubrobacteraceae bacterium | reverse complement strand
CAAGCGCGGCGGGGTCCATATCGACGCGAGCCATTCCCGGGAGTATGACCGGCCATTTGAGATCGTCCGGACCCCAGCGCGCGACGCCCACCTACAGCCCGAACCCGAACGTGTAGAGCGCGACCCCTACATCGAGCTGGCGATTCAGGAGGAGCGGGATCGCCAGTAGGCGTGTGGGAACGCGACATCGGCACAGACCGAGACAATAATGACCGCGACATGGGGTTCGAGATCGAGTAGATGTCGTTTCAGGCCGTCTTCTACCGCGATGCGTCGGGTCGGGAGCCGGTGCTGCCCGCTCAGCACCGGCGAGCTCAGCGGCCTGACGGGGATGAGCAAGCGCCAGGTTCAATACTGGAGTGAGCGCCGTCTGCAGCCGCATTGGCTGGATGAGCGTGGGCACCGTCGCTTCGAGGCGGCCGCGGTGATCGTCGCGTTTGCGCTCAGCGACTCCAAGCAGCAAGGAGAAGCTCGACCCAGATGAGCTCGAGCGCACCGAGCGCACGTTGCGCCTCCTCGCCGACGCGTTGCACGAAGGGCTTCGAGTTGCGCCTGTGGCCGAATCGACTCGACCAGCCTCTGCGCTGGAAGTTGCCGTCTTGCTGCTTTATGGAGGGTGAGCGACGGGACTCGAACCCGCGACCGCCTGGACCACAACCAGGAGCTCTACCAACTGAGCTACGCCCACCACGGGAAAGGCAGAGTTTAGCGTCGTCTCAGTGGGGACTTCCCTGCGACGATCTGACCGCCGCTTCGGCCAGCGCAAGACGTTCGCTCGGTGAGCGCGCGGGGCGATCCGCGGTGACTTCCCGCCATGCGGCCAGCAGCGCTTCGGGGTCCTCGCCGAGCAGCGACAGGAGTTGCTCATCCTCGAGCGGGGCGGCCGCGAGCCCCTGCTCGGATGGAGGGGAGGCCCGTGGAGCCGCCGCGGCCGCCGGCGCCTCGCCCGCCTGCTTAGCCGCCTGCAGCACGAGCTCGGTCACGTCCTCGCTCTGGCGCTGCGCGTTGCGCCAGCCGCGGCTCATCGACAACTGCTCCAGCTCCAGCCGCGGACCCTCGAGGATCGTCAGCTTGGCCTGGTGGGGGGTCCACTTGCGTTCTCCCAGCTCCACCCACTCCCCGCGCGCCCATGGCTCGGTGATCACGCGCAGCTCATCGGCGGTCAGGTTGAAGTGGCTCAGGTTGTGTGGGAAATGGCGCAGCTGGAGGTGATACACACGGCATAGGCTCTCAAATCAGGGACTCCCTCCGGTCGTCTACAGCCCGGAGGGCTGGATTAGATGCATCCAGACATGCGGGTAGGCTCTCAGGCTGAGATACGGGCTTGAGCCTGGTTGAGCTTCTCCGTATCCTGCTCCAGCCATTCTTCACGCGCGGCGAGGGATTCCTCGACGCCCGCGATCCGTTCGTCGAATTCTTCGAGCATTTCCATCCCGACCCAGCCGGGGATCACGCCCTGGCGACGAATCGTGAGCTCCCTGCGCATAGAACGGAGTTTGCCGATCACTTCACGATGGCGCTGGATGCGCGTGGCCACCCGCTGGACGTACTCGGATTGCAGCGAGCGACGGTCACTGGCGGTCGCGTCGTACATCGCCTGCCGCGCGGCGGTGAAGCGCTCCCACAGGCCGCTCTCGAGGTTGCCGGCGTGGCCCGTCTCACGCCAGCGCACCATCAGGTCCTTGAACTGGCCACTGGCGAGCTTGTAATCAGCTGTCTCGCTGAGTCGCTCGGCCTCGGCGATCAGCTGCTGCTTGGTCTGAGCTCTGGCCTTGGCGAGACGGTTGAGCTCATCGAAGTGGCGCTTGCGCCGCCCGCGGAACTCATCGACCGGCGCGCGGAATCTCGCCCACAGTTCGTCGTCGTGCTCGCGTCCAGCCGATCCGGCCGCCTTCCAGCGCTTTTGCAGGCCCGCCAGCTCTTGCCCGGTGGCCCTCCAGTCCTCAGACTTGGCGAGGAGCTTCGCCTGGCGGATCAGGTTCTTCTTCTGCCGCTGAGCCCTCCGCTGACGGCGTTCGGCGCCATCGTCGAAGGAACGCTCTGAGACGCCCACATAAGTCATCCCTCGTCGCGCGCCGGCGGTTCGGTTGAGGTGCAGGCGCGGCATCTCAGCCACTCACCCGCTTCAGGGGCTCCGTCTGATCGATCGCCCCGTAGATCTCAACCATCACATCACCCCTCCAAACGACACCCCTGGATGCAAGACCGAGCCTCCAGTATATCCGGGGTCGCGGGCTCGAGGTGTCCCGTTCGCGCCGCTGCGACGGATTAGCAATCAGGGCTCCTGCGAGCTCAATCGTAGTTGAGAGCGTCCCTCGCGTATTCGTCAGGAGATGTCGTCGTGAACAGTCACAATGATGAGTACGAGCGCCGCGGTGCGCGGCTCACAGCCGCAATCCTGGCCGGCGCCGTGTGCCTGCTCGCCACGCCCTCCTGCGCCATCGCGAACACGAACACGTCCATCGCGGCCGCGGCGGCCGCGGAAGAAAACACGCCGCCAGCGCCACCCGCGGTGACGGTGACGCCGCGCTACGAGCCAGAAATTCCCAGCGAGCCCGGGTGGACCCTGCTCGAAATCGAGGTGCCCCTCCTTTGGCGCGTGACCCTGACGGTACGCGCGCACGGCGCGATTGTGCTCGAAGAACAGCCGAGAGCCACGGTGGCCGGACGCACGGAAAGCGACGGGTCCAATCTCCCGTCGACGGCGAAGTACGAGTCGCTCGTGTTTTGGTCCTGCAAGCAGCCGGGGACCGTGTACAGCTACACCGTCACGGCGGAATGGGGCGAAGAACCGCCGCTTACAACGACCGGAAGCTTCCCGGGAGCGAGCCAACGGCAGTGCGACCACGCCCTGCGGCTGTATTTGCGAAAGCACCACGAAGAAGTACGCCGCCAGCAGGCAAAGGCACGCCGCGAACGGGGCGAAGAACTGGCCCGCCAGCGTCGCTTCGAAGCCAACTGCCGCACGGTCGGCGGCATACCCGCGACGATCCAAACGAACCGAGGCCCGGAGATCGTGTGCCGCAGCCAGACCGGCGGCATCGTCGAAGCCTAGAACGAATCGTGGCCCTTGCCGTCCAGCATGTGTGGCTGGTGGCTGTGATGATGCTCGAGATCGTGCGGGGAAACGGCTTGGAATGAAGAATGATGGCTGAGGGGTGAGACATGATGTCGCCCGTGATTCGACGCGCATTGCCTGGCGAGCGAGGAGAGGTGGTCGCGACCGTCACGGCGGCCTTCGCCGAGGACCCGGGGTGGGCATTTCTGATGGGCGAGGAGTATGAGCGGCTCGCGCCTGAGTTTGTGGGAGCCCTGTTTGATTTGCGAGCTCCCGGCGGGAACGTCTGGGTCAGCGACGACCTGGCGACCGCCGCGATGTGGGAAAGCCCGAGCGGCGATGATGATGAGCAGCGGACCAAAAAAGCTTGGGCGCGCTACGTCTCACTGGCTGGCGAGGAAGCCCACGAACGACTCGTCGCCTACAAAACCGCCCTTGCCGCTGTCTGCCCAGCAGATCCGTATTGGTACCTGGGGGTGCTGGCAACTCATCCAGCGCGTCAGGGCGAAGGTCTCGCAACGGCTGCGCTCATGCCGATCCTGGACGAGGCCGACCGACTCGGCATCCCATGCTGCCTGGAGACATCGACGGTGGTCAATCGGCGTTTCTACGAGCGCCGGGGCTTCCTCGAGTCGACCGAGGCGGTGATTCCAGCCGGCCCGCCCACCTGGTGGTTACGCCGAGCCCCGCCGGAGCCACTCGCCTAGGACTCCTTGACTACTCACTCACTGCGGTCGCTGCCAGGGGCGTGCCGTGAGCGCCCACAGCGACGCGCCGGCGAGCAGGACCGCGCACAGCGTCCAACCGAGGGCGGTCGTTTCGAGGCCCACGTACTTCAGGCCGGAGGCGAAGATCACGAACGTGATCACGGGCCTGATGTAGCGGTCGGGCGCGCTCGAGGACACCATCGAGCCGATCAGCACGGCGGGCACGGAGCCGAGGATTAGGGAGGCCGTCACGCCGAATTGGACGTGCCCGAAGGCGAGCGCGCCGAGCGCCGCGGCGGCGGTCAGCGGCACCGCCTGGGTGAGGTCGGTGCCGACGAGCTGGTTGACGCCGATCGCCGGGTACAGGAACAGCAGCAGGATGATCATCAGCGAGCCCGAGCCGACCGAGGTCATGCCGACGATCACGCCGCCGACCATGCCGATCAGCACCGTCGGCAGCGGGCGCGCGACGATGTCGTGGATGCGACCGGTGCGCGCCTCCCCGCCGCGGCGGTCCAGGTAGTAGCGGAACACCATCGCCGCCGCGCCGAGCAAAAGCGCTGCCCCGAGCGCCCGCTCGATGTTCGTCTGGGCGGACTTGGCGTTTCCGAGCAGGTGCAGCAGATACGCCCCGAGGAACGCCATCGGCACCGACCCGAGCACCATCCAGCCAACGAGCGGACGGTGCACCGTGTTCTTGCGCAGGTGCACGCCGGCGCCGACCGGGCGCATCACGACCGCCGCCACCAGGTCGCTCGAGATCGCTGCGGACGGTTTGACGCTGAACAGCAGGATCAGCATCGGCGTCATCAGCGCCCCGCCGCCCGCGCCGGTCATGCCGACGAGGAAGCCGACGACGGCGCTACCAAGAACGATGTAAGGGTCGACGTGCATATAGCCCCAACGCCACCATGAAGCCGTGGGACCGTTGCCCCCCACCCCAGCGCGCGCATGCCAATCCTACCGGGCTCGATACGGCTCGGATGTTACGGCTCGGATGTCCCGTTCGCCGGCTCGGATGTCCCGTTCGCGCCACAGCGTCGGAGAAGCAATCAGGCTCATGCAAGTTCAAAGCATCAATCCGCCGAAGAGCGTTCCGCATGATTTTTCGCATGATATGTATGGTTAGAAGGTCGCCATGATGAGTAGTCGCAGGCATGGGCACTGGAGTGCGCGGCTCGCAGCCGCGGGATCGCTGGTCGTGTGCCTCTGGCTGATCCCCGTGTCCGAGGCCGGCGCGGGCGACTGGGTGGAGGTCTCCTGCGTCAATCCGAATCAGAGCGCCGCCCCAGGCGAAGGGTGGGCCGCCTTTACATCCGGCTCTCCGGGCTATGGCTCCACTGGCAGTGCAAGATGCCCTATGTTCGGACTCCTGAGCTCGGCTGTGGCCGAGGGGGTTGGTAACGGTGAGAACGCCAGGTACTTGCCGCCCAGCGGCTCGACTCTCATTGGTGGGTCTGTGGATGCGAGCGGCTATGCGGGCGGTTACGGCTATCAAGCCTCGGCCACCGTGACCACCTACTCCCCGGAATTCGTATTCCCCAGTGATGTCATCTACCAGTGTGTACGTTCTGATGGGGAATGCTCGCCGGGCAGCTACAGCTTCTCGGGTGTCATCCCGCTGCCCGCTAATGGCGGAGGCGGGTTCTACATCGGCGCCGGTTGCGGTGGTCTCGGTGGCTCTTCCTGTAGTGAAGGCTCGAGTGCTGGCGTATGGTCATCCTTTGAAGTGCACTGGGCGAACTTCACGCTGTCCAATACGTCCGCTCCGGCTGGAAGCGGATTCAGCGGGGCCCTTCTGCAGCCCAACGCCTCGGGAACCGAGGATCTCAGCTTCACAGCCTCAGACCCGGGCGGGCCGGGCGTCTATCTCGTGACCGTCCAGGTCGACGGCAACACCCTCTACCGTGCGACACCCGACACCAACAGCGGGCAGTGTGTCTCGGTCGGTAGCCAGGGCGAAGCGCAGATGTTCGACTACAGCCAGCCCTGCAAGCAGTCCGAGAGCGTCGAAATCCCTGTAAACACAGCCTCGCTGGCAGACGGCAGCCATACCCTAAAGGTGCTGGTCACCGACGCCGCCAATAACACCTCAACCGTCTACAACGCCACGATCACGACCCAAAACGCGCCGACGGTCACAGCTCCGCCATCGATTTCAGGGTCAGCTCAGGTGGGTTCGATGTTGACGGGAGTCCCCGCCGTGTTTCAAGCGCGAAGCGGCCTTGGTCCACTTGGAGCAGTGAAGGGACAATGGCTGCGATGCAGCGGTCCCGGCACGGGTTGCTCGGCGATTCCGGGGGCGACAGCCACCACTTACACCCCTGTGGCGGCCGACAAGGGCTACACGATCGAGTATCAAAGCTCTGTCGAAGACGCCCACAAACACAAGGCGAGCGCGACCTCGGCGCCGACTGTCGCGGTAGCCGAAGCGCCAGGGGCCGGTGGCAGCTGCGTCTCGGCCTGCTCGCAGGGCGGGGGTGGTGACCCGGGATCCAGCACCTCAGACTCGACGACGACCAACTCGGCGGGCGTCTCGCTGGTCAGCTCGCTGGCCGAGACTTCGATTGGCCCGGGTAGCCCGCTCGCGCTGCGCGGGCCGGCCAACGGCGTCAATGCCTCTGATCAGGCGAATCTGACCGCGCGCTGGACGAGCACAGGGAAGGAACTGCGCACGAGCAGCTATGGGGCGCTCGACCGTATCACCGGGCGTTTGAGCACGATCGCGGACGTGGGGATCGGTGCTGCTGGGATCGACGTATATGAGACCCAGGCCTATCACGGAGCCGTGGTGAGTCGTGTCGGGAGCGTTGTGACCGGGCCGACGGGTGCGTGGACTCTGACCTTGCCCCGGGGTGTGTCCTCGACTGCGCTGAGCTTCTCTTATCGCAGTCATCTGGATGACACGGTGGCCGTCGCCACGGCGACTTTGCGTCTGAACGTGCATGCCGGGATCTCGCTGAAGATCGCTCCGCGCAGCGTGAGCGTGGGGCGCAGGATCTTCTTTAGCGGCGTGGTGCACGGCGCGCCGATCCCGGAAGGTGGCAAGCAGTTGGTGCTGGAGGCCCGCTCGGGTCGCGGAGAATGGATCCAGTTCAACACGATTCGCACGAATGCCGGTGGGCGCTACCAGTCGAGCTACCGCTTTAAGTTCCCCGGCCCCAT
Source organism: Solirubrobacteraceae bacterium (assembly GCA_036744995.1). Lineage (GTDB taxonomy): Bacteria > Actinomycetota > Thermoleophilia > Solirubrobacterales > Solirubrobacteraceae > Palsa-744. The sequence goes on along the minus strand of DAIOGX010000052.1, from coordinate 4,777 downwards.
CACCTACCGCTTTCGCGTGCTTTCGCGCTACGAGGCGGACTTCCCATACCTCGACGGCACCTCAGGCAACGTCGCAGTACACGAGCACTGACATGGACTTGTCAATAGAAGGGGAGGGAAGAGGACACAAGCATGGGCACTGGAGTGCGCGGCTCGCAACCGCGATCCTGGCGGGTACCGCCTGTCTGCTTGCCGCGCCTTCGTTCGCGGCCGCGAACAGCTACCACGACTTCCTCTGCCGGGTCCCATACGGCCCCCACGCCGGTCAACCAGCGCAGGCCGATGACGTCGCCTACGAAATCAACAACGACTACCTGTATGTGGGGAACTCCTGCCCCGAAGGAGGGGCGTTATATGCGCAGATGGATGGTGGGTTGACCCATCCCTACACGGCCAGGGCGATGGACACGTTCACGGCGCCCGCCGGCCTGAGCATCGCGGGCTTTACAGTGTGGCGCTATGAAGCGGCTGGCCCGTCTCAGGTCGACGGCACGGCCGAATCCAAACTGGAATACATCCCCGGACCGCCCTCCGTTGAAGGTCTGTGCGAGCAAGGATGCGCTCGCGGCACGCAAGCCGAACCGCTCAACCCGAAAAACGAGGTCAGCGTAACCAAACTAAGCGGCGTGACGCAGATTCGATGGAACGCCGCCTGCGGCGGTGGGCCGAACGGCACGTGCCCGGAATCCGGGAGCGGCACGCTCTCCGCGCAGTTCGACCTCTATGCGGCCGACATTGACCTCGTCGACAACACGCCACCGACCGTCAGCAACGTCGGCGGTCCGCTCATCGCGGGCGGGACGCTGACCGGCATGCAAGCCGTCTCCTTCAACGCGGCTGACGGTCAATCCGGCGTATACGGCGGTTCGCTCGTCGTCGACGGACACACCGTCGTCTCGCAGATCCTCGACACCAACGGCGGCGCCTGCCTGTCCTTGGGCGTGACATCAGACGGGCAGCGGTCCTTCGAACACGCCCAGCCGTGCAAGAGCTCGTTGAGCGCCGGCCTGACGCTCAACACCAGCCAGCTAACGGCCGGCCAGCACTCGCTCGAGCTGATCGTCGACGACGCCGCCGGCAACCAGACCATCGCCTACAACGGCACGATCAACACCGCCGGCCCGCCGTCGCCCGGTTCCTCGTCGGATGCGCAGATCGGTCCGGGTAGCTCCCTCACGGTGCGTGGCGCGCTCAACGGCGTGAACGCCTCTGACGAGGCCACGCTCAGCGCCCACTGGACGCGGACGAGCAAGGCCGCCCTCACAAGCCGTTATGGGGTGCGCGAGCGCGTCACGGGGCGTCTGACGACGACCGCCGGACAGCCGATCTCGGGGGCGCTGATCGACGTGTACGCGACCCCGGGCTATCAAGGCGCCCAGGCACGCCTCAGCGACGCGGGGCTGCGCACCGGGACCAACGGGCAATGGACGCTGACGCTTCCCCCCGACGCTTCTTCGTGCGTATTGCGCTTCGCCTACCGCAGCCATGTCAACGACACAATCACCGCCGCATCCACAACCCTCGATCTGAACGTACACGCAGGGCTCACGCTGCATATCACTCCTCACACCGCGAGCGTGGGACGGAAGATCTACTTCAACGGCACGCTGCATGGCACGCCAATCCCCCCGGGCGGTAAGCAGCTCGTGCTCGAGGCATCTTCCGGTGGCGAATGGGTCCAGTTCGACACAGTCCGCACCGACGCCAGGGGCCGCTACCACGCGAGCTACCGCTTCAAGTATCGAGGCCCCGTCACCTACCGCTTCCGCGTCTTCTCAGCCCACGAGGCGGACTTCCCATACCTCGACGGCACCTCAAACGGGGTCACCGTACATGAGCACTGAGGTAAGGACCGTATGTCCAGGGTTTCGGGGCGTAACAGTCGGTCTTCTGGCCGCCGCGTGTCTGCTCGCCCTGGCGTCGCCGCCCCCGGCGACCGCGGGCACGTTCACGGCCTTGACGTGTCACGGCCCCTCCGGGAACGCCGTGGGAACGCGGGGATGGCGCGAAGGAACGGCTGTCGGCGAATACATCAGCTATGGCGCGGACTGCGCGAGCGGCGGTGAGGGGTCGTTCGGGTTGACGATGGGCCCCGACCCGACCGGCAACTACAAAAACGGCTACGGCAACACGATGACCTATTCAGTTCCGGCAGGGCTTCAGATCCTCAGCTACAGCTTGCAGCTGCATGCCTTCGGTGGGCCGTGCGGCATCCAAGACAATCAGTGCGCCGATGGCATGGGCGCAGTGTTCGTCGACCACACCGGTCAAAGCGACCCGAACTACGACTATCGCAACCTCGGTAAAGGCACCGCCACGACAACGGTGGGCGCCAGCGAACTGAGCGACGTGAACACGGTGACTGTCGGCGTTGGCTGCGATCCGGGGCAGGCCTCCTACTACGAATGCCCCGGCGCGGCGAACCCTGAGGCCCAGGCTCTCGTGAGCGGTGGGAGCTTCACGCTGCTGGACTCGACGGTTCCGTCGGTCACGAACGTCTCGGGCTCGCTGATTGCGGGTGGCACGCTCGCGGGAGAAGACACGATCGCCTTCACCCCCTCCGATAGCGGTGGCGGCGTGTACAGCGCCACGGTGCTCGTCGACGGCCATCAGGTTGCGGGGAAGGTACCCAACAACAATGGCGGCCTGTGCGTGAACCTCGCGCCGGCGTCGAGCGCGACGATGGCGTTCGCCGCGCCGCAGCCATGCCCGGCCACGGAGAATGTCAGCATGTCGCTCGACACCACAAAGCTCTCCGCGGGGGCGCATCAACTACAGGTGCTGGTCACGGATGCCGCCGGCGATCAGGCGACCGCCTACGACGGCACGATCACTGTCGCTGGTTCACCGTCGGGGGGCTCCACGGGGTCCACGGCGAGCTCCGCCACGGACGTGGCCATTGGCCCGGGTAGCCCGGCGGTGTTGCGTGGCCCGGCGAACGGCGCGAACGCCTCGGATCAGGCCACGCTGACCGCGCATTGGGCACGGACCCCCAAGGGGTCGTTCACTAGCCGCTACGGGGTGCGCGAGCGGATCACGGGGCGTCTGACCACGTCGGCCGGCCAGCCGATTTCGGGAGCTTTGCTCGACGTGTATGCGACCCCGGGCTATCAGGGCGCCCGGGCGAGCCTCAGCGACGCGGGAGTGCACACCGGGCCGAACGGCGAATGGTCGCTGACGCTGCCCCCGGATGCCTCGTCGTGCGTGTTGCGCTTCGCCTACCGCAGCCACCTCAACGACACGGTTTCCGCCGCCACGGCGAGCCTCACGTTACGAGTGCACGCCGGGCTCACTTTGGACATTGCCCCCCACACCGCGAGCGTTGGGCGACAGATCTTCTTCAGCGGCGTGCTGCATGGCACACCCATTCCCCCAGGCGGCAAGCAGCTCGTGCTCGAGGCGAGCTCGGGAAGGGAATGGGTCGAATTCCGCACGATCAGTACCACCGCGAAGGGCCGCTACCGCGCGAGCTACCGCTTCAAGTTCCCCGGGCCCGTGACCTATCGCTTCCGCGTGGTCTCCCCGTATGAGGCCGACTTCCCGTTCCTCGACGGCGCCTCGAACGTCGTCGCCGTGCACGAGCACTGAGGCGGAAGAACGGTGAGCGCCAACAAGACCGCAGCTCGTAACCGACGCGGCCCCTTGCTAGCGCTGGTGGCCGTATGCCCAGCATTGGGGAGCGCGATTCTCATGCTCAGCCTGGCTCCCGCCGCGAGCGCGGGTGAGTGGGTGCAGCGCTCGTGCTCCTACGGCACGGAATACATCCCGCCGGAAGGCTGGGAAGCGAAGGCGTACTACGGCTACTCCGAACCGCCGCACGCGTATTGCGAAAAAGTCGCCGAGGGCGGCGGGCTCACGGTCTACGCCACGCCCTACAGCGGCGACCAAGATTTCGCGGGACAGGGGTGGATCTACAAGCCACCGGCCGGCTCGAGCATCGCGGGTGGTGAGCTCGACGCCACACTGAGGACACGCAATGGCTTTTCCTCCGTCGTTTCGATCGTCGCCGAACGAGCGGTGAGCAAGCTTTGCGAATACCCGAGCTGCGAACACTACGAAGGCGAAGTTTCGGTTCCGGCGGGCGCGAGCGAAGTGTACGTTCGGGCCGGCTGTGTCGCCACCACCGAACCTCCATATGTCTGCCACGCGCCCGACGAGAGCAAGTGGGAACACGAAGGCGACTACGCTTACTCTGCCGAAGCGGACATCTCCAGTGCGGAAATCATCCTCGCCACCAAAGCGACACCGAAAGGCTCAGGATTCACCGGCAGCCTTACAGGCGAAACCGTTAGCGGTCCCGGCACCTTGAGCTTCACCGCCACCGATCCCGGTCCCGGCGTCTATCAGGTACGGGTGAAGGTCGATGGCAATCAGGTGTGGGCAGAAACGCCAGACGACAATGGAGGGAAATGTGTCCCGACCGGCACAACCGCGGGTGTCCGCGTATTCGACGCCTTTCAGCCATGCCCGAACGAAACGGCGGTTCACGCGGAAATCCACACAGCCATCCTCGCCGACGGTACGCACACTCTCACTGTGGAAGTCGAAGACGCCGCCGGAGACGTAGCGACGGTCTACTCGGGCACGCTGATTACCGCGAATCATCCCGTATCCACAGAGACGCCACTCCCGCCGGCACCGGTTCGCGGGCCGGCCAACGGCACACCTGCCTCTGAAAGCGCGGTCCTGACGGCGCACTGGAACAGTAGTAAGTCCACGAGTCGCCTGACGAGCTCCTACGGACGCCCCCACGAGATCGCCGGAAAGTTGACGAATG
>DAIOGX010000051.1:0-14212 GCA_036744995.1 Solirubrobacteraceae bacterium | reverse complement strand
CGCAGTACTCGATGCTGTGGCGCGCGCCCGAGGCCGAGGTGATCCCGCTGTGCGAGCGCGAGGGGATCTCCCAGATCGTGTGGTCTCCGCTCGGGCAGGGCGTGCTCACGGGCAAGTACCGCCCGGGCGAGCCGCCGCCGGCCGACTCGCGCGCGGCAAGCGAGAGCATGAGCGGCTTCATCGGCAGGCTGACCGAGCCGCGCGTGCTCGAGGCTGTCGAGCGCCTGCGGCCCGTGGCCGAGCAGGCGGAGTTGACGATGGCGCAGCTGGCGCTCGCCTGGGTGCTGCGCCAGCCGAACGTCGCCTCGGCGATTGTCGGCGCCAGCCGCCCCGAGCAGGTGCACGCCAACGCCTCGGCCTCAGGGATTGTGCTCAGCGCGGACACGCTCGCCGCGGTGGACGAGGCGCTGGGCGACGTCGTCGTGCGCTGACGCCGCCCAGCCCACCAGCGCTTCTTTTAGGCCTTGACAGCGGAGATGTCGAGCAGGATCTTGACCTTGTCGCTGACCACCACGTTGCCCGACCCGAGCGCCGCGTTGAACTTCATCTCGTAGTCGGAGCGGTTGATCTGGGTGTTCGCGGACAGGCCCACGCGGGGGTTGCCCTGAGGGTCGGTCTCGGTGCCCTCGAGGGTCGCGTAGAGCGTCACCTCGTGGGTGACTCCGTGAATCGTGAGCTCGCCGATGACCTTGAACTCCTCGCCGTCGAGGGGAGTTATCTCAGTCGCCTGAAACGCGATCCGCGGGAACTGCTCGACGTCGAAGAAGTCGGCTGAGCGCAGGTGCGCGTCACGCTGGGGCTCGCGCGTGTTGACGCTACCGACCTCCACGGTGCCATTGGCCCGGGCGCCGTCCTCTCCGACTTCGAGCGTTCCCTCGAACTCGATGAACTGGCCCTTCACGGTCGCGATGCCCAGGTGCTTGACCTGGAACTCGACGCTCGAATGGACGGGATCGACCTTCCACGTCCCCGTGGGGAGGGAGGCCTGTGCGGCCTCGGTGGTCTGGATGGTGGCGGTAGCGGACTCGGTGGACATTCGACGCTTCCTTTCGTAGGGGGGAGAACGGGGTTGGGAAAGAATAGAGACAAGTTGCTTGCGCATACAACTATACACAAATGAGATGAGATTCGATGAGGAGATGAGACGAGGCCATCTCTCCTCGCATCCCTCGGCCGGGTGAGTCGGCCAGCGAGAGGTCGTGGGGGAGGGCGGATGCCCTGCGGAGCTCAGGAAGAGGCCCTGGGCTCGGCGGGATATGGGCTCTTGGGCTCTTGGGGGCTTTGGGCGCCTTGGGGGGCGGACGCCGCGGTCAGCGCGGCTGCACGACCAGCGTCTGAAACGCGCGGCCGACCGGGCCCTCTGCGTCGTGGAGCACGCTCTCAGCCGTGCCCATGCCTCCGCCGTGCAGCACCGTGCGCGCGTCGAGGCCGATCCACTCCCCGCGCGGCGCTCGCCACAGGTGGATCGTCAGATCCGCATTGATGAACAGGTACTTATCGAACGGCAGCGCCGCGCTCACGCCGTTGCCGAAGTCCGCGGTTCCCACCAGGCGCGTCAGCGCGCTCAGCGGCTCGCCCGGCAGGAGCGGCCGGCGCAACCGCATCCATACCCGGCCCGGTCCGAGCGCCCAGGGGTCGCTGAGCCAGCGCATCTCCATGCCCGTGCTCGCGAAGCTCGTGCCGGCATCTGGATTCAAGGCGAAATCGACCTCCTGCCCCAGCTCCGGCCCCGGCAGGGCCTCCCCCGGTGGCAGGGTCCCTGGTGGAAGGTCGCCAGGGACCGGCTGCACGCGCAGCGCGCTCGCGCGGCAGATCACCTGCCGATCGCTCCCGGCGCCGCCGCCGGAGGCGGTCCTCAGCTCGGCCGCCAGCTCCTGCACCCGCCTGCCGGCGCGCACCATCCGCGTGGACAGCTCCAGCGGCGCAAACGGGATCGGGCGCAGGAACTCAAATCCCAGCCGCGCGATCCTGAGCTCCGCACCGGGCTCCATCCGCTCGAACGCGGCTGTGATCAGCGCAGCCGGGGCGCCCCCGTGCAGCGCGCCCGGATCCCACGGTCCGCGCGCGTGCTCGGTCGGCGTGAAGCGCTCAGCAGCGCCGTCGACGAGGAAGATGCTCTCGGCCTCGGCCATCATTGGCGCGGCATCCTATTGACGGCTGCTCCCAACGGCGGTGCGGGCCGTTCTCGGCGGGTCCGTTTGCGCGCGGTGGTGGCTCAGTCGGCCGGCAACCGCGCGACGAACTCCGCCAGCTTGCCCGGGTCGCGCAGCGGCGGTCCATGACCGAAGCACGCGAGCGCCGGCCTCAGCTCTGCCAGCCTGCGTGCGGACTCGCGATTGCGCGCCGGGTCGGGCGTGAACCTGTCCGGGGGCAGGTGCAGGCCCGGGATGCCGGTGATGAAGTGCATGTTGCCGAGCACGTCGCCAACGATCAACACGCGGTCGGACTCGCGCCAGAAGGAGACGTGGCCGACGGAGTGCCCTGGAGTCTCGAGCACCGTGAAGCCCGCGACCTCATCGCCCTCGACGAGCGCGCGCGCGACGGGGTGCGCGGGCCCCACCCAAAAGTGCCGCTGCACCCACGTTGCCCATCCGCTGGAGGCCCCGGCGAGGGCGCCGGGCGTCTCCATCATCGGCACGTCGCCCTGCCCGCACCACAGCGGAATGCCAAGCCGCTCGCAGATCGCGTGGCTCGCCCCCTGGTGGTCGGGATGCGCGTGCGTCAGCGCGTGCGCGGTCACGGTCTTGCCGGCGATCTGGCGCATGATCCGTTTCTCCGCCTGCCTCGTCGCGGCGTCGATCAGGACGTCCCCGGCCACGTACACGTTGATCGCGTTACGCGGCCACCCGCTCAGCATGTGAATGTCTTTTCCAAGCTCTTTCATTTTCTCAAATCTTTCTATTTACATGGCTAGCAACCCTCATGTTCGCGACTGTTCCCAGGAGAACCCACGCACGGCGAAATAAAGGCCGAATGCTCCCCACAGTCCGATCACGGCCAGCGCATCGAGATGGCTGGAAAGGTTCGATCCGGTCACCATCGCCCCGGATAGTCCGTCGATCAGAGGCTTCAAGGGGAGGGCTTCGGCGATGGTTCTGAGGAACCCGGGGGCGCTCTTGGAGTCGAACACAAAGAACGAGATGAACACGACCGGGAGGAAGACGGCATTGACGTAGGCGGCGGTCGACTCGAAGTTGGGGATGGCATGGGCGAAGGCCACTCCCAGCGCGGCGAAGCACACGACGCCCGCCACCACGAACACGACCAGCTCGCCCCAGTGTCCGGGCCAGCCGATGCCGAACACCACCCGGCCGGCGAGCACGACGATCGCGATCTGCAGCGCCGTATTTGTGACCGCGTTCCCCGCCACACCGCCGAAGTAGGAGATCGTCTGCAGCGGTGTGCCCCTGATGCGCTTGAGCACCCCGCGCTCGCGCAGGAACACGATGTTGTAGGCCAGCGCAGTGAACGTGGTCGACATCACGCTCATCCCCGCGATCGCGGGCACGAGCTTGTTCAGATCGTGCTGATTCCCGCTGAGGATCGCTCCGCCCGCGGCCAGGAACAGCAGCGGCAGCACGAAGTTGAAGAACGCCGCGCTCGGGTTCCGCCAGAACATGCGCCGCTCGAGGCGATATTGGCGCCACGTAAGCGCGAGCGCGTCAGGCATCCGCCGTCAGCTCCAGGTAGACGTCCTCGAGCGTCGGGCGTCCCACGCTCAGCTCCTCCAAGCGCTCGCCCCGGGCCAGCGCCGCGCCGCTCAGCTCGTTGAGCAGCCGCGTGGGGTCGTCGGTCTGGCGCTCCACCAACTCGCCGCTCGCGTCGCGGTAGGCGACCCGATAGTGAGTGCCCCCGGGTGGGTGGCCGGGTGGGTGGGCCATCAATTCCCGCGGCGGGCCGATCGCGAGCACACGCCCATCCTTGACGATCGCGACGCGGTCGGCCAGCTCCTGGGCCTCGTCCAGGTAGTGCGTCGTCAGCAGGATCGTCTTGCCGAGGTCCCTCAGGCTGCGCACCGTCTCCCAGGCCGCGTGACGCGCGGCCGGGTCGAACCCGGTCGTCGGCTCGTCGAGGAAGACCAAATCCGGGTCGCCGATCAGCGCGAGCGCGAAATCCAGCCGGCGCAGCTGCCCCCCCGACAGCTTGCGGCTGCGCACGTCCCCCTGCTCCTCCAACCCGGCCAGCGCCAGCACCTCCTCGACCTCGCGCGGATGCGGGTAGAAGCTCGCCCAGTGCCTGAGCGCCTCGCGCGGAGTGATGTGGCTGTAGATCCCGCCGGACTGAAGCACGATCCCGATCCGCCGGCGCAGCTCGATCGACCTGCCGGCCGGATCGTGCCCAAGCACCGAAACCTCGCCGCTCGTGCGCTTCCTGTAGCCCTCGAGGATCTCGACTGTCGTCGTCTTACCCGCGCCGTTCGGCCCCAGCAGGCCGAACACCTCGCCGCGCCGCACCACTATGTCGATCCCCCGCACCGCCTCGTACTCGCCGTAGCGCTTGTGCAGGGCGCGCACCTCGATGGCCGGGACTGCGTCGTTCACGGCCTCATCATCCCAAGACCGCCGTGCGGCCCACGCGACCGGCTGGCGACCGGCGTTCTGCCTACCAGTGCACGCCTCGCGTCAACGTGGCCATCGCGATCTGCTCGAACGAGGCCTTCTCCTCGACGTCTGGCTGGCCCTTCGACGCGGCCGAGTCGGGGAACACGCGGTAGGCGAGGTGCAGGAGCCTGTCGACCGCTTTCGGCGACAGCGTGTAGGCGACCTCGCCAAAGGTTCCCAGGCGGGTGCCCATGTGCTTCGGGCGCGAGCGCAGCGCCTCGGAGATCATGTCGGCGGCCTCCTCCGGCGTGATCGCGGGGAACGCGTCGTACATCTTTGTCGGGGCGATCATCGGCGTGCGCACGAGCGGCATGTGGATCGTCGTGAACGTCACCCCGTCGCCGATCACCTCTGAAGCGACCACCCGCGTAAACGCGTCGAGCGCCGCCTTCGAGGCCACATAGGCGGAGAAGCGCGGCGGGTTCGTCTGCACGCCGATCGAGCTGATGTTCACGATGTGCCCCGATCCTCGCTCGCGCATGTGCCCAAGCAGCCCGATGATCAGCTTGATCGCGCCGAAGTAGTTGAGCTGCATCGTGCGTTCGAAGTCGTGAAAGCGGTCGTAGCTGAGCGCGATCGAGCGGCGGATCGAGCGCCCCGCGTTGTTCACGAGCATGTCCACATTCCTGTGGTCCGCCAGCACCCGCTCGACGAGCCGGTCGACCGACTCCATGTCGGCGATATCGGCCGCGTACACGTACGCGGTGCCGCCCGCGGCGACGATCTCGGCGCGCACTTCCTCGAGCTTCTCCACGTTGCGCGCCACGAGCAGCGGCACTCCGCCCGCGGCTGCGATTTTCAACGCGGTCGCCCGCCCGATGCCCGAGGAGGCGCCGGTGATCATCACGTGCTTGCCGCCGAGCTCCTCTTGCAGGCTGCGTCCTCTGCTGAGCGGAGCGTCCATCTCCCGCTCCCAGTAGTCCCACAGACGTGCCGCGTACTCTCCGAGCGCCGGCGGCTGCTCGAGCGGCGAGCCCGCCAGCGCCCCTCTGGCTTCGCGCGTGTCGAACCTCGGCTTCAGCTCCATGTGCGCGAGCACCTCCTCGGGTATGCCGAGCTCGCGCAGCGTGAGACTGCGCAGCTGGCGCCACGGCGGCAGCTGCATGGCCAGCGCCAGCGGCCACCGCGGCAGCGCGCCGGTCAGCCGCCTGTCGATGCTCACGGCGACTCGCGGCGCGTGCGCGGCCGCGGCGAACTCGTTGAACACCTCGTCCACGCGCTGGCCGCGCGGGTCGGTCAGGTGGAAGGCTCGGCCGTCGAGGTCGGGCTCGTGCGCGATGTGGTCGAGCGCCTCGGACACCCAGTCGACCGGGACCACGTTCGTCCTGCCCAGATCGAGGCCCACCAGCGGCAGCCACTCGGGGATCAGCCCGCGTGCGCGCTGGATCGCCTTGAAGAAGTAGTACGGCCCATCGACCTTGTCCATCTCACCCGTCAGCGAATCGCCCACCACGACCCCCGGGCGGTATACGCGCCAGGGCACGTATGGCTGATCGCGCACGATCCGCTCGGACTCGAACTTCGTCCGGTGATACGGCGAGGGCAGCTTCTGGCCCTCGTCGAACATCTTCTCCTGGAACGTCCCCCTGTACTCGCCGGCGACCGCGATCGAGGAGACATGGTGCAGACGCTCCGCGTCCAACGCCCGGGCCAGTTCCACCGCGTGGGTGGTCCCGCCGACGTTGACCGCGGTGTTCTGCTCGGCCGGCGCGGTCATGTCGTAGACGGCGGCGAGGTGGAAGAAGTGGGAGATCTTCCCGCGCAGCTCCTGTACCCGCTCGTGCTCCACCCCCAGCAGTGGCCTGCGCAGGTCCCCCACGACCGGCTGGATCCTCTTTCCCGCCGAGGCCCCCGCCACGACGCCCCAGCGCTCGATCAGGTCATCCAGCCGCCCGAGCGAGCTCTCGCGCACGAGCACGTACACCTTGCCTTGGCGCTTCTCCAGCAGCCGCTCGATGAGGCGGCGTCCGATGAAGCCCGTCGCTCCTGTGACGAAATAGGCCATCGCCCAGTCGAGGATATAGGGATGGGACCGCGGGCTGGGACCGCGCTCAGGGCCATCTGTCCACGAGATGGGGGCCCGCGCCCGTTCAGGCTCCCGCGCCGGCGCCTCCGCGGCCCTCTCCGGCGGCGAATCGCGCTGCGCCGCGCGCGCCCTCCGCGAACACTTCCGGCCCGGCCTTCGCCTCCAGGGCGAGTCCCTCCGAGAGCGTCATCCCCAGCCCCTCGATCGCCGCGCGCCGGTCGGCCAGCATCGTCTTCTGGGGGAATCGCGCCAGTCCCTCGGCGAGTGCCAGCGCGCGCTCTGTGTGGGCGCCGGGCGGGACGACCTCGGTGAGTAGGCCCATCGCCAGCGCCTCCGCGGCGTCGATCATGCGCCCCGTCAGGATCAGGTCGAGCGCCCGCCCCAGCCCGACGATACGCGGTAGGCGCTGCGTCCCGCCGTCGATCAGCGGCACGCCCCAGCGGCGCTCCGGATACCCGAGCGTCGAGCTCTCGGTCGCGATCCGCAGGTCGCACCACAGCGCGAGCTCCAACCCGCCCGCCAGGCAGAACCCCGAGATCGCCGCGATCGTCGGCTTGGACGGAGTCAACCGCGTGAAGCCCATCGGCCCCTCCTTCGACATCAGCCTGCCCGCCATCGTCTCCGTCGCCTTCAGGTCCGCCCCCGCGCAGAAAGAGATGGGGCCCGCGCCGGTCAGCACGAGCACCCGGGCGTCATCGTCGGCCTCGAAGCGCATGTAGGCCTCGTGCAGGGCGACCGCTGTGGGGCCGTCCACCGCGTTGCGCCGCTCCTGGCGGTCGATCGTCACCAGCGCAGCAGCGCCCTGTCGCTCGTAGTGGACCGGCGGCGCAAGCCCAGTCGCCTGGGGCTCGCTCATCCTCGCCCCACCGATCGGCTCTGAGTGGGTGCCCCTACCAGCCGCCGCGCCACTGGGCGTTGCCCGCCAGCGCCTTGTGTGCGGCCTTGCGCGCTTCCTTGCGCTTCTCCAAATGCCGCTGCAGCATGCTCATCACGAATACAAACGTCGGAAAGAACACGATCAAGATGAAGCCGGCGTCCGTCACGACTTTGTCGTTCGTCGCCCCATAGAACCCGCGCCCGTCGTTGTACGCCGCGGCCGTCGGGGCGAACACAAGGGAGGCCAGCAGCGCGAGCGTGAACAGGCTGAGCGGCAGACGGCGCGTCATCGTTGGCGGATCCTACCGGAGGCCGGGGGCGCCTCGCCGGGATGTGACTTCTGACCGTTCTGGGCGCCACGGCAGTCACGACGGCCAGACCCTACCTAGTATCACGGACCGATGGCCGTACTGATCGCCTCAGACCTGCACAAGGACATGGCCGGGCAGCCGCTGCTGCGCGGCGTGTCATTCAAGCTCGAGCGCCGCGAACGGATGACGATCGCCGGGCGCAACGGCGCGGGCAAGACCACGCTCTTGCGGATGCTCGCCGGCGAGACGTCGATCGACCGGGGAGAGCTCAGCCTCGCGAAGGGCGCGCGGATCACGCTGCACGACCAGCGCCCCCCGCGGGAGCGGGGCCTGCCGCTGCGTGAGTACGTGCTCTCAGGTTGTGCCGAGGAGCTCGCGATCGAGGCCGAGCTGGCCACCCTCGAGAGCAAGATGGCCGACGGGCAGACCGACGAGGCGCTGCTCGCCCGTTACAGCCGCGCGCAGGCGCTCCTCGAGGCGCGCGGCGGCTACCTGTGGCGCGACCGCGCCACTTCGATGGCGCGCGGTCTGGGATTCGCCGAGGAGGATCTCGACCGCGGGTTGGACAGCTTCTCCGGCGGGCAGCTCACGCGTGCCTCGCTCGCGCGCGCGCTGGCCACATCGGTGGATGTGCTGCTGCTGGACGAGCCCACCAACCACCTCGACATCGAGTCGTTGGAGTGGCTCGAGCAGACGCTCGTCGGGCTGGACGCAGCGGTCGTGCTCGTCGCGCACGACCGCTGGTTTCTCGAGGCCGTCGGCACCGCCGTGCTGGAGCTCGAGGCCGGCCGTTCACGCTTCTTCGCCGGGACCTGGCATCGGTGGCGTCGCGAGCAGGCGGCCCGTGAGCTGGCGCTGGGCCGGGCGATCGACAAGCAGCAGGCCGAGATCGAGCGCATGGAGCGGTTCATCGAGCGCTTCCGCGCCAAGGCCACCAAGGCGCGCCAGGCGCAGTCACGGGTGAAGGCGCTGGCCAAGATCGAGCGGATCGAGCGCGATCCAAAGGATGGAAAAGGCCTCGAGTTCGCGTTCGCCGCACCCGAGCGCTCAGGCAGGGTGAGCTTTGAGCTGCATGACGGGCGTATCGAGGTCGGTGGCGAGAGCGGAGGTGGGGCGGGCGGGAATCCAATCGTCCTGCTCGAACACGCCGAGCTGTGGCTCGAGCGCGGCGAGCACGTCTCGCTCGTGGGGCCCAACGGGTCCGGCAAGACCACCCTGATCGAGACGCTCGCCGGACGCCGCGCCCTCGCGGCCGGGAAGTTGAGCACCGGGCACAACGTCACGGTCGGCTACCTCTCCCAGCACGCCGAGGAGCTGGGCGCGGGCGGCGCTCAGAGCCAGAGCGTCGTCGAGGCGATCCAGCGCGACACCGGCCTGAACCAGGGCCGGGCGCGGGCGCTGCTCGGGCGCTTCCTGTTCTCCGGCGAGGACGCGGACAAGCCGCTGGACGGCCTCTCCGGCGGCGAGCGCCGGCGCCTGTCGCTGGCGGTGCTGGTCAACTCCGGCGCGAACGTCCTGATCCTCGACGAGCCCACCAACCACCTCGACATCGAGAGTCGCGAGGCGCTCGAGGACGCGCTGCGCGCCTTCACGGGCGCGATCCTGCTCGTCTCCCACGACCGCGCTCTGCTCGACGCGGTCGGCACGCGCACGGTCGCCGTCGAGGAGCGCACGCTGCACAGCTACGTCGGGGGCTGGCCCGAGTACGTGCGCGTGCGCGAAGAGCGCCGGTCTTCGGCGACGGGCGCCGGCGAGAAAGTGGGCTCGCGCGCAGCGCGAGGTGGTGCAGAGACAGAGCGAGCCACCGCCAACGGATCGGGGCCGCGCGCGACGGGATCGGGGCCGGATAGGACCGGGTCTCGAGCTTTGAAGAGCGCCGTCGAGGCGAAACCGAAGGGGCCGTCCAAGAACCGACTCAGCGAGCAGCAGAAGGCCGAGCGCGCCGTCGAAGACGCCGAGTCCGCGCTGCGCGCGCTCGAGGACGAGCTGGCCGATCCGGCGGCTTGGGCCACGCAATACGAGTCCGCGAAGTCCGAGGCTCGCCACACGGCCGCGCGGCGCGCCGTCGAGGCCGCCTATGAGCGCCTCGAGGCGCTCGTGGACTGAGAGCTTGTTTCAGAATAGGCGGTGTGGTCGGGGTGTTCATGGAAGATTGAATGCCCACCCACCCGGCAGATCGGATGCCCGCCCACCCGGCGAAACGCATGCTGCCGATCATCCAGGATCGCCCAGCATGCGCGAGTCGTCACGTGGCGACGATCGAAGATCCACGGGATCTTCGATCGGTCCAGCGCCGTGTAAAGATCCCACCCACCCACCCGCATCCGGCGTGCTGATCTTTCTGAAACAGGCTCCAAGAGCGCCTGATCGATCTAAACTGCTCCCATGGACCGGTTGAAGACCGCGCGCAACGTGGCGATCGTCGCTTTGATCGCCGCCGCGGTCTACGTCCTGCCCGGTGGCGGGCGCGCGGCGAGCACTTTCGAAGCGCTCCTCTATGTAGCGTTCGCCATCGGGATCGCCTATCTCGGGCTGCGTCTCTACCGCGAAAACCGTGTAGCCCTGCACGGCCTCGGCGACCGCCACCGGGCGCTCTTCTACGGCGCGCTCGCGGGTGTCCTATTCGCGCTCACCGCCCGCGTGCGCATGTGGCAGACGGGCCTCGGCGAGCTCGTCTGGTTCGCTCTCGTCGGCTTCCTCGCTTACACCCTGCTCACCGTCTATCGCCACTGGCGTAGCTACTGACGTCGGCGGGCGCCGTAGGCGCCGTGGCGGGCGCCTCCTATCCTCGGGGGGTGGCAACAACCGAGGCATCATCGAGCGGCACCGACGACGCGGAGGCCAGCCTCTCAGAGCAACGCAAAAGTCTGCCCGACCAGCCCGGCGTGTACTTGTTTCGCGACGGCAAAGGCCGCGTTGTGTACGTCGGCAAGGCCAAGTCCGTGCGCAAGCGCGTAGCGTCGCACTTCGCCAAGGGCGGGCGGGGCACGATGTCCAGCAGTCCGGGCCACTCGGAGATGGTCGCGAGCGTCGAGCACATCGAGTGCGTGGTCGTCGCCTCCGAGGCGGAGGCGCTGTTGGCGGAGCAGAGCTTCATCAAGCAGTACCGCCCCCGCTTCAACATCCGCCTGCGCGACGACAAGTCCTACCCGTTCATAGCGATCTCCCTCGACGAGGACTTTCCGCGCGTGTACTTCACGCGCGAGCGCCACCGTCCCGGCCGGGCGTACTTCGGCCCGTACTCCAACGCCAAGCGCGTGCGCGGCACGTTGGAGGTGCTCGCGAAGGTGTTCATGTTCCGCTCCTGCACCGGTCCCGAGCCGGGACGGCGCAGCGGCAGCCCATGCCTGGACTACTACATCAAGCGCTGCGAGGCGCCGTGCGTGGGTTACGTGTCGAGGGACGACTACCGCAAGAACATCGATGGCGTGGTCGACTTCCTCTCCGGGCGCTTCGTCGCGATCGAGCGCGACTTGAAGGCGCGGATGCACGCGGCCGCGGCGGCGGAGGAGTTCGAGCAGGCGACGCTCGAGCGCAACCGGCTGCGCGCCGTGCATTCGCTGCTGGAGCGCCGGCGCGTGACGAACGAGTCCGTCGGCACGCTCGACGCGATCGCGGTGGCCGTGGATGGGAAGGAGGCCAACGCCCAGGTCTTTCAGGTGCGCGACGGGGTGCTCTCAGATCGTCAGTCCTTCTATCTCGCAAACATCACCGAGCGGGGAGTGGCGGAGGTGGCTGAGGAGTTCATGCTGCAGTACTACTCCGGGCACATGTCGATCCCCGCGCTGCTCGTCGTCCAGCGCGAGCTCGTCCGCGGCGTGGGCATCGGGGACGAGGGCTCCACCGGCGGTGGTTCCACCGGGGAGGGCTCCACGCTTTCCCCACTGGCTGAGGCGCTCGCCAGCAAGCGCGGCGGGCCGGTCGAGTTGCGCGCCGCCGAGCGCGGCGAGAAGCGCCGCATCCTCGAGCTCGCCGAGCGCAACGCGCGACTGGCGCTCGACCAGGAGCGGCTGCGTTCAGAGCGCCGTCGCTCCATCCGCGTGGAGGCGGTCGAGGGGCTCCAGCTGGCGCTCGGCCTCGACGTGCCGCCCGTGAGGATCGAGTGCTTTGACATCTCCAACCTGGGCGGCACGCACACCGTCGCCTCGATGGTCGTGTTCGAGGGCGGCGCCCCGAAGAAGGCCGACTACCGCCGCTTCAAGATCCGCACGCTGGCGGAAGGCGACTCCGACGACTACGCGGCGATGGCGGAGGTCCTCGCCCGGCGCTTCGCGCAGTGGGAGCTGCAGGCCGATATCTCCCCGCACGACCCCGCCTACGACGCGAGCTTCGCATCGCTGCCGAACGTGGTCGTGATCGACGGCGGCAAGGGCCAGCTCGCGGCGGGAATCCGACCGTTGCGCGGTTTTCGCGAGCGCGGCGTCGCGGTGGTGTCGCTGGCGAAGCGCATCGAGGAGGTGTTCATCCCGGGACGCGCGGCGCCACTGGTGCTCGATCACTCAACGCCCGAGCTGCAACTGCTCCAGCGTGTGCGCGACGAGGCGCACCGCTTCGCGATCACCCACCACCGCGTCCGCCGCGACAAGGCGATGACGTCCTCGCTGCTCGACGAGCTCCCCGGGGTTGGCCCGGCGCGCAAGCGCGCGCTGCTCGAGCACTTCGGCTCCCCCGAGGCGGTCGTGGCGGCCTCGCGCGAGGAACTCCAGGCGGTTCAAGGTCTACCCGCCAAGATCGCGCGTGAACTCCACGGGCGCCTGCATCGCGCCGGCTGAGCCGGCCGCTGAGCTTCGCGATGCGGCGTCCTTGCGAGCGGGCGGAGGTCGACGGGCTCTCCGACCGGGGCACACGGCCCGGAGGGCTGGGTCCCGCGGGTTCCCCGCTTATTGACGCGATTATCCGCTGAGCGCGGCACAATGAGGGAGATGGCCGTCATCAGGTCCCTGCGTCCACAGCCCCAGTCGAGCGAGCCGGTCGTGGAGTCGCGCCTCCAGGATCTCGTGGTGATCACCGGCTTTTCCGGCGCCGGCAAGTCGACCGCGATGAACGTGTTCGAGGACGCGGGGTACTTCTGCGTCGACAACCTGCCCCCGGAGATGATCCGCTCGCTGGTCGAGCTGTTCATGCACAAGGGCTCCAAGGTCGAGCGCGCCGCGGTGGTCTCAGACGTGCGTGGGGGCGTCTACTTCGAGGCGCTGCGCGAGGTCGTGGACGATCTCGACGCGCTCGATATCACCCACCACGTGCTGTTCCTCGAGGCCGCCGAGCAGACGCTTGTGACGCGCTACAAGGAGACCCGCCGGCGTCATCCGCTCGCACCCGAGGGCAGCGTCGCGGCCGGGGTGGCTGCCGAGCGGGCGCTGCTCGAGCCGCTGCGCAGCCGCGCGGACATGGTGATCGACACGACCGGCATGTCCGCGGCGATGCTGCGAGGGAAGATCGCCGATGAGTTCCTGCCCCGCAAGACCGCCGGCAGGCTCGCGCTTCAGTTCATGAGCTTCGGCTTCAAGCACGGCCCTCCACGCGAGGAGGATCTCGCGTTCGACGTGCGCTTCCTGCCCAACCCCCACTGGGAGCCCGAGCTGCGCGACCTGACCGGTCGCGACGAGCGGGTGATCGAGTACATCGCCCGCGATGGGCGGCTGGAGCAGCTATATGAGCATCTGCATCCCCTGCTGGATTTCCTGCTGCCACAGTACGTCGCCGAGGGCAAGGCGCACCTGGTGATCGCGATCGGCTGCACTGGTGGGCGCCATCGTTCGGTCGCGATCGCAGAGCACCTGGCCGAGCGCTACCGCGACCACGACGATCTCGACGTGGCGGTCGCCCACCGCGACATCGACAAGCGCCCCGGGGGCTCCTGAGGGCAGGCCCGGACCGATCCCTCGGCCCGGCCCACGGAACCGGGCGCTGATAGCCTCCCCCGCGCACACGCCGGGCGACGGAGCAGCGCTCCTGAGGCCCGGCATCGTTCATTTTCGCTCCAGGAGGCAATGAATGCCCGTACGCGTGGGGATCAACGGATTCGGTCGGATCGGCCGTAACATGTTCCGCGCCGCCAAGGCTCGGGGGGATGAGGTTCAAGGAGAGATCGAGTGGGTGGCGGTCAACGACCTGACCGACTCCGCGACGCTCGCGCACCTGCTCAAGTACGACTCGATCCTGGGTCCCTACCCGGGCACCGTGGGCGCCAGTGGAGAGAGCGCGCTGGAGGTGGACGGGCGCGCCCTTCAGGTGCTGGCCGAGCGCGACCCGGCGGCCTTGCCGTGGGGAGAGCTGGGCGTGGACGTGGTGATCGAGTCGACGGGGCTATTCACCGATCGCGACAGCGCCGCCAAGCATCTGGCCCAGGGCGCCAAGAAGGTGATCATCTCGGCGCCGGCGAGCGACCCGGACGCGAC
>DAIOGX010000050.1:2693-14527 GCA_036744995.1 Solirubrobacteraceae bacterium | reverse complement strand
GACCGTGCTCGCCACCGCGCGCGCGCTCGGCGAGGCGATCATGCTCTCGATGGTCGCCGGCTCACGCGGCTTCGCGGCCAACCCACTCGACGGCATCACCTTCCTATTCGAGCCGGTCAGACCCTTGGCGGCGACGATCGTGCAGCTGGTGCACGCACTGACGATTCCAGCCGCGGCCCACACCGCCTATGCGATGGCGGCCGTCCTGCTCGTCTCGGCAGCAATGCTGTCGTTCGCCGGCTGGGCCGCCAAGCAGCCCTTGAAGCGCCACGGGATCCGCGCATGAGCACGCATACCGAACCGGCCGGCGGTGGATCTGTGCGCTCGATCACCCACTGGCAGAGGACGCCACGCTTCCTGGGCGGGTCCGGGGCGGAGGATAGACCAGCTCGCCCTGCGTGCCCATGTCGGCGTAGTAGCGGTGGATCTCGTAGTAGCGGTGGATCTGTGTCCTCGATCGCTCACCGACCGAAGATCGGCCAGCCGGTCACACTTCGCTCACCGAGTCGCCACCTGGGGGGACGTCTCCGAGGGGGACGTCCCCGATGAGCACGTTCACCCCGGCCGACGTGACGAGGCCGCCGGCGGGGCTGAGCGTGACGCGCCCGCGCCAGCAGAGCACCGCCTCCTGGCCGCTGGTCGATCGCATCGGCTACTGGCTGTGCTGGGCGACCGGCATCGCCCTGTGCCTGATCGTGATCGGGATCGTCCTCTTCATGTTCGTCGAAGGGGTCTCCTATCTGCACCTCAGCCTGTTCGTGCAGTCTCCGTCGTCGGAACTGCAGCAGAGCAAATCCGGGGGATTTCTTGATCCGCTCGAGGGGACGTTCATCATCACCGCCATCGGCACTCTGATAGCCGCCCCGATCGGCGTCGCGCTGGCAACGTGGCTGTCGGAGTACGGACGCCCACCGCAGCTGGCGCGTGCGGTGGAGTCGGCGATCGAGATGATCGCCGGCGTAGCCAGCGTCCTCTTGGCAATCTTTGGACTGCTCATCTTCTCCGAGGGCTTCCTCGGCTTCTTGTCCGATACCACCGCCGGCGGAGCCGTCACTGGGACGTCCTTCCTGACGGCGGGCACGATGATGGCGGTATTGGCGTTTCCACTGATCGTCGGCGCGACGCGCGAGGGGCTGGCGCAGATTCCAGATCGCATGCGCGAGGCCTCCTACGCGCTGGGCAAGACGCGCGCCACGACGATCTGGCGCGTGCTGCTCCCGGCGATCCGCCCAAACATCGCCAGCGGCGTCGTGCTCGGCATGGGCCGCATCATCGGCGACACGGCCATCGTGATATTCATGCTCGGCGCGACCCTGAGAACCGAACCGGTTGGCAGCGCGCCGATCATCGGCACGCTGCGCGGCACGGGATCGACCTTGACGAGCTACATCTACGAAAACTCCCCGGCCGGTGAGGGCAACTCCCACCAGAAGGCCTACGCCGCCGCCTTCGTGCTGCTGATGATCGTGCTGGCACTCAACTTTGTCGTGACCCGCATAACCGGCGCCCATGAGCGGGCAGATGGCGGCGGGCGGCTGCTGCTGCGAGGGTTGAGGTCCCGGTGGAGCGGGTGACGCCACCCCCCGTGCGGCGGATCGCCGTCGGACGGGAACCGCACGTGGCCACGCCCACCGCGACCCCCAACGGCGCCGTGGCGGCGCGCCCCTCCGCCTCCGCGCGGCTGCGCGCCGAGCGGCCGCCGGCCGGCAACGTGCGCGAGCGGATGCAGATCGAATCGGTATGGCTGGCTTATGGCGATAACTGGGTGGTGCGCGACGTCAGCCTGCCCGTGCGCCAGGGCGAGGTGCTCGCGCTGATCGGCGCCTCGGGGTCGGGCAAGACGACGCTCTTGCGCTCGCTGAACCGCCTCACCGAGGTCACCGCCGGGGCGGCGCGGGCCGGGCGGATCACGCTCGAAGGGCAGGAGATCCACGAGCTGGAGGTCAACGCCCTACGCCGGCGCGTGTCGATGGTCTTCCAGCAGCCCAACCCGTTCCCGATGAGCATCTTCGACAATGTCGCCTACGCACTGGCCGAGCGTCCTGAGCGCGGACGACGACGGCGGCGTGGAGCGGAGCTCGAGCACGCCGTCGATGACGCGCTGCGCAGGGCCGGGTTGTACGAGGAGGTCGCCGGGGACCTCGACCGCTCGGCCCTAAAACTCTCCGGCGGCCAGCAGCAGCGGCTATGCATCGCGCGCTCGCTGGCCGCTCAGCCGGAGGTGCTGCTGCTGGACGAGCCGTGCTCGGCGCTCGACCCGATCTCAACCGCCACGATCGAGGAGCTGATCGTGGGCCTGCGCGACAGCGTGGCGATCGTGATCGTCACACACAACCTCCAGCAGGCCTTCCGCGTAGCCGACCATGTCGCGTTCATGCACCTGGGGGAGCTCATCGAGTACGGACCCAGTGAGCAGGTGTTCGACCGGCCGGCCCAGCAACGCACGCGCGAGTACATCAGCGGAGCCTTCGGGTGAGGCCGTCTGTCAGTGGGGCCTTCGGGTGAGGCCGTCTGGCCTGCTTGCGGTGAGGGTCAACGCCCGCGCGCGAGAGTGAATGAATGCAGGTATGAGAACGGTGGTGAGGCAGACCGACCGCGACGGCGGGACGGGCGTCGGGGTAGCCAGAAGCGGCGTCGTGCTTGCGATGGTGGCACTGATGGCGCTGGCACTCACGGGCTGTGAAACGACCGCAGAAAAGAGCGCGAAGCTGGAAAAGCTTGAAGCGAAGCACACGACGCCCGCGCAGAAAGGGTTGTCGATCGCGCGCGCGAGCACTCAGGTCGAAGTGCTCGGCGCCACCGTGGTGCGCGACTCCGAAGGCGCCGCGGCGGCGATCACCGTGCGCAACACCACCGCGCACACCCTGCGCTCGGCGCCGATCGCGATCACCGTCAAGAACGCGAGCGGACAGACGGTCTTCCAGAACAACGCCCCGGGCCTCGAAGCGGCGCTCACGTCAATCCCCTCGTTGCCCGCGCACGGCTCGGTGACGTGGGTGGACGACCAGATCCCCTCCGCCGGCGCGCCGGTGAGCGTCAGCGCCATCGTCGGGGAGGCCTCCATCGTGAGTGGAACGGAAGCGGAACCGCGCATCGAAATCGAGGGGCCGCGCGTCGGCGAAGCATCCTCCGGCGAAGCAGCGCCGGGCACCGTGCGCAACCGCTCGAAAATCGCGCAGCGAAGCCTGGTGGTCTTCGCGGTCGCGCGCCGCGCGGGCACGATCGTCGCGGCCGGCCGCGCCTTGCTGCCCGAAGTTGCGGCGGGCGCCTCAACCCCGTTTCAGATGTTCTTCATAGGCAATCCCAGTGCCAGCGGAACGCAGATTGAAACGAGCGCTCCAGCGACGGTGCTTGGATAGCCGAGACTGTGCTCGTGTTGGGGTAGCCGAGACTGTGCTGGTGCTGGTGTAGCCGAGACGGTGCTGGAATAGCCGAGACGGTGTTGGGGTAGCCGACATCCCGCCCGTTCGACGGCGTACCACTCTCAGAACCTGTTTCAGGAAGATCGGCACGCCCGGATGCGGGTGGGTGGGATCTTGATCTACGGCGCTGGACCGATCGAAGATCCCGTGGATCTTCGATCGTCGCCACGTGACGACCGATCAAAGATCGTCCAGCACATGCTGGGCGATCCCGGATGATCGGCAGCATACGCTTCGCCGGGTGGGTGGGCATCCGATCAGTCGGGTGGGTGGGCATTCAATCATCCATGAACACCCCGACCACACCACCTATTCTGAAACAGGTTCTCAGCGCGGCCGTCGTCTGCGCTGCTTGAGCGTGATGCCCTCGAGCACATGGGCGACCGTCTCACAGGCGTCGACCGCAGCCTCGAGCGACTCGAAAATATCCTTCCAGCGGATCACCACCATCGGGTCTATCCCCCCCGCGAACAGCGAGGCCACGCCATCGCGCTGCAGGCGATCACCCTCGTTCTCGAGGCGGTGGATCTCGACCAGGTGCGGAGCGAGCTCGGTGCCCGTGCGCAGGCAGCGCAGCGCCCGGGCGATCTGCTCACCGGCTCCCACGAGCACCTCGGTGAACTCGACGGCCTGCTCCATCGGGGCCTCCACGCCGTAGAGCCCAAGCTGGGCGGCGACCTGCTCAGAATGGTCGACAATGTCGTCGAGCGCGGTCGCCAGAGCGTAGCCGTCGCCGGCGTCGAAGGGAGCTCTCACTCGCCCACGCCCAGCCAGCCGGTGGATGATGTCGTGAGTGATGCGGTCGCCTTCCTGCTCGCACACCTTCAGATCCTGGGCCAGCGTGGCATGCTCGGGATACTCGACCAGCAGATCGCGTAGCAGGAAGCCGCAGCGCTGCACGTTGCGTCCAGCCTCCTCGACCAG
Organism: Solirubrobacteraceae bacterium; assembly: GCA_036744995.1. Lineage (GTDB taxonomy): Bacteria > Actinomycetota > Thermoleophilia > Solirubrobacterales > Solirubrobacteraceae > Palsa-744. Next base: position 10,181 of record DAIOGX010000050.1, on the reverse strand, counting down.
GGCCATCAGGGTACTGTCGATGCCACGGCGTGGGAGGAAACTCATCGCTCGAGCGAGGATATTGCGCCGCCGTAGCGCAGGAGGAAGCTCAGCGGTGAAGCGAGGACTGAGGCGAGAATATTTGCGCCGCCGCGGCGTCGGAGGAAACTCATGGCCGAGCCGAGGATATTGCGCACCCGCGCATCCTTCAGTTCCTTCACGATTTTTTCACGAGTCGATTACGAGTTTGCAACCCCGCGACCGGTATCGGACCGCGAGTCTATGCACGTGGCGGCCCTTCCGGAGAGCGCGAACACACTGTACGCCGGGGAGCTCGAGATCAGGCTGGGCGAGGGACTCGTGCTCGCCACGGGACGAGCGCTCACCCTGTCGGTGCGAGAGTTCGAGCTGTTGGTGGCAATGGCGAGACGGCAGGGCGCAATCGTCACGCGAGAAGAGCTCTACGCGACGGTGTGGGGTGGAGAGTTGCGGAACGGAGACCGCTCCGTCGACGTCTACGTGAGCAAGCTGCGTGTCAAGCTCGAGACGGCTATGCCCGACCGCCGCTTCATCCACACCCATCCGGGATTCGGCTACCGCTTCCAGGCCCAGCCCTCGCGAGAGGCCACAACCGGGCAGTCGCCGAACACCGGAAAGGCCCCTCCCCCATTGGAAGCCCACGCACGGATAGACGGGTAGACGGGATGGATCGATGGACAGGTTGATGGGCCAGGCTTTCACGAGATGTTCACATCGGGGCGTCCGGCGGTTAACAGACTGGCACCGCAGCATCGGACCGGCAGCGAGCTTTCGCGAGCCCAGCCAGCCGTCTACACGCACAATCCAGCAGAGGAGATGTCGTTGTGATCATCAAGAACAAGATAGGCGCGCTCGTGGGCGTTGTACTGCTCGCGCTCGGCCTCGCCGCGTGCGGCAGCAGCTCCAAATCGTCCAGCAGCTCGAGCAGCGCCTCGAGCACGACTTCCTCATCATCATCATCAAGCGGGGCGTCCGGAACAATCTCCGGAGCCGGCTCGACGTTCGCCGCCCCGGTCTATGAGCAGTGGGCCTCGTCGCTGTCCCCCCTGACCGTCAACTATCAGGCCGTCGGCTCGGGTGCGGGCATCACCTCGCTCGAGTCAAAGACCGTCGACTTCGGCGCTAGCGACCCGCCGCTAAAGCCGGCGGATGAAGCAGCGATCGCCAAGAACGGCAGCCCCGCGGTGCAGATCCCGATGTTCCTGGGCGCGATCACCGTCTCCTACAACCTGCCGGGCGTGCAGACCGGCCTGAAGCTGGACGGCAAGACGATCGCCGACATCTACCTGGGCAAGGTCAAGTCCTGGAACGACGCGGAGATCAAGGCGCTGAACCCGGGAGTCAACCTCCCCAGCACCGCGATCACCGTGATCCACCGCTCGGACTCCTCGGGCACGACCGCTGGCTTCACCGGCTTCCTCGCGGCCGTCGACCCCGAATTCAAGAGCAAGGTCGGCGAAGGCAAGGACGTACAGTGGCCAACGGGCACCGGCGCAAAGGGCAACGCGGGAGTCGCCGGCGCGGTCCAGCAGACCGCGGGCGCGGTCGGCTACGTCGAGCAGGCCTACGCGCTGCAGCACAACTTCACCTACGCATCGGTGAAGAACAAGGCGGGACAGTTCGTGGCACCGACCCTGAACTCGACCAGCGCGGCGGCCGAAGGCATCGCGGTGCCGGCGAACCTCGGCATCAAGATCAAGAACCCCAGCGCACCTGCCGCCTACCCGATCACCTCGCAGACGTTCATCGTCGTCAACAAGGACCTCTGCAAGGCGGGCGGGCCCGGCGGCGAAGCCGCCGCCAAGGGCGTCGTGAAGTTCATCGACTACGGGCTCGGGCAAGGGCAGGCAGTCCTCTCCCAGGCCGACTACGCGGGACTACCGGCCGCAATCCTGGCCAAGTCCAAGGCGGCCGCGGCGGGCCTTCAGTGCAATGGATCGCCGCTCGGCGGCTAATGAGTCGCAACGGACACAAAACGAATCGGATAGACCCATGACGACCATGCAGACAGCGGTGGAAATAGAGCTGATGTCGGCTGAGCGTCGTCCGCCGGTTCGCCAGGGATAAGACGCGTTGGAGGCAGCATCGATTCCCGGCGGCGAGCGCTCGATTCTCGAGCGCTCGCCGTTGGCGCGTCTGCCCGACCGCGCGCTGAAGTACGGCCTGACGGCGCTGGCGGCGCTGATCCTGGCGCTGATCGTCTACTTCTTCATCCGTCTCGTCGGCCAGGCCCGGCCGGCGTTCGCCAAGGAAGGCGTGGGTGGCTTCGTGTTCGGCAACGACTGGAACGTCAGCGCCGAACGGTTCGGAGCGCTGCCGCTGGTCGTCGGGACGCTGATCACCTCAGGGCTCGCGCTCTTGATCGGCGTCCCGGTGGCCGTCGCCACCGCGATCTACGCGACCGAGTTGTGCCCGCTGCGCCTACGCGCGCCGCTGACGATCCTGGTCGAGTTGCTGGCCGCGGTTCCGTCGGTCGTGTATGGGCTGTGGGGCATCTTCTTTCTCGCTCCCAAACTGCAGGGGACCGAGCAATGGGTGGCCGACCGGCTGTCGTTCATCCCGTTCATCGGCGGTGGCTTGGTGACGATCCCCAACGACTTCGTCACCGGGCTGGTGCTGGCGATCATGATCCTGCCGATCGTCAGCGCGATCAGCCGCGAGGTGATGACCACAGTGCCCGCCGATCACAAGGAGGCAGCGCTGGGGCTGGGGGCCACGCGCTGGGAGATGATCCGCACCGCCGTCCTGCCCTACTGTCGTTCCGGCATCGTCGGCGGCGCGATGCTAGGTCTCGGCCGGGCAATCGGCGAGACGATCGCCGTAACGATCCTGATCGGCGACGCGCCCCGGCTGGGCAGCCACCTGTTCGGCCAAGGCTACAGTCTCGCCGCGGTGATCGCCAACGAGTTCGGCGAGGCGCAGGGCCTGCACCGCTCGGCGCTGTTCGCCGCGGGGCTGGTCCTGTTCGTGCTGACACTGCTCGTCAACGGCGTGGCACGGCTCTTGGTGTCGAGGGCCTCCCGCACGAGCCGGCTGAAGACCACCGCACTCGACCACGCCGCTGGCGCTCCGCCGATCGCAGGGGTGATGGGCGCGTGAGCACGCGCTGTCGCTGTGGAGGAATGAGCGCGAGCCGTGGGCACATGGGCGGGGGCGACGGCGGGCGCACGCGCTGGCCGGTGAGCACATGAGCACACGCGAAACACCGGCTGCCCTCTTGGCCCGCTTCGATGTCAGCCCAGCACGCCGGCGCAAGGACCGAATCGCTCGTGGCGGCATCCTCGCAGCCACGGTCCTGGCGCTGATCCCGCTGTTACTGATCATCTACTACCTCCTGCTCAAGGGCGTCGGCTCGTGGAGCGTCAACTTCTTCACGACCGACCCAACCGGCAACACGTTCTTCAAAAGCTCGAGCATCGGCGGGATCAAGAGCGCGATCCTCGGCACGATCGAGATCGTCGCGCTGGCCTCGGCGATCGCGATCCCGATCGGAATCGGTGTCGCGGTGTGGCTGGTCGAGTACGGCAAGAACAGCTGGTTCGCCCAGCTGGTGCGCTTCTTCGTCGACGTGCTCACCGGCGTGCCGTCGATCGTGTTCGGCCTGTTCGTGTACATCGTGCTGGTCGTCGGCACCGGCAGCTCCTACGCGGGCTACAAGGGGTCATTCGCGCTGGCGCTGCTGATGCTCCCGGTGGTGATCCGCTCGGCCGAGGTGGTCCTGCTGCTGGTCCCGGGCGCGCTGCGCGAGTCGGCGCTCGCCTTGGGGGCGCCGCGCTTTAGGGTGATCTTCTCGATCGTCCTGCCGACCGCGCTGCCGGGGATGGTCACCGGGGTGCTGCTCGCGATCGCACGCGCCGCCGGGGAGACCGCGCCGCTCCTATTCACCGCCGCGGCGACGCTGAAGACCAACTTCAACCTCGGCCAGTTCATGAACTCGCTGCCCGTGCAAATCTACAGTGACGTCACATCTCCGACCACGGCCGTGGTAAACCGTGCTTGGGGAGCAGCGCTCACACTGGTCGTGATGATCCTGTTGCTCAATCTGATCGCCCGCCTCGTCTCGCGAAGGAGTCGCCTTGCATGACATCCGATGGACCGCCCTCGAGAGTGGCTGACATGGAGCCCGAGAGCCAAACCGAGAGCGGTCACGAACGGATCAGGCCGCAGACGCCCGAGGCGGCCCGGGTCCTCACGGAGCCACGCGTCGAGGACGCGTCGAGCACGGTCGACGCCAAGCCTGGGCTCAGCGTCAGGCTGGAGCAGCTGCGCGCCTTCTACGGCGAGGCCGAGCAGGTCAAGGGCGTCGACCTCGACTTCCGCGCCAACCAGGTGACCGCGATCATTGGCCCCTCGGGGTGCGGCAAGTCGACGATGGTGCGCTGCATCAACCGCATGCACGAGGAGATCCCGGGCGCCCGCGCCGAGGGCAGGGTGCTGTTGGACGATCTCGACTTATACGACTCCTCGGTGGACGTCGTGGCGGTGCGCCGCGCGATCGGCATGGTGTTCCAGAAGCCGAACCCGTTCCCGACGATGTCGGTATTCGACAACGTCGCCGCCGGCCCGCGCCTCAGCGCAGGCGGTCGCGGCCGCAGCCACAGCGATCTACACGCCAAGGTCGAGGCGGCGTTGCGCAGCGCCGGCCTGTGGGAGGAGGTCAAGGACCGCCTGGGAGAGCCGGGCGCCGGACTGTCGGGGGGCCAGCAGCAGCGACTGTGCATCGCGCGCTCGCTCGCGGTCGATCCCGAGGTGATCCTGATGGACGAGCCCTGCTCGGCGCTCGATCCGATCGCGACGCTGAAGATCGAGGAGCTGATCGATCAGCTGAAGGCGCAGGTGACGATCGTGATCGTCACCCACAACATGCAGCAGGCCGCGCGCGTGGCCGACCGCACCGCATTCATGCTCAGCGGCAAGCTCGTCGAGGTCGGCCCGACGGAAGAGATCTTTACCAACCCCACCGATTCACGAACCGAGGAATATGTCACCGGAAAGTTCGGCTAATTCCGGCCGGCAGGGACGCTCGCCGACGGCACCCCCCAGCGCGTCAGACCCTGCCTCCGCACGATCATCAGAGATCGGAGACGCCCAGCAAGGGCGGGCGCACTTTCAGCAGCAGCTACAGAAGCTCGAGACCCACGCGCTGGGAGGCCTCGACCTGATCGTCGAGCAGCTTGACCGCGTGCTCGAGGCGCTCAACCACCAGGATGTCGAGCTCGCCCAGATGGTGATCGCCGACGACGACCGCGTAGACGGACGCTACCTGGAGGTCCACCAGGGCATCCTCTCGCTGCTCGCACTGCAGGCGCCGGTCGCGGGCGACCTGCGGCTGGTCGCCGCCCTGCTGCACATGATCAAGCACATCGAGCGGATGGGCGACCAGTGCGTGAACATCGCCAAGCTGATCCCGCTCTCCGGGCACGAGCCGCCGGTGCGACAGGAGGTGCTCGAAGCGCTCGCGAAGATGGGCGCGTTCGCGCGCTCGGAGGTCACCCAATCCAAGGCCGCCTTCTCCGGTCGCGACGTCGGCCTGGCCGAGGACCTCGTCCGTCAGGACCGCGAGATCAATCGCCTCAACCGCGAGATCTTCCGGATGGCGATCGAGATCGGCGACGACCCGGACACGCGCGAGTGGGCGATGCACATGATCCTTGTCGCCCGCGCCCTGGAGCGAATCGGCGACAACGCGGTTGACATCGGCGAGCAGGTGGCATTTGTGGTCACCGGCCTGTTTCGCGAGTTCTCAGACTCCTCCCATCCGGCCGGCGCCCGCCCAGATTCGGCCCCCGATTCGACCCCCGAGACGTTCTGACTTGCGTCCGCGAGACGCTCTGATTCCGTAGGGGCTCGTAGGGGCTGAGCCCACGAGACGTACAGATGAAGTCTGCGATACGCCTGCCGTGTTCGGTTGGGAGCCTGGGTTGGGAACCCGCGAAACTACCGATGGAGCCTGCGAGACGCCTCGATCATGCCCGCAATTTGCATATTTTTCCTGTAAACATTCTGTGACGTTCGTGGACAGAACGCTCACAGGTCCCTCCGATCGCCTACACTGCGCCTCGATGACGGCAAGCGTTCGCGCTGAGGATCGGGGGGTCACGTCAAGCTCCGGCGGAGCATCTTCGGCCTCCTCCACATCACTTCGCATAGCCGTTCTCGATCGCGACAGCGGCTTCATCCAGGTTCTGAGCAAGCGCTTAGATCGCCTCGGCTGGGAGCACCGGGTGCTCGCCAGCCCGGTGCCGACCGATGCGATCGCGTCGATGCGCCTCAGCGCCCTGGTCGTCGACCTGACCGTGCTGGGGCCGCATGCCTGGACGTGGCTCGAGCGGTTGTGCGGCGCGCTGCCCGAGCTGGGCATCGTCGTCTGCACCGGCCCCTCGACCGTAGCCCAGCGAGTGCGCGGGCTGCGTCTGGGCGCGGATGACTGGATCACCAAGCCCTGTCATCCCGAGGAGGTCATCGCCCGCGTGCAGGGCGTTGTGCGTCGCCGCCGCCGCAGCACGAGCAGGGGCGAGACCAAGCCGGTGACCGCCGGCGAGGTCGCAATCCGCTCCGATCGCTTCCAGGCGTTCGTAGGCGGCCAGAGCATCGACTTGACAAGGCGTGAGTTCGAGCTGATCGAGCTGCTCGCCGCCGCCGAGGGACGGGTGCTCGAGCGCGAGGACATATATTCGAGCCTGTGGGGCTATGCGATGGTCCGCGGCGACCGTTCGGTCGACGTGTTCGTGCGCAAGCTGCGCCAGAAGCTGGAGAAAGCCTCGCCGCAATGGCGCTATATCCATACCCACTTCGGTATCGGCTACCGGTTCGCGGCCGAGCCGCTCGAGGTCGATATCCCCGCTTCAGTGCCCGCTGATTGGAGCCCCGCCCACACCGCCAGCGATCAGGGCAAGCTCGCGGGGTCGCAGCAGGACCACGAGCTCACCGCCGGCACCCTTTAGGCTGACCACCGCCAAGCCGCCCTTCTTGAGGTCCACGAGACCGCCCGTGAGGTCGCCGACAACGCTCGAGAGTGTCGGCTCGTGGCCCACGAGCAGCAAACGTCCGTCGGCGGGGATGCCAGCCAGCGCGTCGAGTGCCTGGCGAGCGTCGAAATCACCGGCCAGCGGCGGGTGTGCCCCCAACCGCTCGAGTTCCTCAGAGCTCCACAACTCAGCGGCCAGCTCCGCGGTCTGGCGCGCACGCGCCTTGGGGCTGAACAGCGCAGCGTCGAAGGTCGCTCCAAGCCGCGCCAGCGCGATGCCCGCCGTGCGTGCCTGAGCTTCGCCGCGGGCGGTCAGCCTGCGCGCGGCGTCCGAGCGCGTGCCATGGGGCTCCGCCTCGGCGTGACGTAGTAGCCAGAGCTGACGAGCCATTAGCCTCTCCGTCTTTACCCTAGCGCGTGTGCCAAGGTATAGCTTGATGAGCCCCCTGGCCAGCGAGCACGAGCACCACGACGGCAACCATGCAGAGATCGACCGGGCAGAG
>DAIOGX010000050.1:0-2593 GCA_036744995.1 Solirubrobacteraceae bacterium | reverse complement strand
GCAGAGATCGACCGGGCAGAGGTCGGCCTGCGCGATCCCTCGTTCTACATCAACCGCGAGCTGTCGTGGCTGGACTTCAACGAGCGCGTGCTGCAGCTGGCCGAGGACGAGCTGGTTCCACTGCTGGAGCGAGTGAAGTTCTGCGCCATCTACACGACAAACCTCGATGAGTTCTACATGGTGCGAGTGGCCGGTCTGCGCGACCAGATCGACGCCGGCGTGGAGAACCCGAGCCAGGACGGTCACACCCCCTCGGAGACGATCGCCCGGATCCGCGAGCGCGCGATCGGGCTGGGCCAAAGGCTGACCGACTGCTTCGAAGGACGGCTGCGAGGAGCCCTGGCCGACCACGACATCCACGTGGTCGGCGTGCGGGAGCTCGACGAGGAGCGGCGCGCGGATCTGGCCAGGCATTTCCAACAGGCGATTTTCCCAGCGCTCACGCCGCTGGCAGTGGCCCCCGGCCGCCCGTTCCCCTACATCTCCAACCTGTCGCTCAGCCTGGCCGTACTCGTGCGTGACCCGATGACCGAGGAGACGGTGTTCGCGCGCGTGAAGGTACCAACCGAGATCCTGCCCCGGTTCGTGACGCTCAAGCAGCCCGCGCCCAAGCCGGCGTTGCTGGTGCCACTGGAGGACGTGATCGCCCACCACTTAGACGCGCTGTTCCCGGGGATGGAGATCGCCGACTACGACGTCTTTCGGGTCACCCGCGACGCCGACCTAGAGGTCTCAGACGACGCCGCCGACCTGTTGCAGGCGGTCGAGGACGAGCTGCGTCGCCGGCGCTTCGGCGAGGTCGTACGCGTCGAGGTTGGCGCCCACTGCTCAGAGCAGCTGCGGGAGGAGCTAGCGGGCCTCCTGGGGGTGCAGGACGATGAGGTCTACCCGGTCGACGGGCTGCTTGACATGGGCGCGCTGTGGCAGATCGTAAAACTGCCCGGCCATGCCGAGCTGCGCGAGGAGCCTTTGGTTGGGATCACCCATCCGCGGCTGCTGCGCCACGAGGGCAAGCGGCCGGACGTGCTCGGCGCGATGCGCGAAGGCGACCTGCTCGTGCACCATCCCTATGTCTCGTTCTCCACCTCTGTTGAGCGCTTCGTCGAGCAGGCAGTGGCGGACCCGAACGTGCTCGCGATCAAGCAGACCGTCTACCGCACGAGCGACGACTCGCCGCTGGTGCCGGCTCTGATCGACGCCACCGAGCGGGGCAAGCAGGCGGTGGCGCTGGTCGAGCTGCAGGCGCGCTTCGATGAGCACATGAACATCCACTGGGCCAAGGCGCTGGAGGAGGCCGGGGTGCACGTCGTCTACGGCCAGCCAGCGCTGAAGACGCACGCCAAGTGCGTGCTCGTCGTGCGCCGCGAGGGCGACGGGGTGCGCAACTACGTGCATATCGGCACCGGCAACTACCACTCCGCGACCGCGCGGCTGTACACCGACTTTGGGCTGTTCACGACCGACGAGCAGATCGGCGCGGACGTGGCGGACATGTTCAACTACCTCACCGGCTATGGCCGGCCGCTGCACTATCGCAAGGTGCTGATGGCGCCCAATCACCTGCGCGATGGCATCATCGAGGAGATCGAGCAGACGATCGCCGCCCACTCCGATGACTCCCCGGCGCGGATCGCGATGAAGATGAACTCGCTCGTCGACGGGCGCTGCATCCGCGCGCTGTACAGGGCATCCCAGGCAGGCGTGCGGGTGGACTTGAACGTGCGTGGTATCTGCTGCCTGCGCCCCGGCCTCGAGGGAATCTCCGAGAACATCCGGGTGGTCTCGATCGTAGGCCGGCTGCTCGAGCACTCGCGCGTCTACGCCTTCGAACGCGACGGAGAGCACACGGTGTACATCGCCTCGGCCGACCTGATGCCGCGCAACCTCGATCATCGCGTCGAGCTGGCCGTACCGATCGAGTCCGCGGCGCTGCGCGCAGAGCTGCTCGACACGCTCGAACGTGGCTTCGCCGACAACCAGAACTCGTGGGATCTGGACGGCGGGGGTGGCTGGCACCGGCGCTCGCCGGCGCCCGATGAGCCACCACGCAGCCTCCAGCTGGAGTTGGCGGAGCTATATGCCGCACGTGCCGGCGCGGACCGTCCGTCCGGCGAGAGCGAGAGCGAGAGCGCAACCGGGTTGTCGCCGATCGCCGCGCTGGGCGCCTCGGTGCACTGAGCTCAACCACCGCTCGGGAGCGACGACCGCCATCCGCCCTGCCGACTCACCCCAAGCCACCGCGCGGCTGCTGCTCCATGGCACCGATGAGCCACTGATCTTCCCCGTTCAGGCGCGGCGGCGGCGTGGATATCGGAGCGAACGGCCAATTCCGAGTTAGCAGCACGCTTACTCCGAGTTAGCAAGGGGCATCGTGGAGTTCGTAGAACGGAATGTCGCCGGCACCGCCGTCTACGCGATGGGTTATGCCCGCGTGGTGGCGCTGCTCGGCCCACGTCAGGCGGGGAAGAGCACGCTGGCGCGCAAGCTTGCCGGGGAGCACTCGACGAACCAGCTCCCTAGCCGGCGGCAGGGGCAGGAAGCGTGTCGAGCGCCGCCTTCAGGTCGTCCACCGACTGATAATCGAGCCCGAGCA
>DAIOGX010000049.1:0-14645 GCA_036744995.1 Solirubrobacteraceae bacterium | reverse complement strand
GATAGCCGATCAGTCCCGCGCACAGCAGTGGAGCGACCTCGAGGTCGGAGTAGCCCTCGGGAAGCGCAAAGCAGTAGCGCTCGTCGCCCAGCGTCAACTCTGCGAAGCCGCCATCGATGTCCCGCCCGGTGAAGCGCGCGAGATCGCAGAGGTTCTCCCGGCCGCTGAGGCAGTAGCGACAGCGACCGCACGTCCACCCCAGCCACGGAATACCTACCCGCGTGCCGGGCTCCAATGGCTCAGTCTCGCTGGCCTCAGCTCGATCACCACGACCGATCACGGTCCCGACGATCTGATGGCCGGGAACGATCGGAGGCCGGGGAATCTCGACCTCCCCGTCGAGCAGGTGCAGATCGGTGCGGCACACACCGCATGCATGAACCCGCACGAGCAACTGGTTGGGTCCCGGCGTAGGCTCGGGCAGCTCCACCGAGCGCAGCACGCCGGGGCGCTCTATCTGTATCGCCCGCACTGCCGGATCATCCCACGCCGCAGACAAGCACTGATCGCCTTGCCAGACCGACTCGTTCTCGCTGCGGCTTTTCCCTGAGTCCCGGTGTGGGCGAAGGCTGATACCCGCTGGCTGCAATCGCAATAGCCTGCTTGCGTGATGTCCTGCATTGGCGAGGAGACTTCGTGGAACCCGCGATTCGCACGGAGGGACTGACCAAGCGCTACGGGAGCACGCTCGCGTTGGATGGACTCGACCTGTCGGTGGGAGAGGGCGAGGTGTACGGGTACCTCGGCCCGAACGGGTCGGGCAAGACCACCACGATCCGCCTGCTGCTGGGGTTGCACCGGCCCAGCGGCGGGCACGCCGAGGTCTTCGGCATCGACGCTTGGCGCGATCCCGTCCAGGCTCACCGGCGCGTCGCCTACGTCGCCGGCGAGCCGTTCCTCTGGCCCGCGCTGACGAGCGCCGAGACGTTCGAGTTCCTCGCCCGCCTGCACGGCGGCGCCGACGTTCCCTACCGCGAGCAGCTCGTGGAGCGCTTTCAGCTGGAGCCGAACAAGAAGATCAGGGCGCTGTCGAAGGGCAACCGCCAGAAGGTGCAGCTGATCGCGGCGCTGGCCTCGCGCGCCGATCTGCTGCTGCTCGACGAGCCGACCAGCGGGCTCGATCCGCTGATGGAGGTCGTCTTCCGCGACTGCGTCAAGGAGGCCCGGCAGCGCGGCCAGACGGTCTTTCTCTCCTCGCACATCCTCAGCGAGGTCGAGGCGCTGTGCGATCGTGTGGGCATCCTCAGGGAGGGGCGGCTCGTCGACGAGGGGACGCTCGAGCAGCTGCGCCACCTGGCCGCGCAGACCGTCGAGGTCACCTTCTCCGGAGCCGCGCCTGAGATCGAGCCGCTGCCGGGCGTGCACGCGCAGAGCGCGGGGCCGAACGCGCTGCGCTTCGAGGTCTCCGGCGACATCGGTCCGCTGATCGCCGCGCTCGCCGGGGCCGAGGACGGGGGGCATTCGATCGCGACGCTGAGCAGCCGCGAGCCGTCGCTGGAGGAGATCTTCCTGCACCACTACGACGGCTCCGAGCGCCGTGGCCAGCGCTAGCGTCTCGGCGCCAGAGGTCACCTTCGCGCCCGTCGACGGCGGCTTCTCACGCGCACGCGCGCTGGCTCGACGCGCGTTTCGCGACGCTCGCACTCGCACCGTTGCCTTTGCCTACCTGTTCCTGATCTACGCCTACATCCAGCCCGCCGGCTTCGCTCACGCCTATCCCACCCTCGCCGACCGGCTCGCGTTCGCGCGCAGCTTCGCCAGCAACGATGCGCTGCGGCTGTTCTACGGCTATCCCTATGACCCGGTAACGATCGGTGGCTACAGCGCCTGGCGCGTGGGCGGCACGCTGGCGATCGCCGCCGCGGTCTTCGGCATCTTCGCGGCCGTGCGCGCGCTGCGCGGCGAGGAGGACACCGGGCGTATGGAGCTGGTGCTGGCGGGGGTGCTGAGGAGGCGCACGGCTTACTTGGCTGCGCTGAGCGCGATCTCCGCGGGTGTGCTGCTGCTGTGGCTGGCCGAGACGGTGGGGTTTGTCTTCGCGGGCCTGCCCACCGGCGGGTCGGCCTACCTGGCCTTGGCCACCGCGTCGGTCATACCCGTTTACGTCGGCGTCGGCGCGCTCGTCAGCCAGCTTGCCCCCACGCGGCGCATGGCGCTGGAGCTCGGCAATGCGCTTGTCGGGGTGTCGCTGCTGGTGCGCGTCGTGGCCGACACCTCGAGCGGCGCAGGTTGGCTGCGCTGGCTGACGCCGCTCGGCTGGGCCGAGGAGTTGCGGCCGTTCACCTCCAGCCAACAGCCGCTCGCCCTGCTGCTGCCGCTCGCGGCCAGCGCGCTGCTGCTCACCGCGGCCGCAAAGATCTACGCCGGGCGCGACGTCGGCACCGGGGTGCTGCCCGCGCGCGAGCGCGCCTCCCCGCGCCTGCGGCTGCTCTCCTCGCCGCTCACCCAAGGACTGCGCTCCGAGCGGGGCACGATTCTCGCCTGGCTGCTGAGCGTCGGCGGCTTCTCCTTCATCTTGGGAGCGGTCTCCACGAGCATCTCCTCCGCCGACATCTCCGCGAGCATGCAGCGCGAAATCGCCAAGCTCGGCGGCGGCTCGATCGCTACACCCACCGGGTACATGGCCTTCGTGTTTATCTTCTTCATCCTGGTCGTGAGCCTGTTCGCCTGCGCGCAGATCGCAGGCGCCCGCCACGAGGAGGCCGACGAGCGACTGGAGACGCTGCTCGCGCTGCCGGTGAGCCGCCGTGGCTGGCTCGGCGGGCGGCTTGCGCTGGCGGCGGGGGCCGCGCTTGCGCTGGCACTGGCGGCGGGCTTCTTCAGCTGGGCTGGGGCGGCCTCGCAGGGCTCGGACATCTCGCTGGCGCGGATGCTCGAGGCCGGCGCGAACTGCATGCCGGTCACACTGCTGTTCCTCGGCATCGCGGCGCTGCTGTTCGCGCTAGTGCCACGCGCCAGCGGCGGGATCGCCTATGGGCTCGTCACCGTTGCGTTCCTCTGGCAGCTGACAGGGGCGCTGCTGAGCGTCCCGAAATGGGCGCTCGAACTGACCCCCTTCGCGCATGTCGGGCTCGTCCCCGCGCAGCCCTTTCGCGCCGGCGCCGCCGTCATCATGCTCGGGATCGCGGCGGTATCGGCGCTCGCCGCCGCGTGGTTCTTCCAGCGCCGCGATTTGACGGGACCTTGAGGAGAATGAGCTCGTGTTGCAGATGGTGACAGTCGGGCGCTGGTCGCTCGACGCCTATGACGGGGTTGCTCCCGAGGAGATCATGCAAGAGCTGCGCGAGCACGCGCGAGCGCTGAAGGGCGCGCGTATCCTCAATGTAAACGCGACATCCTATGGCGGCGGGGTGTCCGAGCTCTTGCGCTCCAGCATTCCGTTGCTGCGCGACCTCGGGCTCACCGTTGACTGGAAGGTGATCGGCGGCGATGAGGATTTCTTCCACGCCACCAAGGCACTGCACAACGCGCTACAGGGTGCGCCACGCTCGTTGAGTGACGTAGAGCAGGCCGCGTACATGCGGTGTGTCCAGGAGAACGCGGCGACCCTGGACGGCGGCTACGACTTCATCGTCGTCCACGACCCCCAGCCCGCCGGGCTGCTGCAGGCGCACGGCAAGGGCGGCGCACGCTGGGTGTGGCGCTGTCACATCGACACGAGTGAGCCCAATCCCGATGCCTGGAGCTTCCTGGAGCCGCTGCTCGCCGAGTTCGACGCGGCGGTGTTCACGATGCCCGAGTTCGTGCCGCCCAGCTTTCCAGTGCAGCGAGTGGAGGCGATCGCGCCGGCGATCGATCCGCTCAGCCCCAAGAACATCGACCTCGAGCGAGATATGGCCAGCCAGATCCTCGACTGGATCGGGCTGGACCTCCCGGGACGGCTCGTGACGCAGGTCTCGCGCTTTGACCAGTGGAAGGACCCGCTCGGGGTGATCGACGCCTACCGGCTCGTACGCGAGGAGATTCCAGACCTGCAGCTCGCGCTCGTCGGCTCGATGGCGCTCGACGACCCCGAGGGATGGGATGTCTACCGTCAGGTCTCAGAGGTAGCCGAGCGTGAGGAGCTGATCCACGTCTACACCAACCTCACGGGTGTCGGCAACGTCGAGGTCAACGCCTTCCAGCGCCTCTCCGAGGTGGTCGTGCAGAAGTCGATCCGCGAGGGCTTCGGTCTGGTCGTCTCCGAGTCGCTGTGGAAGGGCACGCCGGTCGTCGCCGGACGCGCCGGCGGCATCCCAATGCAGATGCCCGAAGGCGTTGGTGGCCTGCTAGTCAATTCCGTCGAGGACTGTGCCACCGCGATGCTGAAGCTGCTGAATGACCGCGAGCTGGCCGAGCAGCTCGGCCACAGTGGTCGCGAGCACGTGCGCGAGCACTTCCTGCTGCCGCGCCTTTTGATGGAGGAGCTGCGCCTGCTGGCAACGCTTGACGGTGGCGGCGCGTAGTACCCCGGTCCGAGCTTCCGGGGTTTTCACGGATGCCCGGCCAGCGACGGGATGCGATCTTCCCAAACATGGCGCGCACCACCTCACGATCGGATCCCGCGCGCGTGCTGATAGCGGGCGGCGGGTTCGCCGCGGTGGAGACGATGCTCGCCCTACGCGCGCTCGCGCCCGAGCGTGCGCGCGTGACCCTGATCTCGGCTTCCCCCGTGCTCGCATACAAGCCGGCCGCTACTACGGAGGCATTCGACGAGACTCCGCCGCGCATGTATGACCTCCAAGCGATCGCTGAGGATGTGGGCGCGTCGTTGCGCGTGGATCGTCTGGAGGCTGTCGCTTCCCATGACCACAGCGTGCGGCTCAAGTCCTTTGCTTTCCTGGACTACGACGCCCTTGTGCTCGCGATCGGCGCTCGCACGACCACCGCGATCCCCGGCGCGCTGACGTTCCACGACCAGCGGGAGGTGAACCACATCCGCCGCATGACGAGCCTCCTTCGCGCCGGAGAGCTGCAGCGCGTCATCTTTGCCGTGCCACCCGGCTGCTCGTGGCCACTGCCGCTGTATGAGCTGGCGTTGTTCACAGCCACTCACCTCGAGGAGCAGGGAGCCGAGGGCGAGGTCGTGCTAGTGAGCCCCGAGCTCACTCCCCTGCAGGTCTTCGGCTCGCAAGCCTCGCTGCTCGTCGCGGATCTCCTGGCCGAGCGAGGAGTGCGCTTCATCGGTGAGTCACATCCCCATCATGTCGAACGAGGCGGAGCGCTCTCACTGGACTCCGGCGGGACACTCGACGCCGACTGTGTCGTCGCGGTACCCGAGCTGCGGGGGCCAAGGATCACCGGTGTCCCAACCGACCGTGAGGGCTTCATCACAACCGACGCACTCGGTGGCGTCACGGGCCTGTCCGACGTGTATGCCGCCGGCGACATGACGAGCTTCCCGATTAAGCAGGGCGGCCTGGCCGCCCAGCAGGCCGACCTGATCGCGCAGCGCATTGCCTCTGAGAACGGGGCCGCCGTCAAGGAGCTCCGGGTCCAGCACGTGCTGCGCGCCCGGCTGATCGGCGGCCCACATCCCATCTTCCTGCGAACAGAGCTCGACGAGCGCGGCCAGGCCACCGCCGCGACCCTCCAACATCAGCATTCAGAGCCAACCGACTCCCCTTCTTCGCCCGAGAAGGTCTTCGGGCGCTACCTCACTCCGTACCTGCAGACCCGCGAGCCCGTGCTCGCGCACAGCTTGACGGACGGTTGAGCAACAAGGGCCGGGCCCGGTGGATCTCCTTCCCGACAGTGCTGACGGTCCCACCGCACAGGAGGCAGTCGACATCGACATGACCGAGAGTGTCGAGTTGCTGCTGCGGGATTTGCGCAGCTCAAAAACGGGGCTCTCCACGCGCGAGGCCGAGCGCCGGCAAATACAGTACGGGCCCAACGAGCTACGACGACGCGGTGGCCTGAAGTGGCCACGGGAGCTGGCTCGCCAGCTGACACACCCGCTCGCATTGCTGCTGTGGCTCGCCGCGGCGCTGTCATTTGCGGTCGGCAGCGACACGGTCGCCATCGCCGTTCTGCTGGTAATCGCGCTCAACGCTCTCTTCGCATTCGTGCAAGAGATGCAGGCCGAGCGGGCCGTGGAGGCCCTCGCACAGTTTCTCCCACAGCATGTAACGGTGTTACGCGGCGGGAAGCCCTCCTCGATCGTCGCCGTAGATCTTGTCCCCGGCGACGTCGTGGTCGTCGAGGAGGGCGACCGCATCGCAGCCGATATGCGCCTGATCTCCGGGGCCGTCGAGGTGGACCTGTCGACGCTCACCGGCGAGTCGGCCCCAGCGCTGCGCTCCGCGAAGCTCATCGACGCGGGTGTCCCTAGGATCGCAGCGCGGGATCTCCTCTTCAGCGGCACGAGCGCCACCGGCGGCGAGGCGCGAGCAGTCGTCTTCGCGACCGGCATGCACACCGAGCTCGGCCGCATCGCGGCGCTGTCCGAGCGCGTAAAGGAGGAGCCCAGCCCGCTCGAGAGACAGGTGCGAAGGGTCGCCTGGCTGATCGCCGGGATCGCTGTCACGATGGCTGTCGCGTTCGTTCCTGTGGCGATCTTCGGCGCCGGACTGTCGTTCAATAACAGCGTCGTGTTCGCCGTCGGACTGCTGGCCGGCAACGTCCCCGAGGGCCTGCTGCCCGTGATAACGCTCGCGCTGGCTGTCGCCGTCCGCGGGCTCGCCCGCCGCGGAGCGCTGGTCAAGCGCCTGAGCGCCGTCGAGACACTTGGCTCCACCGATGTCATCTGCACCGACAAGACCGGAACCCTGACCGAGAACCGCATGAGCCCCGTCTCAGCCTGGACGCTGGCGGGCGAGACGGAACTCGACGTCGTGCGGTCAGCTCCACACCCAGATGCATCGCTCGTAGCGCTCGGCGAGGCCGGCGCCGTCTGCAACAACGCTCGCATGGAGTCCGCGAGCCTCAGCAGCGGCGACCCGACCGAGGTTGCGCTGCTGACCGCTGCCGGGCTGCTTGGCGTTGAGCACAATGCCGCCAGCCGCGAGCGCGGACGCATCCACCAGTACAACTTCGACCCGCAGCGCAAGCTGATGTCGACCCTGGATGCCGCGGAAGGTCGCGATTGGCTGCACACCAAGGGAGCGCCCGAGTCGGTGCTGCCACGCTGCACCAGCGCTCTCTCGGCCGACGGTGAGGCGCACCCCCTCCAGTCAGCCGAGCGGGAGCTGGTAACCCAGCAGGTGGAGGGCTTCGCCGGTCAGGGCCTGCGAGTGCTGGCGCTCGCGCGCCGGTCGCTGCCCTCCGGCACGCAACCGCCGGCTCGCGACGAAGCCGAGAGCGAGCTGTGCTTTCTCGGGCTGGTCACGATGCGCGACCCGCCACGTGCCGAGGTGATCGATGCGGTCGCTCGCTGCCACAGCGCCGGCGTGCGGATCGTACTCATCACCGGCGATCATCCCCTGACGGCCGCGGCGATCGCGCGTCAAGTCGGCATCGGCGGCGAGGACCCGCTCGTCGTCAACGCCCAGGCGTTCGACCACAAGCATGAGCAGGAGGTGAAGGACATCCTCGCCGGCGGGCGCGAGGTGATCTTCGCCCGCGCCTCACCCGAGACCAAGCTGCAGATCGCCGAAGCCCTACGCGGCCAGGGACACGTGGTGGCGATGACCGGCGATGGCGTCAACGACGCGCCGGCGCTTCGCCGCGCGGACATCGGCGTGGCGATGGGCCGCACCGGAACCGACGTCGCCCGCGAGGCATCGACAATGATCCTCACCGACGACAACTTCGCAACGATCGTCGTGGCGATCGAGGCCGGCCGTCAGGTCTACGACAACGTCCGCAAGTTCATCCAGTACATCTTCGCCCACGCCACCCCCGAGGTCGCGCCATTCCTGGTATTCGCGCTCGCCGGTGGAGCCATCCCGCTGCCACTCACGGTCCTTCAGCTGCTCGCCTTCGACGTCGGCTCAGAGACACTGCCGTCGCTTGCGCTGGGCCGCGACCCGATCGAGCCTGGCAGCATGGACCGCCCACCACGCTCGCGCTCGGAGGGCGTGATCCAGGGCCCAATGCTCGTGCGCGCTTGGCTGTTCCTCGGCGTCATGGTCGCCGGCCTGTCACTCACCGGGTACTTCTACGTTCTAACCCGAGCCGGATGGCACCCCGGCGACCCTGTCGGTGTCGGGCATCCACTGCATCACGCCTATCTACAGGCCACCACGATGACGTTCGTGGGGATGATCGCCGGGCAGATCGGCACCGCGTTCGCTGTACGAACACGACGGGCATCGCTGCGGTCGATCGGCGTGTTCAGCAATCGCTACCTGCTCGGCGCCATCGTGGGAGAGCTGCTGCTCGCCGCGGTATTCGTCTACGCGCCACCGCTGCAGTCCTTGCTTGGGACCGCCGGGCTCCCTGTGCATGACCTCGCCTTCCTGCTTCCCTACCCCTTCATCGTCTGGGGCGCGGACGAGCTGCGCCGCTGGCTGCTCCGCCGCCACGCGACGCCAGAGACAATAGTCTCAGTCACCTGACGGTCATCGTGCCCCTTCGTGCCTCAGTAGTTACCCGTAGAAGTAGGGGTGAAACGGACGGATAACGCGCCGGACCGACGCTCGTAGATTTGCGGCTGTGAACACGCTCGAACTCGCCCGGCTTCAGTTCGGGATCACAACGCTCTTTCACTTCATCTTCGTGCCGATGTCGATCGGCCTGGTCGCCTGGGTGGCGTACTGCCAGACGCGCTACTACCGCTCCGGCGACGAGATCTATCTGCGGATGACCCGCTTCTGGGGCAAGTTCATGCTGATCTCGGTAGCGGTCGGCGTCGTCACCGGGATCGTGCAGGAGTTCCAATTCGGCATGAATTGGTCGGAATACTCGCGTTATGTCGGGGACATCTTTGGTGCTCCGCTGGCGATGGAGGGCCTGGCCGCGTTCTTCCTCGAGTCCACTTTTGTCGGGCTGTGGATCTTTGGCTGGGGCAAGCTCTCCCCGAAGGTGCATCTGGCCACGATCTGGCTGACGTCCTTCGGCACGATCCTCTCGGCGTACTTCATCCTCGCCGCCAACTCGTGGATGCAGCATCCCGTCGGCTACGTGATCAATCACGTCACCCACCGCGCCGAACTGAAGAGCATCTTCGCGGTGCTCACCAACTCAACCGTGCTGCTGGCTTTGCCGCACACGATCTTCGCGGCAATGTGCACCGGAGGCTTCCTCGTGCTGGCGATCTCAGCCTACGGCATGCTGCGCAAGCGCAACATCGACGTTTACTCCCGCTCGGTGCGAAACGTACTGCCTCTCGTACTGGCGGCGGCTGTCCTCACGGGCGCGTTTGGTCACACGCAGGGGATGCTGATGGAGAAGCAGCAGCCGATGAAGATGGCCGCCGCCGAGGCTCTGTACAAGACCACCAAGGGAGCGAGCCTGTCGATCTTCGCCGTCGGCCCGTTCGAACACTTCCCCAAGCGCCTGAACACCGACATCCGTATCCCCCATCTGCTGTCGATCCTCGGCACCGCATCGTGGAACGGGACGGTCAAGGGCGTCAATCAGCTCAACGCCGAAGACCAGGCCAAATACGGCCCGGGTGACTACGTGCCGATCCTCGGCGTCACCTACTGGACGTTCCGCCTCATGGCCGGCGTCGGGGTACTGCTGCTGCTGATCCCGCTGATCGGCCTGCTGCTCATGCGTCGCAAAGCCTTGGAGCGCTCGCGCCGGTTCCTGTGGGTCTGCGTCGGCGGCGCCTTCCTGCCGATCCTCGCGAACCTGACGGGCTGGATCTTCACGGAGATGGGCCGCCAGCCCTGGGTCGTCTACGGCCTGCTGAAGACCTCAGACGCACGCTCGCCGCTCGTCGGCTCGGGCTCGATCATCATCACGATCGTCGGCTACACGCTGCTCTACGGCGTGCTGCTGATCGTCGGCGGACGACTGTTCCTACGCGAGATCGCTCACGGCCCGGAACCCGAGCCGACCGACTCCCCGCCGCGGACGCCAGGCAGCGCGACACGCCCCGACCTCATCCTCGCCTACTGAAACGGACGCGGCCGTGCACGACCCCAACTTCCTGCAGACCCTCTGGTTCGCCCTCATCGGTGTGCTGTGGATCGGCTACTTCATCCTCGAGGGCTTCGACTTCGGGGTCGGGATGCTGATCCGTGCGCTCGGTCGCGACGAGACCGACAAGCGCATGATCATCCACACGATCGGGCCGGTGTGGGACGGCAACGAGGTGTGGCTGCTGACGGCCGGCGGCGCGACTTTCGCGGCTTTCCCCGGCTGGTATGCGAGCCTGTTCTCGGGCTTCTACCTGGCACTGTTCTTGATCCTCGCCGCGCTTATCATCCGCGGCGTCTCATTTGAGTTCTGGGGCAAGGAAGACTCCCCGCGCTGGCGCGCAACGTGGGAGTGGACGGCCGTGATCGGCAGCTTCCTCGCCGCGCTTTTGTGGGGCGTCGGCTGGGCGAACATCGTCCACGGCGTCCCGATGAACGCCCACCACAACGTCACAGCTTCGCTGTTCGATCTGCTGCATCCCTATGCGCTGCTCGGCGGGCTCACCACGCTCTCGCTGTTCCTCGGCCACGGGGCGATCTTCCTCTCGCTGCGGACCCGCGGTGAGATGGTCAAGCGGGCGCGCGGGGTGGCACAGCGGGCCTCGATCGTGACGGTCGTGCTGATGGGCGCCTTTGTGCTGTGGACGGCCCTGGACCAGGACAGCGGCGGCGGCAAGCTCTCCGCCCAGGCGATCGCCGTCCTCGCGGTGGCACTCGCGGCCATCGTGCCGTTCCTGCTCACCCGCGAGCGTGACGGCTGGGCGTTTGCGCTCAGTGCCGGCGCGATCGCTCTGCTGTTCACCAGCCTGTTCGTCTGGCTGTATCCCGACGCGCTGCCCTCGAGCACAGCACACGCATACGACCTGACGCTCCCCGTCGCCTCAGCAAGCCACTACAGCCAGACGGTGATGACGGTCGTGGCGGTGATCTTCGTGCCGATCGTGCTCGCCTATCAGGGCTGGACCTACTGGGTCTTCCGCCACCGCCTCGGCCGCGATGACTTCGAGGGTCCGCTGACGCCCATCGCGGTGTTGAGCAAGATCGGTGACGGTAACGCGCGCCGGCCGCCGCAATCGGCTGGCGCCGAGGATCAGGCTTCGCTGCCCTCCGCCGAGCCGCCGGCCCCCGCCTGACCGATGGCCTCACCCGTCGACCGCCGCCTGCTGGCAGAGAGTCGCGCCGCCCGCACGCAGCTGGTGCTCGCGGCGCTGCTCGGCATCCTCAGCGCCGGGCTGATCATCGCCCAGGCCGTGCTCCTGGCGTACATCATCGACCGCGCCGCCATGTACCACGCCACCGTGTCAGCCCTGGAACCGGAGCTCCTCGCGCTTGCGGCCGTGCTGCTCTCGCGGGCCATCGTCAACGGCGGCTTTGAGCTCTCCGGGCGCCTCGGCGCCCACGAGGTGATGTCCGAGCTGCGTGGATGCCTTGCCCGCCATCTGTTGCTGGTGTGCCCCGGCGGCCTTCCCGCCGGTGAGCGCACCGGGGATTTGGCCGCCGCCGCCGTTCAGGGCGTGGACGCGCTCGAGTCCTACTTCGCCGGCTATCTGCCCCAGCTCGTGCTGGCGGCGCTCGTGCCGCTCACCGTGCTCGGCTGGACGGCCACCGTCGACCCGATCTCGGCGGGCATCCTCGCGCTGACCGTGCCGATCCTGATCGTCTTCATGGTCCTGGTCGGCAAGGGCGCCAGCAGCCAGACACGCAGGCGCTGGCAGGCGCTGTCGCTGCTGTCCGCGCACTTCCTCGATGTCGTACGCGGCCTGCCGACGCTTCGCGCGCACCGCCGCGAGCACGCCCAGGCGCAGATCCTCGCCGACGTCGGCGAGCGCTACCGCACCGAGACGATGGCCACGCTGCGCGTCGCGTTCCTCTCAGCATTGGTACTCGAGCTGTGCGCGATGATCGGCACAGCGCTGGTCGCCGCGACGATCGGCGTACAGCTGGTAGGCGGCAATCTGAGCTTGACCGCGGGCCTCACCGTGCTGCTACTCGCCCCCGAGCTCTACGGACCGCTGCGGAATGTCGGCCAGCAGTTCCACGCGAGCGCCGACGGCACGGCCGCCGCCGAGCGGATCTTCGCGGTCCTCGACCGCCCGGCGGCGATCCTCCACTCATCATTCACGCCAGACGTCAGCGCCCAGAGCGTCGCGGACCCCACCCAAACCCTCCCGACGCCGGACCCCGCGCGCGAGGCGATCCGGCTGCACGGCGTCGGCTACGAGTACCCTGACCGTCCGGGCAGCGCGATTGACGCCATCGATCTGGAGCTGGCCCCCGGTGAGATCACCGCGCTGGTCGGTCCGAGCGGCGCGGGCAAGAGCACGATCGCCAAGCTCGTGATGCGCCTCGCTGACCCGACGCGCGGGCAGATCACCTGTGGCGGAGTCGACCTGCGCGACCTGGACCCTGAGCGCTGGCGCGAGCAGATCGCCTGGGTGCCACAGCGCGCGCAACTGTTCGCGGGTACCGTCGCGGAGAACATCCGCCTCGGCGCACCGCACTCCGATGTAGCACAGGTCGAGCAGGCGGCCAGCGCCGCGGGCGCCCTCGCATTCATCCAAGAGCTACCGCAGGGCATGGAAACGCCGATCGGGGAGGCCGCACGCCGTCTGTCCGCTGGACAACGCCAGCGCATCGCGCTCGCGCGGGCGTTTCTGCGCGATGCGCGTCTGGTGGTACTCGACGAGCCGACCGCCAACCTCGACGAGAAGAACACGAACGCGATCGCCAATGCGCTCACCCGGCTGGCGGCAGGACGCACCACGCTGTTGATCGTCCACCACCCGGCGCTCGCCGAGCATGCAGACCGGGTGCTGAGGCTCGACGCAGGCCGGCTGAGCCTAGAGACGCCTGTTCTCCAGGCTCCTTCGATGCCGGTGATGGAGGCAGTCTCGTGAAGCCAGCAGACGCTCCGGTGGGTATCGCCGCCAACGCGCGGGCCCTGCGCGCCGTCGGGGGACTGCGCCGCGGCGAGGGCCGCCGGCTGCTGCTCTCGGTGGCGCTGTCCGCTGGGGCAATGGCCGCCGCGATCGGGCTGCTGGCGACCTCTGGTTATCTGATCTCCCGCGCCGCTCAGCGCCCGGAAATCCTCGCGTTGATGGTGACGATTGTCGCCGTGCGCGCCTTCGGCCTGACCCGCGCCGCGCTGCGCTACAGCGAGCGGCTGGCCTCTCACGACCTCGCGCTGCGTCAGCTCGCGAGGCTGCGCGTGCGCTTCTACGAGCGTCTCGCGCCACTGCTCCCCGGGCAGCTGCGCCGCGACAGCGGCGATCTGCTCGCGCGCTTCGTCAGCGACGTGGACACGCTCTCGGATCTCTACCTACGGACGCTGATCCCAGCGCTCGCCGCGCTGCTCGTGATCGCGGGCGCGAGCATCGCCGCCTGGCTGATGGTGCCGGCCGCCGGTGCGGCCGTGCTCGGCTCCCTGACGCTCGCCGCGCTCGCGCTGCCCTGGCTGAGCGCGACTGTCGCGGCCCGCACAGGACGCCGCCAGGCAACGGTCAGAGCGCGCCTGCTCGGAGAGCTCATCGAGACGATCGACGGTGCCACCGAGCTGGTCATGTGCGGTCGCTCAGGCGATCGTGTAGAGCGTCTGAAGGCCACCGACGCCGAGCTGTCCCGACTCGGTCGCGGTGACGCGCTCGCCGCGGCGCTCGCCACCGCTCTCGGTGGCGCGCTCACTGGCATCGGGCTGTTGGTCGTGCTGGCGCTCGCGATCGCGGCGGTCCACTCCGGGGCGCTCAGCGGGGTGCTGCTCGCGGCGCTGGCCTTCCTGTTCCTGGCCTCCTACGAGAGCGTCATGCCGCTCCCCGCGGCCGCGCGCGGGCTACGCGCCTGCGCGGCAGCGGCACGGCGACTGCAGGATGTCTGCGCCCAGCCCCCCGCCGTCCTCGATCCCCCGCTGGCGCTATCCCCGTGCGGCAGGGGAGCGCTTCGCGGTCACGACCTGAAGCTACGCTACGGCCCGAACGAGCCGTGGGTCCTCGACGGTGTCGGCGTGTGCCTCGGGCCAGGGGAGCACGTGGCGGTCGTGGGGCCCAGCGGCGTGGGCAAGAGCACCCTGGCCGAATTGCTGGTGCGCTTCCGCGACCCCGACGCGGGCCAGGTGACGCTCGACGGCCTCGACGTACGCGACATGACCCAGGACGATCTACGCCGCGCGGTCCTGCTCTGCGATCAGGACGCCCACCTGTTCAACACCACGATCCGCGAGAACCTCCTGCTCGCCAGACGCGAAGCGACCGACCAGGAGATCGCGGAGGCTTTGCAGACGGTTGAGCTCAGCCGCTGGGTGGCGGAACTGCCTGCCGGAATCGACACACTCGTCGGAGCAGACGGAGAGCTCATCTCCGGCGGACAGCGCCAGCGCATCGCCCTCGCCCGCGCGCTGCTCTCAGACGCGCGCTTCCTGATCCTCGACGAGCCGACCGCCCACCTCGATGCCCAGCTCGCGCATCGCGTTGTGCACAACATCCTGAGCCAGAGCAGCGGACGCGGGGTGCTGCTCATCACCCACGACCCTTCCCTGTCCGAAGCATGCGACCGGACGCTGCGACTGGAGCAAGTCTCGCTCTCGCCCACTCTCAGCGCGAGAGCAGCGTCCTGACCTGCCGCGCGATCTCGAGGTCCTCGCGC
>DAIOGX010000048.1:0-14649 GCA_036744995.1 Solirubrobacteraceae bacterium | reverse complement strand
GCCCACTCGCGATCGACCTCGCCGGTCAGTATCCCGCGCAGCGCGTGGCGTGTCGCGCGGTTGACGAGCGCCATGTAGAGATGCCCTGCGACAAGGACGCAGAGGGCGATCGTCGCGAGCTTGTGACCGCCGAAGATCAGGTTGTGATGGGTGCCGGCTACGATCGTGTCGACCCCCGTGATGTACAGGATGCCGACCAGGACGCAGACGAGGGCGAAGTTGACCTTCTGGCCGGCGTTGAAGCGCCCGGCTGGTGGTTCCGGCGCGCCGGAAAGCAGGCGTGCTGGAATCGCTCCGAGCCACTCGCGGTCCTCCACATCGAGACTGCTCAGTTCGCGCGCGGTGCCCCTGAGCGCCCGCCGGTTCCCCGCCAGGACGATCAGCGCTACGCCACCGACGAGCACGCCGGCTGAGGCGAGGTGCCAGGCATACATCACGCCGTGAAAGGTTCCGCGGCGGCCGACGATGAGGCCGCTGATGAGCAGGCTGAGGAACGCGAGCGCCGTGAGCCAGTGGACGGCTCGCTCGGACACGGTGAAGCGCTTGACCATAGTGTTCGGCTCAGCCGCCGCCGCGGCTGAAGACAGCGAAGAAGTCGCGGTCGTCGGGTTCGAGGTAGCGCGTCGCTTCCCGGGTCATCCCGGGCAGTAGCTTCGAGGGTTCGCTTGCGCCGGGAGCGCCGTAAAAATTGAAGGTGACCCACTCCGAGTTGATGTCGAGCTCCATCGCCCGTCCAGCCCCGGCGCGCTGGAGGATCAGCGCGAGGCTTTCTGCGGTCTGGTTGTCGGCAGCTGCGTAGAGGAGATCGCCGCGCGCGTCCACACCGATACCGGAGCGCCAGACCCGGACCGCGTTGCCCAGCGTGGCGCCCCATAGCGATCCGTTGCTCAGGTTTGGATTTAGCTGGCCATTCTCCAGGATCAACGGCAGGTTCTGACGCGCGAACAGGACCGATGGTCCCGGCTGTGGCGGGCCTGTCCATTCGCGCACGTCGACGCTGCCATCGCGGAAGCCGACGAGGGTCGCCATTCCGTAATGCAGTGGTGCGTATACCTGCCCGAGTGCCGCGAATCCTCCGCCGGAGTCCTCGAGCTTGAAGCCGCTGTTGAAGGTCGCGAGCAGTCCTCCCCGCAGCTGCGCGGGGACCTCCATTGGTCCTCGAAAGGCCGCGGCCGGCGGCTCGTAGCGACCCGGGTAGAGCTGCAGTGAGGTGCGTGAGCGGTCAATCCAGGCGATTCCCGCGACCATCTGGGGATAGTTGGGGTCGGGGCGGAACGTCGTCACGAGCACAGGCGGCGCACCATTGACCAGTGGTCCCGTCCGTCGCCACTGTCCCTCTCCGGGTAGCGGGGGGTTGATGATCGGCGTGATCGGCGGCGGTGCGTAGAGGGATTCCGATCCGCCGTTCTGAAGACCGATCCTGGGCAGGACCTTCAGCGGCGGCCCTCCCCTGGCAGGGGCATTGATGGAATAGTAGACACGCTCGATGTCAGACACGAGCCACGCGCCTCCATTATCTCGCAGCCACTCGATCGAGCGGACGCCGAAGCCGACATTCGAGGGTGCGAGCATCGCGCTCGTGTATGACACCAGCTTGGTAGCCACGAGGAGGAGGACGGCGAGCGCCGCGATCCGGCGGATGGCCAGCCTTCGCCGGCTGGGCCGGCGGCGCCGGCGAACAGGACGGGGTCGCGGCTGCGGCTGCGGCCGCAGCCGCGGTACGGCCCTCGGTCGTGCCGTACCTCGCGGCAAGGCACGGTCGCCAGCTTCGTAAGCGGCGATCCGGGCCTCATAGCGAGCGATGCTCTCGCGGTCGACCGGGTCGATGTGCAATGCACGCGCCAATACATGGTGCCTATTCGTCCTCAGCCAGGACGGCCCTCTACGCAGGGATCGGCTAAGAACTCACTATGAGCAGATTCTCATTTATCGCCTGCGCTTGTGGCCGTAAGAGTGTTCTCACCGTCACCTTATGTGATGCTTACGCTCACCAGCGAGATTTGCGCCATGCTGAAGCTGACGGCGCGGGTCGCAACCTTGCTAGCGGCCGGGATGGTGGCTGCCGGTTGTGGCAGCCAGTCAAACGCCGCGCCGTCTAAGAGTGGCCCCTCGAGGAGGACCGCTGCGCTGCGGCGCGTGTCGAGCGCTCTCCTCGTCACGGAACCTGGCCAGCCAGGACCCGGCTGGACGCCGGTTGCGAGCGTCGGCGGCCAGCCCGCCGCTTGGATCGCTCTGCGCTCCGGTGTGACGCTATTGCGTTTCGACCAGCGGCTGGTGCACCTGGCTCTGCACGCGGGATCGGGTGAACCAGGAGGGCAGGGCTGGACCTATGGCGACCACATCGGCACGAGCGAGATTCACCGGGTACTGGCTGCGTTCAACGGTGGCTTTAAGCTGAGCTATGGCTCCGGCGGGTTTCAGGCGGACGGTCGCGCGGCGGTTGCGCTCACAGCGGGGTTGGGCTCGATCGTGACCTACAGTAACGGCACAACGGACATTGGGGCATGGCAAGAAGGCGTCCCGGCCA
This sequence comes from Solirubrobacteraceae bacterium, assembly GCA_036744995.1. Lineage (GTDB taxonomy): Bacteria > Actinomycetota > Thermoleophilia > Solirubrobacterales > Solirubrobacteraceae > Palsa-744. Next base: position 12,122 of record DAIOGX010000048.1, on the reverse strand, counting down.
GCGGGCTGAGAGTCGCCTCGGTGCTACAGAACCTGCACCTGCTGGTGGAACACGGTATCGCGGCGCCCACAGTCGAGAACTGCATCCTGCGCTGCTGGGGGGCAACGTTGGGAGGTGGGTCCGAAGTGGCCCGCTCGGCGCTGGGAATCACCGGCGACGGTCAGCTCGTATGGGCCGCCGGCGAGCACCTATCGCCGGCCACGATCGCCCAGGGACTGGTCAATGCGGGTGTCGTGCGCGCGATCGAGCTCGACATCAACCCGGAGTGGATCGCCGGATACCTCTATGTACATCATCCGGGAGGGCCGACCGGTGTGCCCGTCGTGCCCGGCCAGCTGGGAATCGCCGGTCGGTTGCTCACGCCTTACAGCCGCGACTTCTTCACGATCCTCGCCAACTGACACATGTTGCTGAAACGCCGCGATGCGATCGAGCGAGTCGCTGATTTCATGAGCGCGGCCTGAGGACGGGCCGGACGATGGCAACGCCAAGCGAAATCACCGTAGTGCGGGAGCTTCCACGGCGCCATGAACGGACGGCCCGTCGGTCCGCTCATCCCTGGGCGCTCGCGCTGGCGGTGGCGCTCCCGCTGACGGCGGTCTATCTGATCATCTCACCGCCGGCGGGCGACTTGGCCGCGGCCACCTATCGCAGCGCCCTGTTCGGGCGGGTGGGCTTCACCACCTGGGATACGGGCTGGTATGCGGCGCATGGCCACTGGCTGCCGGGCTACTCGTTGCTCTCGCCGGTATTGGGTTGGCTGCTTGGCGTGCATCTGCTGCTCGTTGTGTCGGCGATCGCGGCCTGTGTGCTGTTCGGGATGATCGCGCGAGAAGTGTTTGACGGGACCGCGGCGCGTATTGCCGCCATCTCGTTCGCGGTCGGCTTCTGTGTAGAGCTGCTCTCCGGGCGCGTGCCCTATGACCTGGGTTTCGCGATCGGGCTCGGAGCGGTGCTCGCGCTGATACGCGGAGCCGCGCCACTCGCGCTGGCCCTCGCCGTAGTCACCAGCGTCGCGAGCCCGGTGGCGGGGGTCTTCCTGGCGCTCGCCGGGCTTGCCTATGCGGTAGTGAACGCGCGTCGTGGCCTGGCTGTCGTGGCGGCCACCTTGACACCGATCGTCGTGCTGAGCCTCGCGTTTCCAGAAGGCGGCTATGAGCCATTTGCTCCATTGGTCTTCTGGATGAGCCTCGCCGGGGTGTTGCTGATCGCCCTGCTGCTTCCCCAGGGACCGCTGAGCGCTCGCGGACGGCGAATCGTGCGCGCCGGAGCCGCCCTGTACGCGCTCGCGCTGATCGGCTCGTTTGTGATCGCCACACCCGTCGGCGGCAACGCCGCACGGCTGGGGCCGTCGCTCGCGGCGCCGCTGCTCGCGGGGGTGCTGTGGGAGCACCGGCGCGCGGCGCTGCTGGCGCTGGCGCCGCTGCTGGTGTACTGGCAGCTCATCACGCCGATCGACGACGTCGCGGCAAGCGCGGGAAACCGATCGGCGAGCGCCTCCTACTATGCGCCGCTGCTCTCAGAGCTGCGGCGATTGCGTCACGGAACGCCGACGATCGTAGAGGTGCCGCTCACAGAATCGCACTGGGAAGCGGCGTACCTCGCCGGGCATGACGGAATCTCGCTGGCGCGCGGCTGGGACCGCCAGCTGGACACGCTCTACGGGGCGATCTTCTATCGCCCGACGCTGAGCCCGTCCGCCTATCGCGTGTGGTTGGTGGAAAACAGGGTCTTCTATGTGGCGCTGCCCGATGCTCCGCTGGACAGCGCGGGGCGCTTGGAGGGGAAGCTGGTGGCCGGCGGACTGCCGTATTTGCGCGAGCTGTGGCACTCGGCTCACTGGCGCCTGTTCGCCACATCGCTCACGCGGCCGGCCACCGCGCCGGCGCCGTCCGCGTCGACTGCATCCCATAGAAGAGCGATTCCGTCTCAGCCGCAAGCTCGCTCGAGGAGCCGGTCGGCCGCGCTGCCAGCCCTGCCGGCGGAGCCGCTCGTCACGTAACGCCAAGAGCGCGATGCGTGACGGAAGACGTACGCTTGCGTGCCCGCTTCCGGTGTGCGTACGCACACCACGGCGAGGCTGGAGTTTGACCGCGAGACGTACACTCCGTGTACCTCGGAGGAGCTACCGTCGTTTGCGGTGAACGATGCCATGATCGCCGACCGTTCGGACTTGGTCGCCGGGCGCGCGGACGAGCCGGCTGCGAGCGCGGACGTAGCGGGCGTCGCCGCCAACACCGTGATAGCCGTGATAGCAAGCGCCGTCGGTGAAAGTGAGTGAAATGTCACGCTATAGATCTTAACGGCAGCGGACGGGCGTAACAGCAGATGAGCAAAATCTCATCGAGTCACCGTCGACGCGATCGCCACCGCTCGATCAGGATCGAGACGCCGCAGATGGCGAGTACCAGCAGCGCGGCGACGGCGACGATCGCCACGCCCGGCGCGAGCAGAAGTGCTGCCACCGCGATCAGCAGCCCGAGACCGATGTCCACACGAAAGAGGTGACGACGCCTGCGCGCCTGGCGACGGCGGGCGTGCAGGTGAGACATGTTATTCAGCGGTTTGGTGGCGCTCATTGTTTCAGGCGGCGGAAGAGGGGGCGGGGAATTATTCTCATGACGAGCATAAGCCAGCGCAGGGTACGTGGCGCCCACACGGTGTGAGAGCCGTGGTCCAGCCCGTCCACGACGACGCGGGCGAGTGCCTGCGGTGTGGTGGCCAGCGGCGCGGGCTGTAGGCCACGGGTCATCCGGGTGTGGACGAAGCCAGGGCGAACGACGAGCATGCGCACTCCGTGTTCGTGCAGCTCGTCACCGAGCGCCTGGGCGAGGGCGTCCAGCCCGGCCTTGGAGGCTCCGTAGACGGCGTTCGCGCGCCGTGGCCGCTCGGCAGCCACGGAGGAGAGCACGACGATCGTCCCCGCGCCCTGCTCGCGCAAGCGCCGCGCAGTGTAGATCAGCAGCGAGCTGGCTCCCACCATGTTGACCTGGAGCACGTCGAGCGCGCCGGAGGCGTCCACAGGCAGGCCACCGCGCTCGCCGAGGACGCCGACGGCGAGGATCACGATGTCGGCGCCTCCGAGCTCGTCGAATGCCTCGCCGACGACCTGCTCGTGACGGTCGAGGTCCAGGGCGTCGAGCTCGAACGTCAGTGCCCGCTCACAGCCGGCGCCGGTGAGATCCTCGGCCGCGCGGGCCAGAGCACCAGGGTCGCGGCCCACGAGCGCCACCTCGCGCGGGTCGCGGCGTTGCAGCTCTCCTACGATCGCCAGGGCGATCTCCGAGGTGCCGCCCAGCACCAGGACACGCCTGCCGGCCGAGCCGGCGTTCGCGCCGCTCACGGCGCGGCCTCGCAGAGTCCAAGGCGCCGTGCGAGGTCAGAGCGGAGGATCCCCTCGGGATCGACTCTGGAACGCTGGGCGTCGAAGCGGTCGAGCTCTGGGTACATCGCGGCCATCGTCTTGCGTCGCAGCCGGGCGTCCTTAGTCAGGTACACGCGGCCCCCGCAGCCAGCGACGACCTCGTCGAGCTCGTCCAGTGCCGCTCGCAACCCGGGCGCCGCCGCCGGTAGATCGGCCGCGAGCGTCCAGCCCTCGAGCGGGAACGACAGCGGGCCACCGAACGCGGCGCCGAAGCGCTTGAACACGGCGAGATACACGGGCAGTCGGCGCGCGCGCATGAGCTCGAAGCAGCGCACGAGCGCGGCCTCCTCGCCGGAGGGGATCACGAATTGGTACTGAATCAGGCCATGTGGCCCATACAGCCGGTTCCACTCTCCGAGGGCGTCCAGGGGGAAGAAGTACGGCGCCAGGGCCAGCGGACGTTCGCGCTCGCGATGTGGTGTTGCGCGCCAGCGGAGCGCGTTGAACGTGCGCATGCTCGTGGGGCGCAGCAGGGCGGCGGGAAAGCCGCGTGGAACCTCGAACGCCGGCCGCCGCGAGAGCGCCGCGGGATATGCGCTGCCTGCCGCTCGCGGCCCCCGGGCAGCCGGAGTGGCTGCGTCGCCGCCAAGCGGGTCAGCCCGGCTGACGATCGCGCGTCCCATCTTCGACCCGTCCGCGAGCAGGTCGAGCCATGCCACCGAGTAGCGGTGGCGCTCGGAGCCGCTCATCAGCTCGAGCGTCTGCTCCAAGCCGTCGGTGCGGTCGACGTCGGCCGCCACCCACGGGGATGGGAGCGACTCCGCGCGGAGCGTCGCCTCCACGACCACACCTGTGAGGCCCATACCTCCGAGCGTCGCGTAGAACAGGTCGGGGTCGGTCTCGGGCGAGACCTCCGTGAGGCCACCGGCTGGCGTGCATAGCGAGATCGCCGCCACGTGCCTGGCCAGGCCACCGTCGCGGTGGTGGTTCTTGCCGTGGATGTCGCTCGCGATCGCGCCCGCGAGCGTGACGTGCCGCGTCCCGGGCACGACCGGCAACGTGAGCCCGTGGGCAGCGAGTGAAGCCATCAGCTTGGCGATCGTCACGCCGGCCTGCGCCGTTATCAGCCCGCGCTCGCCGTCGATCGAGACGATCCGGTCGAGGCCGGTCATGTCGAGCACATCGCCACCATCGTTCTGAGCGGCATCGCCATAGCTGCGCCCGGCGCCCCGGGCGATCACGCCGGTCTGTGGCGCGTGCGATGCGAGCGCTTCGAGCACGTCCTCGACCCCACGCGGCTGAAGAACCCGGCAGCGGCTCCGCGACATCCGCCCCCAACCGCACAGCGGGCGCTCGACGCCCACGAGCGGGGAGCGTGCCGTCAGCTCAGCGACCGACATAGACACCGCCGAGGAACAGGAAGCACCAAGCGACGCTCAGCGCCAGTAGCGTTCGATCGCGCAGGATCAACTCCTCCGGCGCCTGACCCGCGCCCGCGCCGATCAGGCTCGCGTAACGACCCAGCCACAACACCAGTGGACCTGTCGACAGCCCGTACCAGACGACATGGGACGGTCGTGTGAACGCCCACCCGGTGTAGGCGCCTATGGCCACAGTGGCCGTTGCCAGGAGCGTCAGGCGCAGATGCCCGAGCGAGTAGCGCCGCAGGGTCGCCCGCGCGGGACCGGGCCCCGCGTGCTCGCGCAGCTCGGCATACCGCTTCCCGGCAACCAGATAGATGGCACAGGATGCAGTCACGATCACAAACCAGCGAGACAGATAGATGTCCGTCGCCACACCCCCGGCAATCGCCCGCAGCACAAAACCCGCGGCGATCGCCAGGATGTCGAGGACGACCACGCGCCGCAACCACAGCGAATAGCTCATCGTCAAAACGAGATAGCCGCCGGCGACCGCACCCAGGCCGGGTGTGATCGCGGTCGCGGAAGCGATGCCCACAATCGCCAGCACAGCCGCGACCCGCAGAGCCGCCCGGGGCGAGAGCTCGCCTGAAGCCACCGGCCGCGAGCGCTTACGTGGATGCAGACGGTCCTGCTCACGGTCGCGCACGTCGTTGAGGAGATAGGTCGCGCTCGACAGCAGACACAGCACGAGGAACACCCCCGCGACCTGCGCCGCAACCCTTGGCTGGTCAATGACACCGGCGGCGCACGGCGCCGCGAGCACGAGCAGGTTCTTGCTCCACTGGCGCGGACGGCAAGCCCGCAACAGAACCCGGACCGGGGATCCAACGGAGGGCCGCAGCTGGATCGGGGCCTGCTCATGGGCCTCCAATTCGCTCGCAATGAACGGGGCTCGAGTCTCCTCGGCGCTTGCTATCGCTTGAAGTGAGTTAATGTCTAGATCTCCGATCAAGGACCGTTGCCAGCGTAACGGCGCGATTGTACCGTCCTCATACGGTTCTACATGACTACTGCATTTCCGGCTCGATCTCGCCGCTAAGAGGTGAGACTTCTCATATGTGAGAGTGCTCTTATTTGACGATCGATCAACCTGTGGTTGATCTCCGGGGAGCGGGGCCATCCCTAGGATCTGACTGGCGCACGAGCAGCGTGATGCGGATCGGGCGGTTCCCGGCAGCGTGTGTGGAAAACGAGAACACGCCGTAAGACAGGCTGCGGAACCTCACCGTACCGCTGTCGGGTAGGAGCGCGGGAGCGGGGCGGACACTGCCCACTAGCTGTCGCGAGTCGTCCCGTACGAACACCAGAGCGTGAGTGAGTCCCTGCGTCACCAAGATGTACGACCCGTAGCTGCTGTTCGAGAGGACGAAGCGCCGCGAAACGTATACGCCCACATTGCCTAAGGCCGCCACCTTGATCTGAAAGCATGTGCGGGAGGCGAACGGTGGGCTCGGACGGCGCGCCAGCAGGTAGATCCGCAGAGGTCCGCTGGGAAATGCCACGGCATCGATCGTGTGGGTCACGTAGGTGACCCCGCCGAAGGTGAGCGTGCCCTGCCGCGGGATGGATCCAGGCGCGGGGCTGAGGCTGCTCATGACCTGGTGCCCGCCTGAACGCATCACGACCTCAAGGCCTGCGAGGCGACCGGCGAGCTTTACGTAGCCGAGATCGTCCTGGATCGACAGGACGTAGCGGCCGACGAGCCGACCGTGCAAGCGAATCTCACCGCTGATCGGGGCGAGCACGAACGGCCCGCCCACATCGGAGAGTACCCGCCGGTCATGGATCACCCGCAGACGCACGATGTGAAGGTGATTGAAAACGATTCTCGTCACGGCGGCCCGTGCCGCCGCCGGGTCGCCGGCTGCCACGGCTCGCGCGAGAGCCGACGAGCTCGTGACACTTCTGATCGCGATGGCGGCCGAGCCATGCCTGGCGTGCTCACTGTCGTAGATCCGCGTGCCCACGTCGCCGAGCGTGTCAGCCAGGGTGGCATCCGCAGAGCTGGCGCAGGGGACCACCAGATGATTAGGCCCGCTGTCAGTGACGCCACTGACAGCGAGAATGCCACCAATCCCGACAAGCGCCAGCCCGGCTGCCAGCAAGGTGGTGCGGGATGGACGGACTATTGCTCGAAGTGAATTAATGTTAAATCCTCGAGTGAGGAGCACTGCGGTGTGAGACGTGACTGCGCGGGAGCCCCATATGGTTCCACATGACTACTGCATTTCCGGCTCTATTGCACCGTCAAGAGGTGAGACCTTTCTTAATGAGAGTGCTCTAATTTTCCGGACGATCAACGTGTGGCTGGACCCCGGAGCGCATAGGGTTTGGGCATGGAGCTCGGTAGCGCCACACGCCTCCCCCCTGCCCCGCGGGAGAACTATCCGCCCGAGCGCTCTGGAGGAGGAGGTCTGCGACGGATGCGGCGGATCGCGCTCGCCGCCGCGCTGATCGCGCTGATCCCCGCCGCGTACTCGTATGTGCATACGATCGTCGAACCGTCCAACTCGAGTCTCGGCGTTCGCTCGGTGGAGTGGCTGCGCGAACACGGCGCGGCGGGGCTCGTGTCGCAGATCGAGTCGACCTACTACTCGCTCACGGCGCCGAGCAAGGGTGGGGCGACGCTGCGCGCGCTGCCTCAGGTCGGCTACGGAACCGCCGCGCAGGCGCGCGCGCAACGGCTGCAAGCGCAGCGGCTGGCTGCCGCGAGCTACCGTCCCCCGCGGGTCGCGCCACTGTTCCATCCGGCGCTTCCAGGCGAGGGCGTCTGGCGGGCCACCCGCCCCGGGCTGGGTACGGGCGCGCCGCTGCTGATCACGACGCTCCGCAACCAGCCTGAATATCCGCGCGTGGTGGCCGGCCTGGCGTGGATCGACACCAAGCGCACGACGGTGACCCTCAACCCCGGCCGCCAGGAGCCCTCCGTGTCGATCCCGCGCGGCTCGATGGACGTGCCCCAAGCACGCCGGAGCAAGCTGCTGGCGACGTTCAACAGCGGCTTCAAACTCTCAGACTCACACGGCGGGTTTGTCCTGAACGGCCACACCTACGCCACGATGCAGGACGGTCAGGCCACGATCGTGGGCTACAGCGACGGCCGTGTGGACGTAATCGACTGGCAGTACGGCCCGCACGCCCCCAGCTCGGTCTCGTTCGCCCGCCAGAATCTCCCGTTGCTCGTCAACCAAGGACGGCCCAGCCCCAATCTCGAAAGCAGCGAATGGGGCGCGACGGTCGGCAACGCGGTCCTGGTGTGGCGCTCGGGCGTCGGCGTCGACCGCCACGGCAACCTGATCTACGCCGCCGGCGAAGATCAGAGCGTGGGCAGCCTGGCCGACACGCTCGCCCACGCCGGTGCCGTGCGGGCGATGGAGCTCGACATCAACTCCTACTGGGTGAGCTTCATCACCTACGGCGCCCCCGGTGCGAGTGCGCCCATGAACCTGCTATCCGGCATGGAACGCCCCGCGACCAGGTACCTCACGCCCGACGACCGCGACTTCTTCGCTGTCTTCAGCCGCGGCGGCGGCTGAGCCGAACACTGTGGTCATATCGCTTGGTCACACCACGAACGTGGATCACACAGTTCACCCTACGGTGTCCCGCACGCGGCCACAATGCCCACGAGGACCCGCTCGGACCGAAGGATGCTAGTCCAGCTACTCATCTGCGCCGCCGGCATAGCGATAGGCATCCTCCTCGGGTACTTCTTGATTCTGTCCTGGGCGGGGTGCTTGCGGCGTCTGCGCACAAGCGGAGCGGCTCACATGGTGCTCCCATAGCCATCCAAGCTCCCACCTCAGCCCGCGTAAACGGTTCCACCTCGTGCCGAACGGTGCTGATCCTTGCTGCCGGCGTTGGCCGTGGTCATCAAAGCGCCGCGGAGGGCCTGCGGGACGAGCTACTTCGTGCGGCACCAGATGTTCGGGTGACGGTACACAACGGTCTCGGGGCATCTAGAGGTCCACTGCGAGTCTTCCTCGAGCGCTTCGTCCGCTGGCAGCTCACCCACTGTCCAGCTGCTTACTCCTTCTCCTATGCCGTCGGCGTGCGCTGGAAGCTGGGGCGTCAGATCGCGCTAAGAGTGCTCTACGGCGTTGCTCGCTCCGGTCTGCGCTCTCTGATCGACGCTGAGCAGCCCGATGTGGTGATTTCCACATATCCCGGGATCACTGCGCCGCTGGGTGTCATGCGCCAACGGGGCCAGCTGCAGATTCCCGTGTGTGCGCTCGTCACCGATCTCGCCAGCCTGCATTTCTGGGCGCACCCCGGGGCCGATCTCCACCTGGTGAGCTATCCCGAGTCCCTGCGAGAGATCGCGGAGATCACCAACGGAGCGCCCGCCAGGGCAGCCAGACCTCCACTGGGCCTTACCCACTGGGCCAAACGAGAACGATGCGCCGCGCGCCGCGCGCTGGGCCTGGATCCCGAGCTCCCGCTCGTCCTCGTATCGGGTGGCGGCTGGGGCGTCGGCGACCTGCGCGGAGCGATCGAAGGGGCTCTGGATGTCGAGCTCCTGCAGGTGATCGTGGTTTGCGGAGACAACGAGCTCGCAACCCGCCGGCTGAGTGACCACTACGCGTCGCACTCCCGGGTGCGCGTGCTGGGATACACCCACGCGATGGCCGACCTGCTTGGCGCGGCCAACGTGCTCGTGCACTCGACCGGCGGAATGACCTGCCTGGAGGCCGCCGCCCAGGGCTGTCCCGTGATCGCCTACGGGTTCACGCACGGCCATGTGCGCCACAACACGCAGGCGATGGTGCGTCACGGGCTGATCGGACACGCCAAGAACCCTGACCAGCTCACACGAGAACTGCGCCAGACACTCGACCGCACCCAGACGCTCGCTCCATACGCCGACGACCGGGCGTGCGCGAGCACCGCGATCCTCGACCTGATCGGCCACACCCCCGCCTCGTCTGCGATCCGAGCCACAGAACGAAAACCAAGATGCTCATCCCATTCGTGCTCTGAGCTCGGCTCGCGGCATCGATCGTCCATGCCCTGAGCGCCGATCCCCCCATGTCCCAGACTCGCGCGCAGCCAGGTGTGCAAAGCACCTGATCTCCGTAGCCGCTACTAACGTTCTCTACGTGGCCGAGCAGGTCCCAGCGGTATCCGATGTGCTCGACGCGATCGAGCGTCGCAACTGGCCGCGCCTGGAGCGGCTGCTCCACCCCGACATTCACTGGACCACCGCGGCCGAAGAGGATCTGCGCGGCGCGCTCGAGGTGGTCGCGCAGCTGTCCAAGGACCCGCCGCCGGCCCCTCCCTCCTACCATGAGGTTCGCGACGGGCTGATCTACCGCTGGATCGACTGCCCCGGCTGAGCGCCCGCGATTGGGGTCTCAGCCTGAGAGACCCAGCGAGTTTTGGAAATCAGACGCTTGGGTTCGCGGACCACGGTCCCTCACACAGGTCGACGTCCCCTCACACCATCCCCGCCAGGCGGTACAGCACGAGGCTGCCCGCCACGGCGACGTTCAGGCTCGCTCCCTGGCCGACCATCGGGATCTCCACACACTCGTCGGCCGCCTCGACGTGCTCCTCCGGGATGCCGTGCCGCTCGTGGCCCAGCAGTACGACCGTTCGCTGCCGCGCCGCCTCCAAGCGCGGCAGCGACACGGCGCCGTCGGCTAGCTCGACCGCGAGGATCCGCCAGCCGCCGGCGCGCTGCTCCTCGATCCACCGATCCTTGCCAACTACCCAATGGATGCAGGGCATACGGCGCTGACCCAGGGTGTCGCCGTGGGCGAGCGCCTTGCGATAGTGCGCCGTTTCGGGGACCGCCATACACGCGCCGACCGCGTCACACGTGCGCAGCAACGTCCCGAGGTTGGCCTCGAACGCGACCCACGATTTTTCACTGTTTGTCTCTGTTGTGTTTGGTCACTGTCACTCCTGGAGCGCGACGCTTGCCGGCACACCGCTCGCCAGATACCCGGGGAGGGCGAGCACAGCGAGCGCGGAGGCGATGACCAGGCCGAGGCTCCCGAGCGCGGGCAGCGGGTTGAGTGAGTGATCGACGACGGGGAAGTTGATCGTCTGCGCGAGCGCGCGGTCGGCGAGGTGCTGGCCGTAGAGGCCGAACAGGGCACCGGTGACGCAGCCGGCGCCGAGCAGGAGCAGGCTCTCGAGCAGGATCGTGCGCCACAGCTGCGCTCGCGCGAGACCCTCGAGCTTGAGCTTGGCCAGGCGCGCTCGCCGCTGCCACACCATCGCGCCGATCGCCGCCGCCATCGCGAGGATGGCGAAGATCGGGATCAGCGTTGCGATCTGTGTGAGGCGCGCGAGCGCGCGCGTGTCGAGCGCCTGAAGGGCGCTGCTGCGCTGCCGGGCGGTCTGCACGGCTAGCGCGCTCTGAAGGCTTCCTCCCAATGCGCTCTGTATCTCACGCGCGCCGCGGCTGGGCGAAATGCCGGGGGCGAGTTCGATCGCGTACGCGCTTGCGTCTGTACTGCCCCATGCGCGCGCATAGCTGGGTGCGCTCATCACGATCGCGCCTGGCTCCCAGCCCATGTTGGTGGACAGGGCCGCCACGTACATCCTTGTCGGGTTGGGGGTCGGCAGTGTGACGCTCTGCCCGACGCGCAGGTCGTGTTCTTCGGCGATCGCCCGTGACACGACGATCCAGCCGCGGCCGCGCACGAGCGCTTCTACCCTGCGTGCGTCACCGCCGAGCAGCTGTCCCGTGGGCACTAGCGGCCGTGCCGCGAGGGGCGGGGCGATGACGAGCACGCGCCGCCGGCCGTAGTCGAGCAGCCCGCCGCGATAGAGCCCGACCGCCTGTACCCCCGGGACGCGCCGCAAGCGGTCCTGCTCGAGCGGAGCGAACGGGGTGGTCATCAACAGGTTGTAGGAGCCGGCCGGCGCTACCCACACCGGCGCGGCCGCGGTGGTTTCACGTGCGGCCGTTCGCAGGCCGGCGAGCAGATCGCGGTGCGCCCCTCCGAGCGCGACGCTGCCAAAGACGGCTACGGCGCCGGTCGCGGCGATCGCCACGGCTCGTGTGCGCCCGGCGCTCAGCTCCATCCGAGCGACGTGCGGCACTGGGCTGACGATGAGCGCAGCGAGCCACCCCGCCAGCGCGAGCGTCACGCGCAACGTGAGCGGCAATATGCAGAGCAGCGCCGCGATCACGAGCACCATGCCGGGGATCGCCGCGTCGGGTTCGATGCTCAGGAGCGCGCTGGCCGCGGCGAGGCAGGCGAGCCCGGCAAGCGCCGTGCGCGCGCCGGCCCATCTGGCGCCCGACTGCTCGCGTTCGCCGGTTGCGGCGAGCGGGTCGTGCGAGAGGACCGCGCGCAGCGGGCTGAGCACCGCCGCGA
>DAIOGX010000047.1:0-14912 GCA_036744995.1 Solirubrobacteraceae bacterium | reverse complement strand
GCTGCTGCGCAAGGAGCTGCTGGTCGAGCTGCGCACGCTGGAGTCCGTGCCGGGCATGTCGCTGTTCGCCGTCACCACATTTGTGGTTTTCCACTTCGCCCTGAACCGCTCGAGCGTCGACGGCGATCTCGCGGCCGGCGTCCTGTGGGTGACACTGTTGTTCGCGGCGATCCTCGGGGTCAACCGACTGTTCGTCGCCGACGCCGATCAGGGTGGCTTCGACGGGTTCCTGCTCGCCCCTGTGGACCGCAGCGCACTGTTCGTGGCAAAGATGCTCGCCCTGCTCGTCTATCTCGTGGCGTTTGAGCTGGTGGCCATACCTGCGTTTGCATTGCTCTTGCTCGGACCACCACTCGGCCAGGCACTGCCCGGCTTGCTTGCAGTGCTTGCGCTCGGCGACCTCGGCGTGGCGGTGATTGGCACGCTCGTAGCCGCGCTGGCGGTGCGCACTCGCGCACGTGACCTGCTCGGGCCGCTACTGGCGCTGCCATTGCTCGTGCCGATCGTTATCGGTGGGGGGCGCGCCACCTCGCCGCTGCTCACGCTCAACCATCCGGGAGCCCTGCCTGGGCGCTGGATCTTGACGCTCGCGCTCTATGATTTGGTGTTCGGGCTGATTGCTTACGCCCTGTTCGATTTCCTCTTGGAGGATTAAATGGAGCGCTCGAGCCTCCCTCCCGCCGGTTCTACTGAAAACGATCATCGCCACCCAGGCGCGAAGCATCGCCCTCCGGGCGATGTTCGATACGGGAAGGGCCTGCGCGCACTGAGCATCTCTACTGTCGGTGTGATGGCGCTCGCGCTCGGCCTCGTCTTCTTCTATGCGCCGCTGGAAGCGGAACAGGGATTTCTGCAGAAGATTTTCTACGTGCATGTTCCGCTCGCGATCGTCGCGCTGTGCGGGTTCGTGGCCGGGGGTCTGATGGCGATCCAGCATCTGCGCACACGCGACCCCCGCTGGGACATGCGCTCATATGTGGCGATCCACATGAGCCTGATCTTCGCCGTGGGAACGCTGATCACCGGATCGATTTGGGCTAAGGGGTCGTGGGGACACTGGTGGGTGTGGAGCGAGCCGACGCTCGTCTCATTCCTGATCGTGTTCCTGCTGTACGCGACCTACCAGCCGCTACGCTTCGCGATCGAGGATCCGGAGCGCCAGGCGCGGTACGCATCGGTGTTCGCGATCACGGCAGGGGCATTCGTGCCGTTGAACTTCATCGCGGTGCGCCTGTCGAGCGAATACCTGCACCCGCGCGTGCTGGGCTCAACCTCCAACCTGCCGGCCCCGATGGCGCTGACGTTCCTCGTGTCGCTGCTGGCCATGGCGCTGCTGTACACGACGCTGTGCAAGTACGAGCTGACAGCCAAGCACACGCGCGCCCAACTGCGCGCACTGCGCAGACAGCTGGCCGGCGAGGGCGCAGACGCACAGGCACGCCGGCCGCGCAGCGCGGCTCCCACGGCACTACGTCAAGCCGCGACGACGATGACCGCGCGCGCGGTGGGAAGATCGGGAGCGTGATGGTCGCGATGGCCGCCGCCGTGACATCCACACGCGCCGCCGCGGGAAGGCCTGGGGTTTGATGATGCCAGCCGTGGTCCTCAGCGAGCTGCCGGCCCTGCCGCTGCACACAGCTGGCAAGTACGTCGCCGGCGCCTATGTCGTGTTGTTCGCGCTAGTGCTGATCTATGTGGCGATCATGGCCATTCGCCTGAGCCGGATCGAGCGCGACCTGGGCGAGCTGCTGAAGCTGTCAGAGCGCCCCACGGACGCCCAGCCGACCCAGGAGGAGCCGGATGCCTTCCGTCCGGAGCCGCTGCCCGCAATGACCTCCCCGGAGCGATGACGCCCGCGTCCACCCGTGCGGGCCGGAGTGCGGCATGAGCGAGCTGCTTGCACTCGGTATCTCCCACAAGACGGCGCCCGTGGCGCTGCGCGAGCGCTTGGCACTCACCGAGCGCGAGGCGAGCGAGTTCGCCCAGCTGGCCGTCCAGACCGCCGAGGTGCGCGAGGCGGTCGTGATCTCCACCTGCAACCGCACGGAGGTCTACCTCGTGGTGGGTGGGGCGGGTGGGGCTCTTGTCAAAGCCGAGTCCGACGTGCTGGGCCTGCTCGCCCAACGCGCATCGATCCGCCCGACCGAGCTGGCCGAGGCGATCTACTCCCCGCGCAACTGCGACGCCGCGCGCCAGCTCTACAGGGTGACCGCGGGGTTGGAGTCGATGATCGTCGGCGAGGCCGAGATCCAAGGCCAGGTCAGGCGCGCGCATGAGGCCGCGATGGAGGCTGGCTGCACAGGGCCGCTGTCGAATCGCCTGTTCGCGGCAGCGCTCACGGCCGGTAAGCGCGTGCGCTCGGAGACCGAGATCGGCTCGAGCCGCGTGAGCGTTCCCTCAGTGGCGGTAGACCTAGCGCTGAGCGTGCTCGGCAAGCTCGAGGATCGCCACGTGGTCATCCTCGGCGCGGGCGAGACCAGCGAGCTGACCGCGCGCGCGCTCGCCGATCAAGGCGCCGGCACGATCTTCCTGGCCAACCGCCACGCCGACCGCGCGCTCAGCCTCGCCCAGCGCTTTGGCGGCTCTGTCGTAGGGCTCGACGGGCTTCCCGACCAGCTGTTGCAAGCCGACATCGTGCTGTCCTCTACCTCCTCGCCCCATCCGATCGTCGGTCGTGAGGAGCTGGAGCTCGTGATGCGCGAGCGCGCGGGACGGCCTTTGCTGCTGATCGACATCGCTGTGCCGCGCGACATCGACTCTGGTTGCGGCGAGCTCGAGGGCGTAAGCCTGTACGACATCGATGACCTGCAGGCCGTGGTGGCCCGCAACCTCTCAACCCGCGCCGGCGAGGCGCCGCGCGCACAGGAGATCGTCGAGGAGGAGATCAATCGTTTTGCTCGCTGGCTCGGCCAGCTCGACACGCTGCCCACGGTGAGCGCCCTGCGCGAGCACGGCAATACGCTCGTGGAGCAGGTGCTCGCCGAGAACGACGGGCGCTGGGAATCGGCCTCGCCCCGCGACCTCGCGCGCGTCGAGGCGATCGCGCGGGCGGTGATGAACCGCCTGCTGCACGAGCCCACGATCCGCCTGCGCAGTCTCTCGCAGGAGCGCGGCCATGCGAGCCTGGAGGTGGTACGGGAGCTGTTCGGGCTGCGCGAGGACGCTCTCGGCGCGGCAAGCAGCGACGAAGATCGCCAGCCGCTGGCAGCCGAGGTCGAGGTACCGGACAACGTGAGACCGTTCTCGCGCCGCACCCGCGCCGGTGGCTCCTGACTCAACGAGTGATGGACCGGCTGCGTATCGGGACCCGCGGGAGCGCGCTCGCCCGCGCCCAGGCCGATCACGTGAAGGCGCTGCTCGTCGAGCGGCGCCCGAATCTGCAAGTCGAGGTCGAAGTTCTGCGCGTGAGCGGCGACGAGGGAGACACGCGCGGGATAGCGCAAGCCGTCATGGACAAGCGCCGGTGGGTGGACACGATCGAGGACGCCCTGATAGACGAGCGCATCGACCTCGCCGTGCACTCCGCCAAGGATGTACCAGGCGAACTAGCCGATGGCCTGACCCTGCTGGGCGCCCCAACGCGGGCAGCGGTCGAGGACGTGCTATGCGGCACGACCGATTTGGACGCGCTTCCGCAGGGCGCGCGGGTGGGCACCTCGAGCGTTCGCCGCACAGCCCAACTGCGCGCCGCGCGCGAGGACCTGGAGATCGTCACGCTCGGCGGCAACGTGGACACGCGCCTGCGCAAGCTCGCTGAGAGCGAGCTCGATGCGATCGTGCTCGCCCGCGCCGGCCTGCAACGACTCGGCCGTGAGCGGGAGATCGGCGCGGTGCTCGACCCCGAGCGCTTCGTGCCCGCCCCAGGGCAGGGCGTCCTCGCGCTGGAGGGACGCGTGGATGACGCACGCGCTCGCGAGGCGGTCGAGGAGATCGCCGATGCAGATGCCTCCGCATGCCTGCTGGCCGAGCGCGTGGTGGCGCGCGAACTGTCAGCCACCTGCCACACGCCGCTCGGCGCGTACGCCGCGCCGGTGGGTCGTGGCTGTCTGCACCTGCGCGCGTGGATCGGGCTGCCCGACGGATCGGCCTGGGTGAACGATGAGCTGCTCGGCAGCTTCCACGACCCCGAGGCGCTCGGGCGCCGGGTGGTCGAGCGCCTGAATGCGACCGGCGCCGGAGAGCTGCTGCGGCGCGCGGAGGAGATGGCCAGCGTTGGCAGCGCCTGACGCCCCTGGGCGTGTCTACCTTGTCGGCGCCGGTCCCGGTGACCCTGGGCTGCTGACCGCGCGCGCATTGGAGCTGATCGCGACAGCGGACGTGATCCTGCACGACCGCCTGATTCCAGCCGCGGCGCTCGACGGGGCGCGCGCGGATGCCGAGCTGTTGTTCGTGGGCAAGGAGGGAGGCGGCGTGTCGATCCCGCAGGAGCAGACCGAGATGCTAATGGTGGCGCGTGCCATGGCCGGCGAGACGGTCGTGCGATTGAAGGGCGGCGATCCGTTCGTGTTCGGACGTGGCGGTGAGGAGGCGCTCGCGCTGCGCGAGGCCGGCATTTCCTTCGAGGTCGTGCCGGGAATAACCGCTGGTGTGGCCGCCTCGGCCTATGCGGGCATCCCCGTCACCCACCGCGGCCTGTCCAGCGCGGTGGCACTGGTGACCGGGCATACCCAGGGGGGCACAGGCGATCCTTCCGCCAAGGACGAAACCGCGATCGACTGGCCGGCACTGGCGGTGTTTCCGGGGACGCTCGTGTTTTACATGGGGGTCCGCCAGCTTCCGCACATCGCCGACTCGCTGATCGCCGCCGGCCGTCCAGCCGATGAGCCGGCCGCGATCATCGAACGCGGCACGCTCCCCGACCAGCGTACCGTTACGGGAACGCTCGAGAGCATCGCCGAGATCGCCCAGCGCGAGGAGGTGCGGGCGCCTTCGATCACAGTGGTCGGACTCGTCGCGGGGCTCGCCGAGCAGCTGCGGTGGCGGGAGGAGGGGGCACGATATCCGCTCGGTGGCCAGACCGTGGCCGTCACACGTGCCCGCGCCCAGGCCAGTGGGCTGGCGCGGCGGCTGGAGGAGCTTGGGGCAACCGTCGTCCAGGCGCCGGTGATCCACACCGAGCCCCTTGCTGGTCCCCCGCCCGACCTCTCGCTGTACGACCTCGTCTGCTTCACCAGCCCCAACGCGGTCGAGACGCTGTTCGCGCGCCTCACGCAGGCCGACGACCCACCGGCCAACTCCATTCGTGACGCGCGCGCGTTCGCGGGTGCGCGCGTGGCGGCGATCGGCCCCGGCACGGCGCGCGCGCTGGCGGAGCGCGGGATCGTCGCGGACATCGTGCCCGAGCACTTCGTCGCCGAGGCGCTCGTGCAGGCGCTCGCCGACACGCCGGTCGAGCATGCCCTGCTGGCGCGCGCGAAGGAGGCACGCGATGTGATCCCGGACGCACTGCGCGCGCGTGGCGCGCAGGTGGACGTGCTGGCCCTGTATGAGACCCTCGCCGAACCACTCTCTCCCCACGCCCTGGCGGCAGCGCGGGAGGCCGACTACATCACGTTCACCTCCTCCACCACCGTGCGCTTCTTCTTCGACGCGGCCGGGGGCCGCGCCGGCATCTCCCCGGCGGCGCGCATCGTCTCGATCGGCCCGATCACAAGCGAGACCCTGCGCGAGCATGGTTTGGAGCCCCACGTGGAGGCGCAGTCCCATGATGTCGAGGGAGTCATCGAAGCGCTCCTCGCCGACGCGGCCGCCATCAGGCCCTGAAGTCGTTCACCGACCACGCGAACGCCTGCACACGGCGGGTGGACCGCCATCAAAAGTCGTCATGCCCCGGGGAGCTGATAGCACTCGGTTCTTGTCCAGCGTTCCGGTGATCACCTTCCTCTCCGACTACGGCCACACCGACGAGTTCGTCGGGGTCTGCCACGGAGTGATCGCGCGGCGGTGCCCGGACGCGCGCGTGATCGACATCACCCACGCGATCCCTCGTCACGACGTGCGCGCCGGCGCGCTCGCGTTGCGCGACGCACTCGCCTACGTGCCCGCGGGCGTGCATCTGGGTGTCGTCGACCCCGAGGTCGGCGCCGTCGGGCGGCACGCGCGGCGTGCGGTTGCACTGCGCGCCGCTGAGGAGGATCGCCTTCTGGTGGGCCCCGATAACGGGTTGCTCATGTTCGCCGCCGAGCGGTTGGGGGGCGTGGTCGAGGCGATCGACATCGGCCGCTCCTCAGAGCGTCTCGAGCCGGTGTCGGCCACTTTCCACGGCCGCGACATCTTCGCCCCGGTCGCCGCCGCGCTGGCCGCAGGCGTTCCACTCGCGGCCGTCGGCGAGCCGCTGGCGGTCGAGGAGTTGCGCCTCCTCGAGCTTCTCTCGGCGCACTTTCTCGACGGCGCGCTCACCGTCCATGTGCTGCGCGCTGACCACTTCGGCAACCTGATCCTCGATGCCTCCCACGCCCAGCTCGCCGCGGCGGGAGCACGGCTGGGCGGCTCGGTCTCGGTGGAGGTCACGGGTCGTTCAGGTCTTGCTCACCCGGCGCGCTACGCCTCCACCTTCGCCGACGTCGCTCCCGGTGAGCTGCTGCTCTACGAGGACGCTCAGCAGATGGCGGCACTCGCCGTCAATCGCGGCTCGGCCGCCGAGTACCTCGGGGTCGGGCGCGACGGCGAGCTCGTGGTGCGGCCGGCATGAGTACGGGGAAACCCGGCCGAGGCCGCCAGGCGGACAGCCCCGTCCAGCAGGAGCGTCTGCCGGGCGACGGTGAGCAGACCATCATGGACCTCGGCCGGCCACGGGTGCACCTGCGTCGCACCGACTCGACGAATGACCGTGCGCGCGAGCTGGCGATCGCGGGGGCGCCGCATGGAACGCTTGTGAGCGCTTCAGAGCAGACCGCCGGCCGCGGACGCCAGGGCCGACGCTGGTCAGCGCCCGCGAACAGCGCGCTGCTGATGTCGCTCGTCCTGCGCTCCCCGCCGGCGCTGTTGCCGTTGATCGCCGCCGTGGCGGTCTGCGATGTGGCAGGGGACGACGCTCAGATCAAGTGGCCGAACGACATCGTCACTGTCCAGTCAGATGGCTTGGCCAAGCTCGCCGGGATTCTCGCCGAGGGGCGCCCCCAGCAGGACTGGGCGGTGCTCGGCATCGGACTGAATGTGGCGGTGCGGCTGGAGGACCTGCCCGCCGAGCTGCGTGACACCGCCGCAACCCTCGGCAGATCATCAGTGGAAATCGAGCCGACTCTGGAGCGGCTCTTACGGGCGCTCGAGCAGCGCCTGGGAGAACCCACCGAGGCGACGCTGGAGGCCTGGCGCGCACGCGACGCGCTGCGCGGACGCACAATCGTCTGGAGTACGCACAGCAGCTCGGAGGACCAAGTCACAAATGGGCGCGCTGAGGGGCTCGACGGAGATGGGCGCCTGGTGGTGGCCCTCCCCGGCGGCGAGCGCACAGCCCTCGATGCGGGCGAGGTTCACCTCGAGGAGATCGGTTGAGCCCAGGAGGGCGGGGTGTGGGCGGACGGATGGAGCGACGGGTTTAGGGCGAGGAGAACGGGGAACCGTCGTCACTCCTCACTCCTCAGCATGGTCAAGCGCCTCTTGGACGTTCCGCTGCAGCTTGTCCTCCACAGATACACCCAGTCCACTGTCGCTCTCGACCGCACGCAACGGCCTGCTCGAAAAAGCCTCGTTCGAGACGGCCTCGCTGGGCGCCTCGGTCGCCTTGCCACGCTCTTTCTCGGCGACCATACTTGCCGGACCAGCGCCGTTTGCCGCGCCGCCCTTTGCACCTCTGCGCCGCCGTCGAGCATTGCGCGCACGGCGCTTGGGAAAGTTGCGCAGCAGCTCGCGCGCGAGCGCCGGCGGCTTGCGCGCCATCCGCGTCCGTGCTCCACGCAGCGCCTCCTCGGCCTCGGGCGTGTGCGCGAGCGCGGCGGCCAGAAGCGCGGCGGCCAGACGGCGATCCTGCTTGCGTGAAGCGTGGATCAGACGTCGCGCGTTGCGCGCGTGTGCACCTCCGGCCGAGTTGACGAGCAGGCCGAGCAGCCGCTTGGTCTCCGGCCAGCGCTGCACCGCGTACTCCTCATGAACATCGCGTGTGTACTCCGCCAGGCGCCAGATCCAGGCGTTGGCCTGGTCGCGCCTGCCGATGCGTCGCTCCACCAGCGCGCGCAGCATGACCTTCGACGCCTCCTTACGCTCCTCCCGCGGCCAGCCTCCGATGATGTCGATCGCCGTGTCGAACGCATCCGGGTCGCGTGCTGCCGCAATATCCGTCAGGGCGCGCAGCCGCAACTGCGGGTTCGTGTTGCGCTGCACCGCGGTGATCAAGAACCGGCTCTTCAGCTCGCCGTTGCGATCGAAGTGCAACATCGCCCGCGCTCTGCGCCAGCCGTTGGGCGCGACTCGCGCCCCGGCAAGCGCAGCCCATACGTGCTGCTCACCGTAGTCGAGGTGCTCGACCGCGATTCGCCACAGCTCGCGCTCGAATACCTGAAATCGCCGCTCCTCCTCGGCGCACACCGGCAGCACGCGTCGCTCCACCCGCATCCGCCGCCCGCGCCCACGTCGCACCGGCCCGACAACGATCGCGCCGCCGCGATACACGTCGCGATCGAGCAGTGAATGCAGCGTCACGACCGGGTCGTCGTTCTTCGTGGCGGGATGCACGAAGTCGACCACCAGCCCCGCCTCCTTGCCCGGATGACGCCGGGTGACACGCCCCACTCGCTGTTGGTAGATGCGTTTTGAAGCGGTCGGCGCGAGATGCACGCAGACCGTCGCGCGCGGGCTGTTCCACCCCTCAGCGAGCAGCTGCGCATTGATCAGCACATCGATGTCGCCACGCTCATACCGCGCGAGGATCTCGGCCAACTCGCGCTTGGGCGTCTCCCCGGAGACTCCCTGCGCCTTGATGCCCTCGGCGCGGAATGCCTCAGCGAGGTTGTACGCGTGCCGCACCCCCGCGGCGTAGACGACGCCGGGCACGCCGTTGAAGCGCGTTTTGTAGAGGTTGGCAACGGCGAGATTGAACGGCTGCTGGTCAAGCAGTTTCGCCAGCTCGTCCTGGTCGAACTCGGTGTCCACCTCGCCCCGGCGCAGCGGGACCTTGGCGATCGTGCGCACGCCCACCCCCGGCGAGATGCGCACGCAGCGCAGTGGCGCGATCACACCGCGGCGCGCCGCCTGGGCCAGGTCAAAACGCGAGGTCTGCGTCGGGAACAGGTCGGTAACGTGCCTGGCGATCAACGCTCCCGTGGCGGTCATGCCGATGAAGATCGGGCCCGTCCATTCCCGGATCGCGCCGCTCGTCTTCTCGCCCAGCGCGGTGTGCGCCTCGTCACAGATCACGATCGTGTAGGCGCTTGAGATCTTCCCGGCGTTGCGCACGAACCACTGGTAGGTCTCGACCGTGACCGGGCCCTTGACCGAGTCCTCGCCCTTCAGCAGCGCACGGCTGATGCGCTTGGAGTAGCCACGGTCCCGCAACTCGCCGTGGAACTGGTCGACGAGGTTGCGCCGATGGGTGAGGATCAGGATTCCTCCCGTCTGGGACGCCTCGACGAACCCGAGGGCCGCGACGGTCTTACCGGCGCCGGTGGCGTGCTCGAACCAGAAGCGCTTGGCCGCGTTGGGATCCTCAGGCTGCTCAGCGAGCGACTCCTCGTCATCTTCGTCCTCGACCCAGTCGCGGGGCTCTTCCTCAGAGTCGCCCTGGAGCTCGATCTCCTCTTCAGGATCCTCCTCAATGATCAGCTCGTCCTCATCGTCCTCATCGTCATCTTCGTCGTCCTCATCGGGCGCGGCACGCTGGACTGGTCCAAGATCGTCGTCGTCCTCATCTAGCTCGTCGTCGTCGAGCTCCTCTTCCTCATCCTCCTCCTCGACTTCATCCGCGGAGGCCTCGGCCGGCTCGGGCGTCCCATCGGAGCCGCTTGCCTGCTCAACATCGTCGGGACCAAGAATGTCGGCCGATGCCAGCAACTCCGGCGAGGCCGAGGCGGCGGACCGACCGTTGCCATTCGCGGTGGCACGCTGCGCCTCGGCCAGCAGCGCCGCGAGGGTGCCCGACAGGGCATCGACCTGATGCGCTGAGAGCACGGTGCCGTCCGCCAACTTGGGCTCATCGTCGGATAACAGCCGCTCCAGGCCTAGCAGCAGCGAGAATTCTCGGCGCCACGCGGTCGATGGATGTTTGGTCTTTGGGTCCGCGGCCAGCTCTTCGAGCGCCCGATCCAGTGCCCGTCTGCGCGGGGAGCCCGGGGCAAGCGCGACCGAGGGATCCTCTCCCTCGTGCAGGAAACGCTCGCGCACGAGCTTCTCCGCGCGAGAGATATCGGCGGAACTTGGAGTCGGCGCGGCCGCGAGGGCCACTGAGATGGGCTCGGCCATTGAGGCTCTGGACTTCGAGACGGAGCCGCCGCAGAAGTGACTTCGGCGTGGCTCAGAACTGCCGGCGCTCACTGGCGCCGTTCTACCGGGTGCTCAGAGCGACCCGGCCCTGATGTGTCCTTGCAGGATATAGCACGTCGCGGCAAGATTGAAGTCAGGCGACTCCTCCGGCTCATCTTCACCGCCGGGTGGCATCCCCGGATCCTCGACCGCGGAGATGCGATTCGCGCCGCTCGTCATATGGCACTCTTAGCGACGATGTCTGCGAAACGTGTGTCGATCATGCTGAGTGGTGTGGCCCTCGTCGTCCTGCTCGCGGTCGGGCTGGTCCAGCTGACGGACAGATCGCAGGCGCCCGTGGCACCTTCGCGGCTCACGCTCGCGCAGATGCGTGAGCGCCTGGCCGGCTCACCGGCGCCGCTGGCTGCGCTGCATGCGCAGGCAAACGAGATCCTCCCCGGCGGACTGCCTGCGCTGCGCACCCGCCTGGAGACACTGCGCGGAACGCCGGTGGTGATCAACAAGTGGGCCTCTTGGTGTGAACCCTGCCGTGCGGAGTTCGGCGCCTTTCAGCGCGCCTCGGTGAACCTTGGGCGCAAGGTGGCGTTTATTGGGATCGACTCGGGCGACGGCAATGCCAACGCACGCACATTCCTGCGCTCCTTTCCCGTCAGCTACCCGAGCTATTACGACCACAGCGGGCAGACGGGCTTCGCGATCACCGACTCGTCGCTCACACCGGTGACCGTCTTCTACAGCGCCAGCGGCAGCGAGTTCATCCACCAGGGCCCCTACCCGAGCCTGGCCAAGCTCGAACAGGACGTCAGGCGCTACGCGCTGGACGCTTGAGCGTGCCGGAACTGCGGATCGACCCGCTGAGCGGGCACAAGACGATCATCGCCGGGGAGCGCTCGCGACGGCCTG
Organism: Solirubrobacteraceae bacterium; assembly: GCA_036744995.1. Classification (GTDB taxonomy): domain Bacteria; phylum Actinomycetota; class Thermoleophilia; order Solirubrobacterales; family Solirubrobacteraceae; genus Palsa-744. The sequence continues at coordinate 3,596 of DAIOGX010000047.1, read as the reverse complement.
GGGGAGAGCCGGGCTGTGAGCCGCCGGAGCCGATCGACCCCGAGCGCGACCCGTTCGCCGCGGGCCACGAGGACCGCACGCCGCCGGAGCTGTACGCGGTCCGCCCAAACGGAGGTCCGCCAAACTCGCCCGGCTGGACGGTGCGTGTGGTCCCAAACCTGTATCCCGCACTGACCCCCGCGGCTGAAGCGGACGGGAATGACCCGGACGGGAATGACCGATACCAATCGGAAATCGGGGACACCGCCACCGACCCGGCACCCCGTGCTATGTCCCCCAGCGGTCCGCCGCAGCAGACTCGGCAGGAGCTGTTCATCGCGCTCCCAGCCACGGGCGCGCATGAGGTGATCGTCAACGGACCCCAGCCGGTGCTCTCGCTCGCTGAGCTGCCTGTCGAGCAGGTGGCGACCGCGGTGGAGGTGTGGCGAGAGCGCATGCGCGTTCACTCACAGAGCGCCTGCGTGCAGCTGATCGTCAACGAGCGGCGCGAGGCAGGCGCGTCGCTGCCGCACACGCACGCCCAGCTATACGCGCTCGAGTTTGTGCCTGGCGCAATCGCACGTGAGCGCGAGCGCTGTGGCGCCTACGCCACGCGCATGATGGGTCAGAGCCTCCTCGGCGATCTGGTTGCCGAGGAGGTGCGCCTGCGCGAGCGGATCGTTGCGATCGACGAGGACGCGGTACTGATGGCCCCCTACGCCTCCCGCCTGCCGTTCCAGCTGATGCTCGCCCCTCGTCGCGCGCGCGCGCGCTTTGAGGACGACGGGCCCACGGGCGCCACGCTCCTGCACGATGGCCTATGCCGGCTGGCACGCCACCTCGGGTCTAGCCCGCCGCTGAACCTGTGGATTCGCACCGCTCCGCGGGGCACCGAGCACTTCTGCTGGCGGATCGACGTGATGCCGCGACTCACCCATCTGGCGGGGCTCGAGCTGTCCACCGACGTGAACCTCAACATCGTCGCGCCCGAGCACGCGGCGGCCGCGCTGCGTGACGCGTGAGAGTGTCGCGGACACTGTGCGCTGCGGCGTCCTCACCCACCGGAGATCGATGGCACTCCGATCGGCAGCACACTTCGCTCACTGCGCCTCACATGACATGGTCCATGACGGCTCTCACAAAGGATGCGCACCCACGGTAGTCTGCCGCGAGTGCCGCCTGAGGAACGCTTCGTCCCCCGCTTCGCCGCCGAGCCTCCGCACGAGGAGCTGCCCTACGGCCGCTGGGAGGCGCGACTGTGCGAGCAGTTCCTCAGCGCCTGCTTAGGTCTGGACAGCGAGCAGGAGAACCTGGGCGAGCCGGGTGAGATCGTGTGGTACCCGGACCGCACCTGGCATGGGCGCACCTACGTGCCGGGAACCTCGTTGACCGCAAACGGATATGAGCTCTTCGGCTACGTGCGGTTCGTCCCCGCGAGCGAGGACGGCGACCCGAGCGACTTTCAAGCACACGTCGACTTCACCGCAGAGACCGCCGAGCAGAACCCGGGCTGGAAGCTCGATATCTGCGACGAGGTGATCGGCGTATGGCGCGGGCACGCGGGCGCGGAGGCCGCGATGACCCTCATCTGGGGGCACCCGCTCATCTCCGGCGGGCGCATCGTGACCGCTGAGCTGGCCGATCTCGCCGTCGACCAGTGCGAGCTCCTCGAGGAGCGCTTTACCCTCATCGCCCCCGACGACTACCGCCACGACCTGCTCGAAGTCAAGCTGTTCGACGCCAAGGGCCGGGAGCTGGCGCGGGAGTCGCTATATGCAGGCGAGGAGAGTGGGGAGCACGTCGAGGAGGGCGCGGCAGAGTCGCCGTCGAGCTGAATCTCCCGCCTCGCCGTACCGCGAGTCGCCTCGCTGGATGACAAGGACGACATCTCCTAAGAACGTCTTTCGATAGGTGCTCTGAGGGTCAAGTACCGCACGGCATCTGCCGAATACCTCGGCATGCAGAGTGGGTATTCCCTAGACGGCGAAACCGTGGCGGCGGAGCGCGTCGTGCTGAACCTGGCCCCGTTCGCGGCAGCCTCAGTTCTGGCGGCCGTCGTGGCGCTCGTGGGAACGCCGGTCAACTGGGCTCAGTACGCAGCGGCTTTGGGGCTGGGAATTCTCGCCGGGCTGGTGAGACTGACGCTGTCGCGGCAAATCCCGCGTGGCGTCAGAGAGATCGTGCCGTGTCTGATCTTCCTCGGCGCCGTCGCGCTTCTGCGCAGTGCAACGGGTGGGGAGAGCTCAGGGATCGGTGTCGTCGCGATGCTGCCGGTGTTCTGGACGGCACTGCACGGCGACCGCCGCCAACTGCTCCTGGTCACCATCGGCGTGGCCGTGCTTTTCCTCGCCCCGATCCTGCTCCTGGGAGGTCAGGCCTACCCTCCGACCCAGTACCGCGCCGGCGTGCTGTTCCTAGTGGTGAGCGCAATCATCGGCTTCACCACCCAGAGACTCGTCGCCAAGGTGCGCTTCGAGGAGGGTGAGTCACGGGCAGCGATGGTCACGCTGATCGAGCAGGAGGCCGCCGCGGCGAGCGAGCGCGCTGAGTTGTTGTCACGGCTGACCGACCTGGCAAGCACCGACTCGCTGACGGGATTGCCCAACCGCCGGACCTGGGATGTGAGCCTCGCCGAGGCGGTGGAGAGCGGTGAGCCGTTCGTACTGGCGATGCTTGACTTCGATCATTTCAAGAGCTTCAACGACACCCGGGGACACCCAGCCGGCGATCGCCTGCTCAAGGAGAGCGCCGCCGCATGGCGCGAGGAGTTGCGCGCGGGCGACATCCTGGCGCGCATCGGCGGCGACGAGTTCGCGCTGTTGCTCCCCAAGTGCGCGCTCGAAGACACTCTGATGGTTGTTGATCGCCTACGCCGACGGGTGCATGGTGAGCAGACGTGCTCCGCGGGAGTGATCGTTCACGAGCCCGGAGAGTCCGCCGAGACCCTAATGGCGCGCGTCGATGAGGCCCTGTACACGGCCAAGGCCGCCGGCCGCGACTGCGTGTCGCTGGCGTCCTGACCGCCTCTCCCACCTAGGGCCCCCTGCCCGATGTCTTTGACCTCATCGATCTGTTTTATCAAGTAAAAGATAGGCCCCAAAAGGGCTGCCCGAGTGAATAAGGCCGGTGAACGATGTGCGCCGCCGAACCGCAGACAGGCGGATGATGCCCCCGCCGGGAGTCGAACCTGGATCTACCGCTTAGGAGGCGGTCGTCTTATCCATTGGACTACGAGGGCGTGCCCTTCGGGACTGCTTGAGACCCGACGCGAAGGCTACCGACGCTCCTCGGCGGGACGATCCCCGGGGTCTCCTGCAACGCCGCCCTCACCCGCGAGGCGCTCGAGCGCCTCGCCATCCAAGCGGTGGGTGATCCATTCGTTCGTCGTCTGCGCGCCGATTCGCCGGTAGAAGCCGAGCGCGAGCTCGTTCCAGTCGAGCGCCGCCCATTCCAGGCGCTCGACTCCGCGCTCGCGCACGCGCGCTGCGACCGCCGCGAGCAGCGCTTTGCCGACTCCCTCGCCACGGTGGGAGGGACGCACGAACAGGTCCTCGAGCCACACCCCCTCACTCGCGAGGAAGCTCGAGAAAGTCGGAAAGAACAGGGCGTAGCCGAGC
>DAIOGX010000046.1:0-15089 GCA_036744995.1 Solirubrobacteraceae bacterium | reverse complement strand
GCAACGTGACCGTGCGCCGCGGCGACCGCCAGCCGCGCGCCTACCGCTTCATGGTTGGGGACAACTCCGACATCTCGATTCTGTAATGAGGCTGCTGGTTACAGGCGCGGCCGGCATGCTCGGCCACGACATACGCCGCGTCGCAGAACGCGCCGGACACGAGCTCGTGCTGGTCGACCTGCCCGAGCTCGACATCACCGACGCGGCGGCGGTATATGCGTTCTTCGCGCGCGAACGGCCTGAGGCGACGATCAACTGCGCAGCCTGGACCGACGTCGACGGCGCCGAGACCAAGCGTGAGCAGGCCCACGCGGTCAACGCCGACGGCGCTGGCAACCTCGCGCGCGCGACCGCCGAGATCGAGGCTCCCCTGCTGCACATATCGACCGACTACGTCTTCGACGGCACCGCCCCACTCGACGCCGACGGCCGGCCGCGGCCTTACGTGGAGTCCGACCCCACCGGTCCTCGTTCGATCTACGGATCCACCAAGCTCGACGGCGAGCGCCAGGTGCTTGCCGCCTCTCGCGAGCACTGCGTGGTACGCACGGCATGGCTCTACGGGGTCGACGGCCCCAACTTCGTGGCCACGATGTTGCGTATCGCGACCGAGCGCGACGCCGTGCAGGTTGTCGACGATCAAATCGGCTCGCCCACATGGTCCGGGCACCTCGCGCCGGCCGTGCTCGGGCTGCTCGAACGTCAGGTGCAAGGCCTCGTCCACCTGACGGGCTCGGGCCGGGTCTCCTGGAGCGGATTCGCCCGCGAGATCTTCCGCCAAGCCGAGGTGAGCTGCCGCGTCGAGTCGGCCACAAGCGAGCAGATGGCGCGCCCCGCGCCCCGCCCCGCGTGGTCGGCGCTTGAGTCAGAACGCGACGACGTGCTGCCGATGCCGCCGTGGCAGGATGGTTTGGCGGGGTATCTCGCGGCGAGGAATGGGATGATGCGGCCATGAGCACGCATGGCGGCGCTGGATCGGCGTCCTCAGTCGCTTGCGTGCATAGCACGCCACGCTCCCTGCGTCCTTGCCCAGCTTGCCCTGCGTGCCCATGGATATCGGGTGAGAGGATACGGTCATGAGACTGCTCGTCTGTGGTGGCGCCGGGTTTATCGGTTCCACCTTCGTGCGCCAGCGCCTGCTCGAGCACGGCGACGAGGTGACCGTGCTCGACAAGCTGACCTACGCCGGGCGCGAGGAGAACTTCCACGACTTCTCAGAGCACGCCTCCTTCCACTTTGTGCGCGGCGCGATCGAGGACCATGTCGCGGTCGCTGGCGCGATCCGGGACAGCTCGCCCGAGGCGATCGTCAACTTCGCCGCCGAGACGCATGTCGACCGCTCGATCGCGGAGCCCGACGCCTTCGTCAAGACCCACGCGCTTGGCACCCATGTGCTGCTGGAGGCCGCCCGCGAGCACGGCCTGCGCTACGTGCAAGTCTCCACCGACGAGGTCTACGGCTCGATCGACGAGGGCTCTTTCACTGAGGAGTCCCCGCTACGTCCCTCCTCGCCCTACTCGGCCACCAAGACGGGCGCCGACCTGCTCGTGCAGAGCTACTTCCACACATTCGACCTGCCGGCCGTCATCTGCCGTGGTTCGAATAATTACGGCCCTTATCAGTATCCCGAGAAGCTGATTCCTTTGATGATCTTGAATGCACTGCATGGCGATTTGCTACCGGTGTACGGCGATGGCATGCAGGTGCGCAACTGGATTCACTCCACGGATTTCGCCAGTGCGATTGGCCACGTGCTCGAATATGGCGCTGCGGGCGCGGTGTATAACGCGGGCGGCCCTGACGAGTGCGCGAATGTGGATGTTGTGAAACAAATAATTGCGTTGACAGAGGCTGACGAATCGCAGATCGAGTACGTCACTGATCGCCCCGGACACGATCGCCGCTATTCGCTTTCTTCTGACAAGGTCCGCGCGCTCGGCTGGACCCCCCGCGTGCGCTTCAGCGACGGTCTCGCGCAGACCGTCGCGTGGTATCGCGATAACTCCTGGTGGTGGGAGCCGATCCGCTCGGGCGACTATCGCGATTATTATGAGCGCCAGTACGGGCGCGCCCTGAGTTGATCGACTCAGGCGTTCATTGTAAGGCCGAGACCTTCCATTTTCCGCTTTCCTTGACCAGGGTGAGCGTACTGACGCGTTTCTTGCCCGAGTAGATGCTCTGCACACGTGCGCTCGCCTTCGTGCCTGTGATCTGGACCGAGCCAAGGGTCAGTTCCGGGTTGTCGACCTCGGCGAGTTGACTTTTTATCACCTGCTCGCACCCATGCCCGCTCGAGGAGCCGATGCCCCCCAGGCGCGTGACGGCCGAGCTGGATAGGTCGTTCTTGCAGATCTTCTGTTCGTCGCCGGCCGTAACGTCGGCTTGCAGATTGGAGATCGTCTGCGCGATCGCGTGGGCTTCCCCTTTGAAGCTGGTGGTCGAGACCGTCGCGGTGCCGCAGGCCGCGAACCCCACTGCGAGCAGCGGGGCGCACAACCATGGCAGAGTGAGCTTGATCGGGGCTGTCATCCGGTCGTAGCGTATGCGACAGGCGCCCGGAATGCTTGGCAAGCATCCAAGACTCCTGAATGTGCCCCAGAAGATCGTTGATGATGATGATCTGATGGGTTTCGGCTACTAGACGCCCAGTGAGGACGGTCGCTGGGCAAGCGACGCATATGAGCCGGACCCCGCTACCGCGCGTGGCGCGTAGCCTACCGATCAAGATCGTCGCCCAGCAAGCGGACGACCGGGGGACGCCGCATTCCTCGGCGACGGCCTATTCGCGCCGCCCGGCGGCTGTCCGAAGTCGCGCTTAAGTCTCGTCGTCGCGGCGGTAGCCGAGGCGTGCGGAGATGCGGTCGGCGGTGGAGATGAGGTGTGGGCCGAGCGCGTCGACGAGCTCCTCGAGCGAGATCATCGAACTGTGTGCCGCCATGTTGACGGCGGCGACGACCTCGCGAGCCTCGTTGCGCACGGGCGCGGAGATTGAGTGCAGTTCGGGGGCGAGCTCCTGGTCGTTGACCGCGAAGCCCGCGTCCAGCACCTCGTCGAGCTCATCGCGCAGCGCTTTCTTTGAGGTGATCGTGTTCGGCCCGCGCTTCGTCAGCTTCATCGAACCCAGCAGGTCGCGCTGCTGGTCGTCCGGCAGGTGGGCGAGCAGCAGCTTGCCCATCGCTGTGCAGTACGCCGGCAGCCGCGATCCGGGGTGCAGGTTCAGATCGATCTTGCTCTGTCCGCGACGGAAGCTCCGGGCGCGGTCGACGTACAGAATCTCCTCCCCGTCGAGCACCGCCAAGTTCACCGTGTAGGACGTTCGCTGACGGAGCTCCTCGAGGTACGGATGGGCGTGCTCGCGCAACCCGGTGGAGTTGAGCGCCGACATACCCAGATCGGTCACGCGCAGCCCCAACCGGTACTTACGCGATGCCCCCTGCTCGAGATAACCCAACGCGACGAGCGTGATCACGTAGCGATGCGTGGTCGAGCGGCTCATGCCGAGATCGTCAGCGATATCCGCGATTCCCAGTACCGGGCGCTCGGGCGTGAAACAGCCGAGGATGGCCAGGCCGCGCTCCAACGACTGCGAGTAGCGCGGTTCGCGCAGACTTGGCACGGACCAGGCGGGCTCTGTAGCATCTTGCGAATATTTAGAAGCATTCGATTTAGACCTCGGCATTTTACCCGGTTCCTGTTTTGCCCTGGAGGCTCTTCCCTGTATGGGAAACTCCCTGTTTGACGGGGCAGCATACTTTGCTACAGCTGCGAACGCAATCGCAAACAATCAAATTGGAATCAAAATAAGCACAACAATGGGAATTATTATCCCCATAACCCAACGTTTCCGTCTAGGCGAATATTTTGTCAGTGGATGTCGCTACGTTGCGCCTCGTTCCGGCGGTGCCCAGCGGTGACGCTCCTGTTCGACTCATACCAGCTGTGCGACTGCTCGCTGCGAAATCGGATCGTGATGTCGCCGATGAGCCAGCACGCCGCGGGTGAGGACGCGACTCCGACGGACTGGCACAAGGACCACTATGGCGCGCGCGCGGGAGGAGGCTGCGGGCTGATCCTGTTCGAGGACACAGCAGTGGAACCATCCGCGCGCACTAGTCACTCGGCGCTTGGGCTCTTCCGTGAGTCACAGGTCCCCGCGTTCTCGCGGATCGTCGATTTCTGCCAGGCGCAGGGCGCCGCCGTCGGGTTGCAACTCGCGCATGCGGGACGCAAGGCGTTCGGTGATGTTCGAGGAGGTGGCGAAGGGGGTGGGGAACTGCTGTCGGCCTCGGCACTGCCCTATGCGGAGGGGTGGTCGACCCCGGTCGCGGCCGACGCGTCGGCCCTCGAGCGCGTGACGGAGGCGTTTGCGAAAGCCACGACCCTGACGTTGGCGGCGGGCTTTGACGTCGTCGAGGTGCACGCCGCGCATGGGTATCTGCTGCACCAGTTTCTCTCGCCGCTCACGAACCACCGGACCGACGCCTATGGCGGCGATCTTGCCGGCAGGGCGCGGTTGCTGCTGGAGGTGATCGAGGCTGTACGGGCTGAGTGGCCTGCCGGGCGACCGCTGCTCGTGCGCCTGCCCGCGGGCGACGGCTCTGTCCCCGCCGGCGATGATGGCTCAAGGATGGGCTCGGTGCCCGCCGAGATGGCGCAGGTCGCGCGCTGGTGTGCAGAACGGGGCGTGGACCTAGTCGACATCGCGGGCGGCACGCCGGTAGTCGACGGCACGCGTGTGGGAGCGCAGGAGATGGGCGCCTTCACCGCGATGCTGCGCGAAGGGGACGACCCGTCCGTGCCGTTCGCGCTCGGCGGTGTCACCGACGGCCGCTCGGCCGAGGATCTGCTGCACTCGAGCGGCGCTGTGCTGGTCGCCGTTGGGCGTTCGTTGCTGGCTGACCCATGTTGGGCAATGTCGGCTGCCGAGGAGCTCAATTTGGCGGTCACCAAAAGTGGTGATGACGCGGGATGATGAAGAAGCCGGTTGTCTCACTCGTCACGGCGCTGGCGCTGATCGGCGCCGGATGTGGATCCTCAGGCTCCGGTTTGGGCTCGCTCGCGCCCGGGGCGCCGATCAAGATCGGCTATCTCGCGTCGCTGACCGGCTTCTGTGCGAGGTTCTCACAGGAATATGTGCGTGGGGCCCAACTGGCGGTGAGGACGATCAACGGACGGGGCGGGGTGCTAGGCCATCCGCTGGAACTGTTCATACGCGACGATCGAGACACGCCGAACGTCGGTGTCCGTGAGGCACGCGATCTGGTGTCCGAGCAACACGTCAAATACCTCGCGGGCACATGCTCGAGCGCGGTCGCCAAAAGCGTCGCGCAGCTCGTGGCCAATCCCCGCCACGTGCTCTATATGGTTGGTGCCGCCGACCCCAGCGTGTTCGCGGGCGGGTCTGACTCTTATGCTTTCGACACGATCCCGACCGCGACAGTCGAGGGGCAGAACGCCGCGGCCTTCATCCGCGCCCATCCACGGTGGAAGCGCGTGGCGGTCCTCAGCGAGGACTACGGCTACGGCCATGAAGTGACCGCTGCATTCAAAGCGGCGATGGCTGGCAGCCGGCAGACGATCATCAGTCAGGACTATGTGCCCAGCGGCGGTACCGACTACCGCCCGTACGCCTCAAAGCTGATCGCAGAGCACCCAGACGTCGTCTACTCGACGGTGATCAGCGAAGACGCCCTTACATTCGTCAGGCAGGCGTTGGCGCTAGAACTGTTCAAGAAGATAAAATATCTTGGAATACTCGACTATGGCACGATTGACGCGATGTCCCGGCCGCCGCTTGGAGCGTATGGCTATACGTACTATCCGTCGGCGTCGATCTACCACACGCCGTTCTCAGCCGAACTCGCAGAGGACAGCCCGGCAGACGCCGACGGCGGCGCCGCGGGCGACGGCTTCAACCAGGTGCAGATCATCGCGCAGGGGATCGCCGACGCCCACTCCGCCAACCCGATCGTCGTGCGCGAAGCATTGGGGGGAGCAACGGTGCAGACGGTGCAGGGCAACGTCAAGATCCCCCGGTGCAACCACCTGATCGCGATGCCGATCGCGATGGGTCCGGTCGTTCCCAAGACGAAGGCGCAGCCGCACGCGCACTTCGACCCGCTGCATTTGGTCGCTACGAGCCGCTATCTCATCTGCTGAGCGCTATGTCATCTGCTGAGGGCTGGCGCGGGCTCTGAACGGGCAACACGCTCACGGGCGATGCGAATGGCCTCTGGATTGTTGTCGATCAAGATGTAGCGTCGATCGAGCTTCGCGGCCACCGCGCCCAGCGTGCCGCTGCCGGCGAAGAAATCCAGACACCAGTCTCCTGGGCGGGTCGATGCCTGGATCATCCGCCTGAGGATCCCCTCGGGCTTCTGCGTCGGATACCCCGTCTTCTCCAGGCCGTTCGTGGGGACGATCGTGTGCCACCAGACGTCGGTCGGGAGCTTGCCCTTCGCTGCCTTCTCGGCGGTCGTGAGGCCAGGAGCCATATACGGCTCACGGTCCACCGCCTCCGCGTCGTAGTAGTAGGTGGCCGGGTCCTTGACGTAGACGAGGATCGTGTCGTGCTTGGCGGGCCAGCGCCGCTTGGATCGAGCGCCGTAGTCATATGCCCAGATGATCTCGTTGAGAAAGCCCTCGCGGCCGAAGATCTCATCCAGCAGGAGCTTGCAGTAGTGGGCCTCGCGATAGTCGATGTGGAAGTAGAAGGTCCCGCTCTGCGCCAACAGCCTGTGGGCTTCCCGCAAACGGGGCTCCAGAAACACGAGGTAATCGTCGAAGTCGTCGCGGTAGGAGGACTCCGCGAGCAGTCGCGTCCTGTAGCGACGGCCGCCAAACCCGGTGCGGTCGCCGTTCTCGTCCGGCACCGTTTGCAGGGTCCTGCGTGTCTGCGTCTTGCCGGTGTTGAACGGAGGGTCGATGTAGACCAGCTGGAAGGTCTCATCTCCGAGGCGAGGCAGTACCTCCATGTTGTCGCCCAAGATGATTTCGCTCGCTCTGGGCATCATTGAGAATCTATGCGGCGAGTCGGCGGAGCCCAGGGCGCGGTAGCCTCGAAATCGATGCCCCTCTCCAGCTTCAGCCCGCGGGTCCGCGAGTGGTTCGAAGCTGCCTTCGCGGCCCCCACCCCCGCCCAGGCGCAGGCGTGGCCGGCGATCGCTCGCGGCGAGCATGTGCTCGTCTCGGCGCCGACCGGGTCGGGCAAGACGCTCGCGGCGTTCCTCTGGGCGCTCGACCGGCTGAGCACCGAAGGTGCTCCTACCGGCGCGGGCACACGCGTGGTGTACGTAAGCCCGTTGAAGGCGCTCGCCTATGACGTCGAGCGCAACCTACGCACTCCTTTGAGGGGTATATCCCGCCCACAAGGCGCGGATGAGATCCGCGTGGGCATCCGCACAGGCGACACGCCTCAGCGCGAGCGCGCGGCGATGCTGCGCAATCCGCCGGACATCCTGATCACGACCCCCGAGTCGCTCTACCTGATGCTGACGTCGCGAGCGAAAGAGATGCTGAGCGGGGTCGAGGCGGTGATCGTGGACGAGATTCACGCCGTGGCTCATGTAAAGCGCGGCTCGCACCTCGCGTTGACGCTGGAGCGTCTGGAGGCCAACGCGCGCACGGATGGAAACGGGCTGCATGCGGCCAAGTCACGTGCGGACGCGGCTGATGTCGTGCAGCGCATCGGCCTGAGCGCAACGCAGAGCCCATTGGAGGAGGTCGGTCGCTTTCTTGTGGGTCCCCACCGGCAGGTGACGATCGTGGACGCCAGTGCGCGGAAGGAGCTCGACTTGCAGATCGAGGTGCCGGTCGAGTCGATGGTTGAACCGGGCAATGGCCCCCCGGGCCCGGATTGCGATCCCCTGGGGGTGGGTAGGGTTCCAATTAATGGAGGAGAGTCAACGCGCGGATCGATCTGGCCGGCGATCTATCCACGGCTGCTCGAGCTCGTAAACGAACATTCCTCGACGATCCTGTTCGTCAACAGCCGCCGCTCCGCCGAGCGCGTGGCGCTGAGACTGAACGAGCTCGCCGCCGGCGCGCAGGCGCGAGAGGAGAGTGAGCAGGATGGTCCTCCCGCGCCGCCGCCGGTGCGCGAGATCGCGCGGGCACATCACGGCTCGCTGGCACGCGAGGAGCGCATGGTCGTCGAGGAGCTGTTGAAGGCGGGTGAGATCCCCTGCCTCGTTGCCACGAGCTCGCTGGAGTTGGGGATCGACATGGGCGCGGTCGATCTGGTCCTGCAGATCGAGTCCCCGAAGTCCGTAGCCCGCGGGCTGCAACGCATCGGCCGCGCGGGCCACGGCGTCGGCGAGGTCAGCCGCGGGCGGATCTTCCCGAAGTTCCGCGGTGACCTGCTCGAGTGCACCGTCGTATGCCGCAGGATGCGCGAAGGCCTGATCGAGTCGACGGTCGTCCCGCGCAACGCGCTCGACGTGCTCGCCCAGCAGATCGTCGCGATCGCCGTGGCAGCCGAGCCGGCTGGGGCCGGCGGCCCAGCAAAGGACGAACACGCTGAAGGCGAGGTCTCCGCGGAGGGTGTCTCGGTGGATGATCTGTACGCGCTCGTCACGAGCACGTACTCCTACTCCGAGCTCTCGCGCGAGCTGCTGGAGAACGTGCTCGACATGCTCGATGGGCGCTACCCCTCGAAGGAGTTCGGCGAGCTTCGCGCACGCATCGTCTGGGATCGTCTCGCGGGCACGATCCGCGCGCGCAAGGGCTCCCGTCAGCTGGCGATCGCAAACGCCGGCACGATCCCCGACCGGGGTCTCTACGCGGTCGTGCTGCCCGACGGACGGCGGGTCGGCGAGCTGGATGAGGAGATGGTCTACGAGGCGCGACCCGGACAGGCATTTCTGCTCGGTGCCTCGACCTGGCGGATCGAGGAGATCGGCCGCGACCGGGTGGTCGTCACCCCCGCCCCCGGCGCTCCCGGTGCGGTGCCGTTCTGGAAGGGCGACTCGGTCGGCCGTCCCCGCGAGCTGGGCGAGGCGATCGGCGCTTTCTCGCGCTGGGCCGTCGATCGGGAGGCGGAGGAGCTCCAGCGCGAGTACGACCTCGACGAGCGCGCCGCGCGCAACCTGCTCGACTACCTGCGCGCCCAGCGGGACGCCACGCGCGTACTCCCCTCAGATCGCATGATCGTCGTCGAGCGCTTCCGCGACGAGATCGGGGACTGGCGGATCTGCATCCTGTCTCCCTACGGCGGGCGCGTCCATTCGGCCTGGGGGCTCGCCTTGGCGGCACGCATCCGCGAGCGTTTTGGGTTGGAGGCAGATGCGATCTCCTCAGATGACGGGATCGTCCTGCACCTCCCCGACCTCGATGCCGATGAATCTGAGGCGCTTCCCTCCGCGGCTGAGCTCGTGTTGCTCGAGCCGGATGACGTCGAGGAGGCGGTGACGGCCGAGCTGGGGGGCTCCGCGCTGTTCGGCGCGCGCTTTCGCGAGAACGCCGGCCGCGCGCTCTTGATCCCGCGCGCATACCCCGGTCGGCGCACGCCGCTGTGGCAGCAGCGGCTGAAGGCCCAGAGCTTGCTCGAGGTCGCCAAGCGCTACGCGGACTTCCCGATCGTGCTCGAGACCTATCGCGAGTGCCTGCGCGACGTGCTCGACGTGCCCGGCCTCGAGGAGCTGCTGCGCGGTCTCGCCACCCGCGAGATCTCCCTGGTCGAGGTCGAGACGCCCGTCGCCTCGCCGTTCGCCTCATCGTTGCTGTTCGACTACGTCGCCACCTACATGTACGAGGGGGACACGCCAAACGCTGAGCGCCGCGCCGCCGCGCTGTCGCTGGATCGCGATCTGCTCCGCGAGCTGCTCGGCCAGGACGAGCTGCGCGAGCTGATCGATCCGGGCGCCTTGGTCGGAGTCGAGGACGACCTGCAGTGCCGCTCAGAGATGACGCGCGCCACCGATCGCGATTCGTTGCACGACGTGCTGCGCCGCGTCGGCGACCTCAACCGCGCGGAGATCGCAGAGCGGGTGTTCGAGGGGATCGACCCCGACGGTCTCTTGCGCGAGCTCGAACGCGAGCGCCGTACGATCCGGCTACGCCTCAGCGGAGAGGAGCGGTATGTGGCGGCCGATGAGGCCGGTCTTTATCGTGACGCGCTCGGCTGCATGCCTCCCGGCGGGTTGCCCGAGGCGTTCCTCGCCGACATGCCCGACGGGCTAGGAGTGCTCCTCGCCCGCTACGCACGCACGCGCGGGCCGTTCACCACGGAGGAGCTGCACGCGCGCTATGGCATCGATGCGAGCGCGGTCCTGCGTGAGCTGGAGCGCTCCGGAGATCTCGTCCGCGGCGAGCTTCGCCCCGGCGGCAGTGGTCGCGAGTGGTGCGATGTGGAGGTTCTGCGCCGCTTGCGCCGTGCTTCGCTGGCGGCTCTGCGCAAAGAGATCGAGCCTGCCGATCGACGTGCCCTGGCTGGCTTCCTCCCCTCCTGGCAGGGCATCGACCGCTATGCCGGCGCGGGCGCGGGGGTTGATCGGCTACGCGACGTGCTCGCCCCGCTGCAGGGTCTCGCCCTGCCCGCCGCTATCTGGGAGCGCGACGTGCTGCCACGACGCACCGGCGCGTACTCCCCCTCGTGGCTCGACTCTCTGTGTGCCAGCGGCGAGGTCGTGTGGATCGGGGCCGGCGCGCACGGCCGGGCGTCGGGGCGAGTGGCTCTCTACTTCCGCGACGACGCCGCCGCGATCGGGCCGCCCGCGCTGGGTTCCTCCACGCGTGCAGCGGCAGTGTCCCCGAGTAGCGCTGAGCACGACCTCCTGCGTGCGCGCCTAGGCCAGGGTCCTTGCTTCTTCACGGACCTGCTCGCAGACCTCGATGTCGCGGCGGAGGCGCTGCGCGAGGCGCTGTGGGACCTCGTGTGGGCGGGCGAGGTGACAAACGACGCATGGGCGCCGCTGCGTGCGCCGCATCTGACCCTCGCCCGCGCGGGACGCTCCGCCGGTGGCGGGTCCGCGGGGGTCGGCATTGCCACGGCTCCCCGCCCCGGCCGATCGATGGTGGGCCGGCCTCGCTTCGGGGCACGCCGCAGCGATGTGCGGGCTGGTGGTGATCAGGTCCAGGGCCGCTGGTCGCTCGCCGAGTCGATCTTTCAAGGCGCGCTTGACGGGCCCACCGATCAAAGATCGGCCAGCAGGCGCGCGCGCGCCGAGTTGCTGCTGGAGCGCTACGGGATCGTCACGCGCGAGCAGGTGCTCGCCGAGGGGCTCAAAGGGGGCTTTGCGCTGCTGTATGAGGCGTTCTCGAACCTCGAGACGCTCGGGATCTGCCGCCGCGGCTACTTCGTCGAGGGAATGGGCGGCGCGCAGTTCGCGCTGCCCGGTGCGGTCGAGCGACTGCGCGCCGTAAAGACCGCCGGACGCTCTCGTGCGGGCGAGAGACAGAATGCCCTTGTGATCGCCGCCGCCGACCCCGCCCAGCCCTACGGCGCCGCGCTGCCATGGCCAAAACGTGAGTCCCAGGAGCGGCGTCCCGCACGCGTGGCCGGCGCTTACGTGGTCATGGTCGGCGACGAGCCGATCCTCTACGTGGAGCGCGGCGGCCGGGGCCTCGTGACGATCGCGCCAGTTGTCGCGCGTGAGCCCGAGCCACTGCACGAGGGGCTGTGCGCGCTGGCTGAGGCGGTGCGTGCCGGGCGAGTCCCCAAGCTGGCGCTCGAGCGGATCGATGGCGAGCCGGCGATCGGGTCTGCGCTGGAGCAGACGCTCCTCGAGCTTGGTTTCCATTCTGGCCCGCGCAAGCTCACGCTCAGCGCATGAACGCGCGCGCTCCTCGTCGTGTCGGTCACAAGGGCGCCGCACTGCTCGCGCCTGGAAACACGCTCGCAAGCTTCGACGCCGCACTGGGCGCGGGTGTGGAGATGATCGAGTTCGACGTGCTGAGTGAGCACCCAGATGGGAGCGGCCGGCTGCTTGTCGCGCACGACTACGAGGATGCAGAATCACGCACGCCGCTCACCTTCGAGGAGGCGCTCGAGCATCTTTCAGGGCCGTCCTACGCCGACATCGAGCTCGACGTCGACATCAAGCTACCCGGTTATGAGCTGCGCGTGCTCGAGACCCTGCGCGAGTTCGGCGACCTGTCACGCACGCTCGTCAGCGGCATGTTCCCCACCGCGCTTGCGCGGATCAGAGCGGCCGAGCCGACATTGCGTCTGGGCTGGTCGGTGCCGCGTGTGCGGCGCGACTACACCACCGACATGCTCACCGCCATCCCCGCCCTGGCGATCCTCACCGGCTACAGGGCTACGCTGCCGCGCCGCGCCCGCTCAGCGCTGGCCGAGGGCCGCGTCGATGCGATCATGGCCCACTGGCGGGTGGTGACCCGGGCGCTCGTGCGCGCCGTCGCCGAGGGTGGCGGCGAGCTCTACGTCTGGACGGTCGACGACGCCGCGCGCATCGCCAAGCTGACCGAGCTGGGCGTCGACGGAATCATCACCAACGACCCGCGCCTGTTCAACTGATCGATCGATAGGCGACGCGAGGCGGCGTCCTACCGATCTTCGGAGATCGACGGAGGATCTCCGATCGTCCAGCACGCGTTCTCAGCACGCCACGCGGGTGGTGGGATCGAAGCCTGGCCTCGTTTGCCTCATAGTCGTTTAGCGCTAGCCGATCAGGCACGTGGCCGCGCTGAACCCCGCCGGGTCGGCGCCCGCGAGGCTCTCGTGTCCGTCCGTGCTGGGCCGGGAGATCGCGTGCACTACGGTCGTGCCCCGGCGCCATTGAAAGCTCACGACGCCACGCAACGTGGACGCGGGCTTGCCGGCGACCGGCACGAGCTGAAAGCTGCGCCCCGCCTGACGCGCAGCCTTGGCGGGACCGACCGCGACGAAGGTGGGGGCGGCGCCGTTGGCCAGATCGACCCAGGCTTTGGTGGCGCTGTCCAGATACTGGAGGCGAAAGCTCATGTACATCGTCTCGTGCGGCTGACCATCGCCCGGCATCGACCCTCGTATCCCCACCGTGTCGGGCTGGTCCTTGGCGTTGCAGACATCGATCGTGGCCCACAGCTGGCGCGATGTCTCAAGCGAGTGCTTGCTCACGACCGTGTTTTCGGTCGCCGCGGAGGCGGACGCTCCGAGTGCTGAGGCTCCGATCAGCAGGAGCGTCGCGAGCGCGACGAGCAATGCAGGCAGTGACTTCGGCGAAACCATGTACTTGAAGATACCCTTGACGGGCACTCAGTTGCGCGGGCGAGTGCCCCGCGTGCGATATTCCTTACCCGATGGCGGGGATGCGCTCAGCGGAGGTGGTGGAGCTGCTCGCGCACGTGCCCGTGTTCTCCACGCTCGTGCAGAGCGACCTGGAGCGGATCTCAGAGCTCGTTGTGCCGCGCCGGTTCGAGCCAGGCCAGGTGGTGTTCCGCGAGGGCGATGCGAGCGATACCTGCTATGTCGTCCGCGAGGGTCACGCACGCGCCGTGCGCGAGCACGGTGACGGACGTACCATCACCCTGGCGACGTTCGGTCCGGGCGACATTTTTGGTGAGCTCGCCATGTTCGAGGACGAGCTCCGCTCGGCCACCGTCGAAGCGATCGAGCCGACGGATGTGGTTGCCGTGCTCGGTCCAGACATGCGCAGGCTGATGATCGAGCACCCCGGGATCTCCACGCGCCTGGTGATTGCCCTCGCCAAGCGCTTGCGTGAAACCAACGAGCGTCTCTCGCGTCAGTCCTTCCAAACAGTGCAGAGCCGGGTTGCGGTGGTGCTGAGCGAGCTGGTGACTCAGGCACGCGCGGAGAATTCCGCGGAAGGCGACGTCGAGGTCACCGCCACCCAGGCGGACCTCGCGCAGCTGGCGGGCTCGTCGCGCGAGTCGGCCAGCCGTTTCCTCGCGGTGCTCGAGCGCGCCGGGGTGATCTCTCAAGGGCGGGGGCGTCTGGTGGTGCACGATCCGGAGGCGTTGCAGCAGTATGTCTTCTAGGCGCGAGCGCAAGCGCAGCACTGCCCACGTTCGCGACGAGCGCGAGGTCTCGGCCGGCGGGGTTGTGGTGCGGGGTCGGGAGATGGGCGCTGGGGAGGCGCACGGCGGCACGACGATCGGCGGCGAGGAGGTGGTCGTGATCGTCCCCACGCGGCGCGCGCCCGACGGCGCCCGCGTGCTGGCCCTGCCCAAGGGCCACGTCGATCCGGGCGAGACTGCCCTCCAGGCCGCGGAACGTGAGGTGCGCGAGGAGACCGGGGTGGTGGGCGAGCTGGTGCGGGACCTGGGCGAGGTGCGCTACTGGTACAGGCGGGACGGGCGCACGATCTCAAAGTCCGTCACTTTCTACCTCTTCTCCTACGTCTCAGGCGACACCGAGGATCACGACGACGAGGTCGAGGAAGCCCGCTGGATTGGGTTGAGAGAGGCCAAGACGGCGCTCAGCCACGCGGGCGAGCGCGAGGTGGTGACGCGGGCTCTGGCCTGGTTGGAAGAAGACGGGCCCAAAGACCGGTAGCCTGCCGGTCACCGTGCAGGTCCTCAACTTCTACTCGACGATCTTTGCCGACGAGCTCAAGCGGGGTCGCAAGACCGCGACGATCCGGCTGGGTGACAAGTCGGGCAAGTACCGCAAGAACCAGGCGGTGCTTGTCACGATCGGCTATCAATACTCGCCACGCGAGCGGATCTTCGAAGCGGTGATCGATCAGGTCGAGGTGATGAAGATCGCAGACCTATCCCCGCGCGACATCAAGCACGACAACCCGGAGTTCCGCCGCCACGAGGAGCTGATCCACTTCCTGGAGCAGATCTACGGGCGCGCGGTCACGCTGGACGACACGGTCACGGTCGTGCGCTTCTCGCAGATTCTCGACAAGCCGACGGGCATGACCGAGGCGATGAAGGGCTTCGGCGGGGCACAAAACTAGCTCCGATCTGGCAGTCTCGACAGTTGACTGCCAATTTTCCTTGATCTCGGCCAGATCTTCTATATATTGAGGCTGTAGTTGGCACTCTCCCTGGGAGAGTGCCAAAGGGTGGCTCGATCCCCGATGAGGGACCCGCGAGCCGCCGGCCGTATTCTCTAGATGGAGGTTTTCAACATGAAGCTCAAGCCCCTGGGCGATCGTCTGATCGTGCGGGCGATCGAG
>DAIOGX010000045.1:0-15596 GCA_036744995.1 Solirubrobacteraceae bacterium | reverse complement strand
GATCAACACCTGTAGACGATACTCCAAAGACATGCTCATACTGTAGCATGAGCCATATCCTACTAGTGCGCGTAACTCGCCAACACCTCACGCAGCGAGGACTCGAGCGACAGACGCTCGGCGTTCTCGGCGAACCACGCGGCCGTGCTCTCGCGCAGCGCGTAGCCGGCCTCGTGCGCACGGACGATCCCATCGGCGACGGTTTGCGGATCGGGGCTCCGGACGATCGTGCCGTTGACGCCCTCCTCGATCAGCTCGGTAGCGGCGTTGTCCTCGCCCGCGACCACAACGCTCGGCGTGCCCCGGGCGGCCGCCTCGACCACCACCATCCCGTAGCCCTCGCGCTGAGATGTGAGCAGCATGCACGTCGCGCGACGCATCTCCGCGTCGACCGTCTCCGTGTCGGTGAAGCCACGCGCCGTCACCACTCCCTCGAGCCCGTGCCTGGCGATCGCCGCTTCCAGGGCTTCACGCTCGGGACCGTCGCCGAGGAACTCGCCCCGCAGCCCCTCGATTTGCTCCACCGCCAGCGCTATTGCCGCCACCGCCAGCGTCACGCGCTTCTCTGGGATCAGCCGCCCGGCGAACAGCACCATCGGCTCGGCCGCTCGCGACGCCGCGTCCTGCGCTCGCCTGGCTTTAGTGATGGGCTCGGCCGGGTCGGTGTACAGACCCCGCAGCACCGTCACGTTGCCGCGCAGGCCCTCCTCGCGTAGTCGCTTCGCGTGCAGCTCGGAGAAGCAGAACGCCCGCTGGGGAGCCAACACGCACAGGCGCTGCACGAGCTCTCCCACGCGCCCCCTCGCGGCACCCAGATATTCGCGCCAGTAGGCGCGGCTCCACACCTCGAACCAGTCCACCACCAGCTCGAAGCCCATCAGCGGCCGCGCCGCCGCGGCCGCGAGCAGTGAGAAATACGGGAAGGCACACGTGTGTACGACGTCGTAGCGACGGCCATTGCGCAGAAGGTGGGCGAGCACGCCCAGCCCAAACACCAGCGGTGGCAGGATGCGCCGGCGGGCGGGGGTGGCGGGCGGGCCCTTATCCGTGTAGAGCACCATGCGTGGGCCGGCGGTCACGACACGCACGCGCTCGTCGATCTGGGCGTGCTCGCCCCGCTCCCACTGGCGCAGCGTCAGATAGGTGACCTCGTGTCCCTCGTGCGCCAGGCGCTCGGCGAGGTTGCGGTACCAGCGCTCGGCCCCGCCGACCGTATGGGGGAAGAGGCAGTCATAGATGACACAGATGCGCATGGGTGTCTTTCTTGAGGGATTTCGGGGCCGCGGGGAGTAGGTGCGGGTATGCGTTTAGCGAGCGGGCGGGTCGATCCGACTATCTGGCAACTCACCATGAGCAGCCTCGAGATCATGGAGGTCAACAAGGTCGCGCTCGCGACCGGCGATCCGCTTTAGTGCAACAAGGTCTGCCAGCGAGCAGATCGGGGCCTCCACGCCGTCGACTCGACGTGTCTCGGCACGCGCGGCGAGCTCGGCGAAACTGAGTGGCGGGAGTAGCTCGGCAAGGAGGTCGAGTTCACCATGGGGAGTTGAGAGATGGATAGTTCTTCCCAGCGCGACAGTATCGTCTGGGACCGGCGAACCATCCGGACGCGTGGCGGGCCACTCGGCGATCAGCGCTCGCAAGTGCTCGAGATTCTGGGGCTCTGGAGCGAGGATCACGTCGACATCGCGAGTGGCCCGCACTACTCCATGGCGAATCAGTGCGATTCCGCCGATGAGCACATAGCGAACGCGCGCGCGGTTGAGATCATCGAGGATCCTTCCGAAACCGCTCACTACGGCATACGGCTGGGTGTGGCTGACTCAATCGCGCAAGCACTAAGGGCGATGCCGTCCGCAAGCAGCTCGTTTGGATCGCAAGCAGCATCCCGGATGAGACGATAAATCCGCCAGGCCTCGCCTGCGGTGGCATCCTCGCCGGCCGCTTCGGCCGCACGAGCCGCGCGGGAAGCCTCATCCAGTCGCCTAGACGAACTCCGATCGAGCATCCCAGGAGCATAGCTTGGCTGTAGACGTGTGGCGCTCGGCCCCGCCGACTGTGTGGGGGAAGAGGCAGTCATAGATGACACACACGCGCATGTCGCTAGCATCTCATCTCCTCGGCACGGCGCCTGCCTCGAGGGCCTTTCCGCCTTCGTGCGCGTTATAACCGGATAGCTCGCCGTTCGCACATCTCCGAACATGGTCCTGACGAGCTTTGAGCCGATGAGCACACTCAGCCAGACAAGCGCTCCCGCTGCCCCCGTCATGCTGGACGGGGACGCGCTGGCCGTGTCGGTCGTGATCCCCTGCCTGAACGAGGCCGCGAACATCGAGGCCTGCGTGACAGCCGCTCTGGAGGCGCTGGCGGAGATGGACGTCGCCGGCGAGGTGGTGGTCGCCGACAACGACTCCGAGGACGACTCGGCGCGGCTGGCTGAGCAGGCCGGCGCGCGCGTCGTCGTCGAGCGCCGGCGCGGCTATGGCAGTGCCTACCTGGCTGGCTTCGCCGCCTCGAAGGGCCGTTACATCGTGATGGCCGACGCCGACCTGACCTACGACTTCAATGAGATCCAGCGCTTCGTCGCGGCGCTCGAGCAGGGCGCCGAGTTGGTGATGGGCGACCGCATGGACAATATCCAGCCGGGGGCGATGCCGTGGCTGCACCGCTACATCGGCAATCCACTCCTGTCCGGTCTGCTGAACCTGTTCTTCCGCACCGGCGTGAGCGACGCCCACTGCGGCATGCGCGCGCTGCGCCGGGACGTCCTCGAGCGCCTGGACCTGCGCACGACCGGCATGGAGTTCGCCTCGGAGATGGTGATCCGCGCGGCGAAGGAGAACCTGCGAATCGCCGAGTTCCCGATCGAATACCGCCCGCGCGGGGGGGAGTCGAAGCTGTCGAGCTTCCGCGACGGCTGGCGCCACCTGCGCTTCCTGCTCGTCCATTCCCCCAATCACCTGTTCGTCGTGCCCGGCACGCTGCTCGCCGGCCTGGGCACGCTGATCGTCGTGTTCGTCGGAGCGGGCCTGGATTTCTTCGGGCGCGCGTGGGGCCTGCATGCGCTGATCGGCGGTGCGCTGCTGATGATCGTCGGCACCCAGGTGCTCGCCCTTGGACTGTGCGCGCACGCGTATGGCACCTATTTCATGGGTGAGCGCGACCCCTGGTTCGATCGCATGCGGGCACGCTTCCGGCTCGAGCACGGTCTCCTGCTGGGCGGTGTGTTCGTGCTCGTCGGTCTTGTCATGGGGGTGGTGATCGTGGCGACCTGGATCGCGCACGGCTTCGGCTCGCTGGCCGACGAACACCTCGCGGTGATTGCCGCGTCGCTCTTGATCGTGGGAATCCAGATCTTCTTCTCCTCCTTCCTCCTGTCGATCCTCGGTCTGCGCCGCGGCTAGTGTCCCGAGTGGCGGTGCGGCGGGTCCTCGCCTGTGGGCTGCTGGCCATCGTCGCGGCGTTCGCGCTGCTGCTCCTGCACCGTGAGCCGCGGCGCTCGGGCAGCGACACAACTCCCTACGCGACGGGCGCGGCGGCAGTGTTGAACGTCGGCGAGCGGACCTGTCAGGGGCAGGAGCTGTTGCCCGCCGACACCGCCGCGCTGCGGATGACGATCCACACCTACGGCAAGCCCGGCGCGAGGTTGAGCGTGAGTGTGACCGGCCCGCACGGAGCGCCGCTCACGACGGGAGGCCTGCCGGCTGGCTGGCGCCAGGGGGTTGTGCGGATCCCCGTCACGCACGTGTCCACGACGACTGCTGGGGCGACCGTGTGCCTGCGCGATGAAGGCCCGTCGCCGGTGGCGCTCGCCGGCGATAGTAGGGACCAGTTTCACACGATGCAGGTGGACGGCAAAACGGTCGAAGATGGACAGTTGCGCTACGAATACATGCGTCCGGGCAGCGAATCGTGGCTGCAACTGCTGCCGACCGTCGTATACCGCTTCTCGCTGGGCAAGTCCGGCCTGGTGCGCCACTGGGCGTGGGCAGCGGCGCTCGTGCTGATGCTGTTCGCCGTGACCATGGCGATCAGGACGATCCTACGCGAGGGGACCTGAACGCGTGGGCGCTTTCACTCAGATCCGCGCCCGCATCGGCGCGCTCGTGCGGCGCGTGCCGAAGGCCGCCAGGATGTGCGCGCTCGTGGCGCTCGCCAACGGGCTGGCGTGGTCATTGATCGTGCCCCCTTTCCAGGTTCCCGACGAGAACGCCCACTACGCCTACGTTGCGCAGGTCGCCGAACGCGGCACCGTTCCCCGCCCGGCCAGGGAAGAAATGCTCTCGCCCGCCGAGGAAGGCACGCTCGAAGCGATTGGCTTCTATGGGGTGATCGGCGAGCCGCACGACCCGGCCCCCTTCTCACAGCGCCAGCAGCAGGCGATCGAAGCGGTGGCCCGCAAGCAGCTGAGCACGCGCGGCTACGGCGACGCGCTGACGGCGACGAACAACCCGCCGCTGTACTACGTCCTGGAGGCGATCCCCTACAAGCTCGCCGCCGGCGGCACCGTGCTCGACCGGCTCGCCGCCATGCGTGTGCTCTCGGCGCTGATGGGAGCCGTGACCGTGCTGCTCGTCTACCTGTTCCTGATGGAGCTGCTGCCCGGCCGTCGCTGGGCATGGAGTGTGGGTGCACTGATGGTCGCGTTTCAGCCCCTGTTCGGCTTCATGTCGGGCGGGGTGAACAGCGACGATCTCATCTACCTGATGGGGGCCGGCGTGCTGTGGGCGGTGGCGAGGATGTTTCGTCGCGGCCTCACCCCCGCGAACGGGGCGATGATCGGCGTATTCCTTGGGCTCGGTCTCGTGACGAAGTTCACCCTGCTCGGCTTCATCCCGGCCGTCGCGCTGGCCGTCGCATTGGGGCTATGGCGCGCCTGGCCGCAACAGCGCGCACGCGCGCTGCGCGGGGCGGCGTGGGCGACCGGACTGACCGCCGCGCCGGTGCTCGCCTACCTCGCCCTCAACCACCTGGTCTGGAAACGTGGCGCGCTCCCCGGGGGGATTGGCAGCGTCTCATCCGGCAGCGCAACCGGGCCCCGGTTCAGTTTTGGCGCGGAGCTCAGCCACATCTGGCAATTGTTCTTGCCGCCGCTGGGCATGCGTCACCAGTTCGCCTACGTGCCGCTGCAGCGCACCTGGTTCAAGGGCTTCATCGGCAGGTTCGGCTGGCTGGACTACACCTTCCCGGAGTGGGTCTATAGCATCGCGCTGTATGTCGCGTTGCTCGTCATCGCGCTGGTGATGGCCGAGCTCGTGCGCCGCCGCCAAGCCCTCGCTCGCCGGCTGGGCGAGCTGGCCGTGTACGCATTGGCGCTCGTCGGGCTGTGCGTGGAGATCGGCGTCGAGTCCTACCGCGAGACGATCATCAACGGAGAACTGTTCGAGCAGGCCCGCTACCTGCTGCCGCTGCTCTGCCTGTACGCCGCACTGGGCGCGCTGGCGGCGCGCGCCGGAGGGCGTCGCTGGGGTCCGGCGATCGGCGCGGCGCTCGTGATGCTGGCGATCGGCCACGATCTGTTCGCCCAGGCGATCACGATCTCCCGTTACTACGCATGAGCACCGCCGGCGTGACGGTCGCCATCCCAGTGCGCGACGGCGGCGAGCTGCTCGCGCGCACGCTCGCGGCGGTGGCCCGGCAGACCGTGGAGCACGAGCTGCTCGTATGCGACTCCGGCTCGACCGATGACTCACTTGCGCTGGCCCGCTCCCACGATGCCCGCGTGATTGAGATACCGCCACGCGAGTTCAATCACGGCGGCACGCGTAACCTGCTGCTGGCAGAGGCGGCGGGCGAGCATGTGGCGCTGCTCACACAGGACTCCGAGCCAGCCGACGAGCACTGGCTGGAGCGGCTGCTCGAGGGGTTTGAGCTCGCGCGGGACGTGGGGATCGTCTACGGGCCTTACATCCCGCGCCCGCGGGCATCGCCCGCGGTCCGCTGGGAGCTCGAGCATTGGTTCTCCTCACTCTCCCCCGACGGAGGCCCACGGGTGGAGCGCTTGCGCGAGGACGAGCGCGCGCTGCCCGCGGTGGCGCTGATCGGCGCGCGCGGCTTCTTCACCGACGCCAACGCCTGCGTCTCCCGCGCGGCGTGGTCTGAGGCGCCCTTCCGCGATGTCCCCTACGCCGAGGATCGGTTGCTGGCGATCGACATGCTGCGCGCCGGCTATGCCAAGGCGTTCGTGCCGTGCGCGGCGGTGCTCCACTCCCACGATTACGCCGCCGGCGAGCAACTGCGCCGCTCTTTTGACGAGTGGCGGGGCCTGCGCGAGGTGTATGGCTGGCGCGAGCCCGCCTCGCCCGTGCACCTCGCCGGTCAGCTGCGGGGAGCGCTGGGCCAGGCGCGGCGCGCGGCGTTGCGCGAGGAGCTATCCCCTGCCCGCCGCCGCGCGACGCTCGCCGCGGTCGGCCGTCACCATGTTCTGCGCCTCGCCGGCGCGCTGCTCGGCTCGCGCGCGGACCGGCTCCCATCCGGCGTGCGCCGGCGGCTGTCCTTGGAGCGGCGGGCCGGCTTTCAGCCCCTGGATCTCGACGGCGACTCAGCTCAACCCACCGACCCGCCTGCCTTCGCGCGATGAGTGACAACAACCCGATCCAAGGCAAGCCCCAGGGCGCCTTCTCCGACCTGAAAAGGCGGATCTACCTCACCTACACGAACTACGGCCTGCGCACGATCCTCTGGCGGCTGATCACCTTCCCGCTGCGCTTCACCCCGCTGGAGCGTCATATGCGGCTGCGCACGCATGCCCGTGACGGGGAACTGCGCGACGCCGTCGCCTGGTATCGCGAGCACGGCCGACCGGTTGACATCGTGATCCCCAGCTACCGCGACTCAGAGCGCGTACGCACGCTCGTGCGCAGCATCTCAAAGACCGCCCCACGGGGGATGTTTCGCGTCATCGTCGCCGACGATTGCAGCGGCTCGGAGCACCTCGCCGCGCTGGGACAGATCGAGGGCATCGATGTGCTTGTCCCGTCTGAGGAGAACACGGGCTTCGCAGCAAACGCGAACCGTGGCATGCGCGCGAGTGAGCCCGACCGTGACGTCGTCGTGCTGAACTCTGACATCGAGGCGCTGCCGAGCTGGCTTCAGTGTCTTCAGTACGCGGCTCATCGGTCCGCGGACGTCGGCATCGTCGGCGCGCAGCTGCAGTATCCCGATGGGCGCATCCAGTTCGGTGGGACCGTGCGCAACCGTGACCAGCCGGAGTGGTTTGACCACCGCTACCGGTTCAAGCCTCCCGGCTGGGGCCCCGCCTCGCTATGGAGTCCAGCGCTCGCGGTCACCGGCGCGTGCATGTACGTGCGCCGCGAGGTTATCGAGCGCATCGGCTTGCTCGACGAGCGTTACCCGATGGCCTACGAGGACGTCGACTGGTGCCTGCGCGCGTGGCGGGCCGGCTTTCAGGTGCTCTACTTCCCCGCGGCCCAGCTCGTCCATCATGAGTCTGTCACGCGCGGCACCGAGCTGGGCGAGCGCGAGCGCGATTCCCAGCGGCTGTTCTGGGAGCGCTGGTCGGACTTCTTCGATGCGCGCGAGGTGCACACCCCAGAGGGCAAGCTCCGCATCGTCTATGTGACCGAAGACACCGGCGTCGGTGGCGGCCACCGCGACATCTTCGAGCACCTCAACCGCCTGTTCGCGCGTGGTCACGATGTGTCGCTGTACACGCTCGGGGAGTCTCCCGACTGGTTCCAGCTGCGCGTGCCCGTGCACAGCTTCGCCGGCTATCACGAGCTCGTCGACGAGCTCTCCCGGGTCGACGCGATCAAGGTGGCGACGTGGTGGAAAACGGCCGCGCCGGTGTGGCAGGCGAGCGTCGTGCGCGGCCTCCCTGTGTACTTCGTCCAGGACATCGAGACCTCCTATTACCCAGACGCCGAGCGGGGCCGACACGCGGTGCTCGACTCCTATCGGCCGGAGTTCCGCTACATGACGATCTCCTCCTGGAATCGCGAGCGCCTGCGCGAGCTGGGCCTCGACGCCGAGCTGATCCCGCCGGGGATCGACCTCGACACGTTTCGCCCGCGCGCGGACGTGGCGCGCCGCGATGACATGGTGCTTGCGCTGGGACGCTCGAACCCGCTGAAGAACCTGCCGCTCACGATCGCCGCTTGGAAGGCGTTGAAGAACCGATCGGAGAGCGGCGAGCGTCCGGAGCTGTGCCTATTCGGGGTTGAGCCGGAGCTGGCGCAGGGTCAGGAGCGTGTGGGCTACGTCTCCTCCCCGGACGACGAGCGGGTCAACGAGCTCTTCTGCCAGGCGACCGTCTTCATCCAGACCTCCACACACGAGGGCTTCGCGTTGCCGCCGCTGGAGGCGATGGCGACTGGCGCCGCCGTTGTCTGCACTGACGCGCACGGCAACCGCGACTTCTGCCGCGATGGCGTCAACTGCCTGATGCCCCAGGCGAGCGTTCGCGCGGTCAGCGCCGCGCTTGCCAGCCTGCTCTCAGACCCCGAGCTGCGCTCGCGCCTGGGTCAAGCCGGAATCGAGACGGCGAGGGACTACGCGTGGGAGCGACGAATCGACGCGCTGGAGACATTCTTCCAGCGGGTCGCCGCGGCACGGCGGATGGCGGTTGCCGGCGAGCTCGCGCCCACGAGTTAGCCCGGGGGCGGCTCGGTCTGCTCCCAATGAGTGGAGGGAAAGTAGTCCAGCAGCACCTCCTCCAGCATCGCAAAGCGTACACCGGCACGCAGCATGCGCTCCAGCATGTAAACGTCGCCCGGCAGTTCGAGCTGTGCCGCGAAGAGCTCGCGCTCAAAGAAGCGCAACCCGCCGTGCATGAGCGCTCCAGCCCAACTGAAGTAGCCCGGGCGTGGTGGAAAGCTCATGCACGTCACCCGCTCGCGGTCGGGGTAGTGTGCCTCGAAGCCCCCATAGGCGACCTCTGCCCGCTCTATGCGGACCACCTCTAGCAGCGATGCGACCGCGTCGGGACGCAGGTGGTCGTCGTCGTCGAAATGCAGCAGCCATCGCCCGCGGGCGCGCCGAGTCGCCTCGTTGCGGGGCATCGTGCTTCCCACCAGCCAGTGCTTGCCCGGATCGGTGTGCGCGGTAATCCGCTGGCTCAGGTTGGCGTAGCTGACGCGAGGATCGCCGAGCGCCACGACGGCCTCGCCGAACTCGGAGGCGACAGCGTCGCCGACTACCAGCACCTCCAGATTGGCGTGTGTCTGCGCCAGCAGTGACGGCAACGCCCGGCCGAGCAGTGTGCCCTCTCGTCCCGAGGTAGCGAGAGTGACGGAGACCAGCGGGTCGGGATCCGAGTAGGCCCTCTCGTAGTCCGGGCGCGCACGTAGGTCATAAAGGCGGCGCCGGTTCTCAGACTCCTCGTCGAGGACTGCCCGCAGCATTGGCTCTACCCGCTGCTCGAGCGTGCTACGCATCGACTTCACGTTCTCGGCCAGGTCTTGGATCGGTTCCGTCTTCTCCAGCAGCGTGTCGAGCCTCGAGGCCTGCGCATCGACACGTCCGCTGAGCTCGTTGAGACGCCCGTGAAGCTCCCCGAGATGATTGCCGAGAGCGTCAAGACGAGTCACTACGGCACCAAAGCGCCAGTCCAAGAACCTGCCAAGGCGCCGACGGATCACCGGGTGTACTCGCGCGCGGGCAGGCCCTGCACGCGGGACCCGTCGGCGACGTCAGCCAGCACAACTGCTCCGGCCGCGATGATGGCGTCCACCCCCACGTCGGTGCCGTTGACAATCACCGCTCCCATGCCAACAGTTGTGCGCTCGCCGACCGAGACGTTGCCGCCGATGTTGACCCCTGGCATCAGGGAAACGAAGTCGCCGATGCGGCCGTGGTGTCCGACCAGCGCGCCACGGGAGACCAGTGCATGCTCGCCGATCACGGTCTCGACGCCGACGACTGCACCGGGCGCGACCACGCAGCCGACATCGAGCGTGGCGGCCGTCGAGATGTGCGCACACGGATGCACGACCGAGGCGGCGCTCCAGCCGTGCCCAGCCAACCGTGACCAGTGCTCGTTGCGGGGTCCGCCGAGGCCGACGACAACTCGGCCGTCCGGTGGCGGTGCATCGTCTCCGACGATTGGGTGGCCCCCGATGACGGTTCCTATCCGCGAGCGGTCGAGCAGCTCGACCAGACCGACCACTCTCCAGCCGGCGTCTGTGGCCCAGTCGGCGACCTCGATGGCGAACGATCCACTGCCGGCCACAAACAGCTCCTCCCCAGCAGTGCGGTCGAGCGGCGGCAGGTGGCGGCCGAGCTCATGATGCCCACGCATGTCGCGCTAAAGATCCTCGGCGATGTGGGGTGCCGAGCGATTGAAGTACCAGAAGCCGACCAGGAAGATCACGCTGACGAGTGCCAGCGGCTCGATCAGCGCCGTCCAGCTGCCCATGATCTGCCCGGCGCTGAGCGTCGCGCGATTGATCATCGCGTGGCGGAACTGCTGGAAGACCGTGACGAGAGGGTTCAGTGTGTAGAGGTGATAGAGGAAGTGATCGAGTCCAGCGTGCTTGTACACGTAGTTGATGTGGCCGTCGGTGATCACCTTCATGGGGGTTCCGTGCGTCTTGCACGACGCGATGCTAGGTGGAGATGTGTCGCAGATGAGCTTTTCTCTCACCGTTTCGGCGGGAATGAT
The DNA here is from genome assembly GCA_036744995.1 of Solirubrobacteraceae bacterium. Lineage (GTDB taxonomy): Bacteria > Actinomycetota > Thermoleophilia > Solirubrobacterales > Solirubrobacteraceae > Palsa-744. The sequence goes on along the minus strand of DAIOGX010000045.1, from coordinate 4,975 downwards.
CACCGGCGATGAGTAGAAGAGGATCTGGCTAAGAACTTCCCAGATCGGTGAGATGTCGCGGAACTTCACGAACAGCGCCGAGAGCAGCATCGCGACGCCGGTGGCGAGCACGCTCAGCATCAGGATGATCAGGGGCAGCTCGAGCCAGCTCAGCATCGGCCGTGCGCCAGCGGCCACCGCGAAGATCATCACCACGACCAGGTTGAGCCCCAGGTTGAACAGCGCGAGCAGCACCACCGAGATCGGGATCGCGAGGCGGGGAAACTGGATCTTGCGGACGAGGTTCTCGCGGTCGACGACGCTCCGCACCGCGCCGCTGGTCGCTTCGGCGAAGAAGGTGAACAGCACGATCGAAGCGAGCAGTTGGGCGCCATAGAAGCGGGCTGCGGCGCCTGTGGCTCGGTTGACGTGGAAGATCTTGACGAAGAAGATGTACAGCACCCCAAACAGCAACAGCGGCCGCACCACCTGCCACAGATAGCCGAGGGCGGAGCCGAAGAACTTCAGTTTGAATTCGCTGCGCGCGATGTTGTAGGAGAGATGCCAGAAGCGCGACCAGCTTTCATCCAGCGCGCGCGGCCCCCGGATCGGCTTGCCCGAAGACTCTGTGGGAACCGTCGCGTTACTGAGCTGGTCTGAGATGACAGGTGTGCTCATCGTGGCCCACCAGCCGTTTCGATCTGACCCTTTGGGAGGAGGCCATAGCGGGTCACATCAGTCTGCACGGGAATCTCCACCATGCCGCCGCTGGCGGTCACACCGGAGACGACGAACGACGCGCCTCCCTCGTAACGATCGATTACGTCGAGGCCTTCGCCGCGGTGGGTGATGGTGATGATCGGGTGATAGCGCCCTGGAGCAAGCATGTTGTGGAAGGAGAAGGCGAATACTGCTTGCTCACCACCACTGAAGCTGCCGGTCTGCTCATGGTCTTTTGCCGTAGTGGCTACGACAACCGGCAGGCGCTGCTCGTTGTGCAGCGACATGCTCACGGCCGGGTCGAGCACGTCGGTGTTGAACGTCACCAGCGCCTTCAATGTGAGCGGCTCGGACTGGGGAGCTACGGTTCGGTGCTCGCCGCGATCGTCGCCGAGCCATATGTCGCTCACGCGCGCCATGCCGTCGCCCATGCGAGCGCTACTCACATCATCGCCCTCATAGGTCGAAGCGCGCCCGAAGGCGGTCTCCAGGTACCTGTCGGCCACGTCGCGCGGGTCGCCGATGCTCACCATCTCTCCTCGCTCGAGCAGCATCGCGCGATGACAGAAGCGGGTCACGGCGCTCATGTCGTGGGTGACGAAGACGATCGTGCGACCTTCCTCGCGCATCCGGTTGAAGACGTCGAAGCACTTCTGTTGGAAGGCGGCATCGCCGACCGCCAGCACCTCGTCGATCAGCAGAATTTCAGCGTCGACCTGGATCGCCACCGAGAACGCCAGGCGAACATGCATGCCGGAGGAGTAGTTCTTGAGCTTGAGGTCCTGAAACTCCTCGAGTTCTGCGAACTCGATCACGCGCTTGAAGCGTGCTCTGGCCTCGCGCGGCGAGAGGCCGAGCATGATGCCGTTCAGCGCGACGTTCTCATACGCGGCCAGGTCGGGGTTGAAGCCCACGCCCAGCTCGATGAACGTCGACATTCGCCCGTTGCACCAGATCTTTCCCTCATCTGCGCGGTAGATCCCGGCCAGGCACTTCAGCAGCGTGCTCTTGCCGCTGCCGTTGCGCCCAACGATGCCGAAGAACTCCCCGGGCGCCACCGCGAAGGAAATGTCCTTCAGCGCATAGAGCTCCTCGTGGCGTGAGCGACGCAGCGGGTGCAATGCGCGCTCCTTGAGCGTGTGCGTTCGCTCCTCCGGGATCTTGAAGCGCTTGTGGATTTCCCGGGCGGCCAGCGCAGGTTGTCCCGAGGCGGATGTCTCGGCAGGCGGCACGATCACAGGAGGGTAGCGGCGCGGGAGGCCGTCACGGCTCAGCCCGCGCGGCGCAGCCGGCGCCGTGCGCGATCAACGGCGCGTGCCGCGGCGAACACGCGGGCCGGCGCGCCGAACAACGGCCGGCTCAATGTGGGACGGGCACTGAGTGCCAGCAGCGCGCGTTGGAGGTCATCGGGGAGCGCGCCGCTTGGGCCGATCAGGCTCCGGGCCGGACCGACTTCTGAAACGAGCTGGTCGTATCTGCGCTCGAGCATCTGCACGGTCACTTCGTGGAGGGCATTGCTCCTGCGCTCGCGGTCCATCGCATCACGGCTCAGCGTGGCGGCATCACGCACCGGCGCCACCACGGCCTCGCGGTAGATCTCTACCAGCGCCTCGGCGGTGTTCGCCCAGGTCAGCGAGCGCGCGCGGCCGGCGAGCTCCTCCACGTGGCTTGCGCCAGCTGCCGGATCGCTCAGCAGGGCATGCACCCTGGCTGCGCTCTGCTCAATATCCCAGGGAACGATCGCTGCTGTCTTCGCCGGTGCCACCTCGGCCAGCGAGGCCTGGGGCGCGAACACGCACGGCACGCCGCTCAACGCGGCCTCGAAGGGTACGAGCCCGAAGCCCTCATAGACAGACGGATAGACGACTGCTTGCGCGTGGCCCATCAGCCAGGCCTTTTCCTGCTCGCTGACCGATCCCAGTGTTACGACTGCCTCCAGCAGCTCGCTGTGCTCCTCCAGGAAGGCTTGCTCGAGGTCGAGCGAAGATCCCACCGGGATGTGCGTCCCGGCGAGCACGAGGCTTCCCTGCCAGTCGTGGTCCTCGCGCAGCGCGGCGAGCAGGCGCAGCGCGAACACCCGGTTCTTGTGGCGAAAGTCGGTGCCCAGACAGAGCAAGAAGCCTTGCGGGTCCGCCGCCAGCGCCGCCGGCCGCAGCGGCTGGACGGCGGAACGGTGGTCCAGGCCCGGCGCCACGACCCTGATGCGCTCATCCTCGACGAGCGCATCGGACAGCAGCTCGCGGCGGGTGTGATCGGAGAAGACGACGACGCGCTCAGCCGCGGAGAGGCCGTGGCGGCTTGCGCGTCGGTAGTCCTGCCAGGCGTCCGCGTCCGCGAAGTAGCCGGGATTGCTGTAGGCGATCAGGTCGAGCTGGCTGACCACGATCCGCTCACCGAGTCGCAGCGCGAGCTCGACGTCGCCGGGGGAGAACGTCTGTTGCGGGCGATGAAAGATGGCGCTCCGGGGTGTTGCCTCATCGATCTCCTCGGCCCCCAGGATCTCGGTCTCGGGCAGCCCGCGCAGCAGATCCAGTGTCGCCCGGTCGATCTTGTGGGCGAGCACGACCAGGCGCAGGCGCAGCGCGCGCGTCTGCGCGAGCGCACAGATCAGCTCGAGGACATGGACCTGCGTCCCGGTGAGCGCACCGTCGAGGGCACGGGCGTCGATCGTGACCCACAGCCGCTGGCGGGGGCGCCGCGCGGCCTCGAGTGCGCGTAGGAGCACGCCTGAGGCCGCCACCGTGGAGACCCGCGGCAGGTATGGGTAGCGCTCGCGCAGTCGTGCGGGGATTTCGTCTGAGCCCCTCCGTCCGGCCCGCTCGAGCTGGCCCACCACGACATCGTCGGCGGCGACGTGGGCCAGGCCCGAGAGCACGCAGCGCTGCGCGAAGTCGATCTCCAGCGCCCAGCGCAACTCGAGCTCCTCATCGAGCGGTCCGATCAACTCCAGCGCATCGCGGCGCACATATACGCACGGCCCCACGGCCTGGTTCAGGCGCGGACGCAGCCCGAGCGTATGCTCGGCGAGAGAGTCCGCCAGCTCCAGCAGGTCGACGGGCGGGCGGTCCGCATCGGACAGCGCGAGTGCCGTGCCCGCATCGCAGAAGGCGCTCGCCGTCGCCGTGTTGGTGTCGGCGCATGCGGCGCCGCGCAGAGACGCGAGCCAGCCCGCGGTCACACGGCATGGCTCGCTCAGCAGAGCGATGTCGGCGGGCGCTTGCTGCTCGAGCGCGCGGTTGACGGCCGCCGTCGTCGCGGGGACGGTCAGGATCGGTATATCCGTGGGTGTGTGCGCCCGCACGGACTCGAGGCAGCTGTCCAGATGCTCGTCGTCCTCGCGCGCGGCGATCACGACGCAGACGCTTCCTCTCGTGGCGGTTTGCCCCATTGGGCGATAATGCCAGGCAGCCCGTGCCGATGAGCGCCGACGATCAGATTACACCGGCTGTCCGCGCCGCCAGGCTGCTGGATCGTGGCCCGGCGGCCGTGCCGACTCGCTCATGGTCGCAGCGGATGCGTGCGCTGTCGCGGAAGGGGCTGCTGCTGCTCGCGCGCCCCCAGGCTCGCTACCAGCGTGAGGTCGACGATGCAATCGTCGCCAGTCTGGAGCGGCTGGAGCGTTACGCAGAGCAGACCAAATACTTCGAGGATCTCCTTGGCGAGCTCCTCCTCACCGTCGAGTCACTGCGTCGGGCAGTGGATGCATCAGCTCCCACAGCGCGGTCGACGAGCACCCAGATGCGAGTCTTCACCCTCGCTACCCACTCGACGCTCCCGCAGGCACGTGTGCTTGCCGCTTCGCTGCGTCGCCACCAACCCGACTGGCCGCTGGAGATCCTGTTCATCGGACGTGGCAGCGAGGCGAATGTCGGCGAGGAGCAGGAGGGGCTGCGCTCAGTGGCTGATGAGCTCGATCTCGATGTCGAGAGCTTGATTGCCCGCTACGACGAGGAGGATCTGATCGCGCTGCTGGTGCCCCAGGTGCTCAAAGCCTACTCAGAGCGCGACGCCGGAGGAGCGCTGCACCTACCGCCGAGCGCCTGGGTTCTGGGTGCCCTCGAGCCGATCGAGCAGGCGCTGTCGGCGCACAGCGTGCTGCTCGTGCCACGGATGACCGCTGAGCTCCCCGACGACGATCTGCAACCAACGCGGCTCCAGCTGGAGCAAGCGGGTCGCATCGATCGCTCGATCATGGCCATCGACGGCAGCCCTGCTAGCGAAGCGTTTCTGGCGTGGTGGAGCAAGCGACTGGAGTTGGTCCTCGGATCGCTCGACG
>DAIOGX010000044.1:5360-16223 GCA_036744995.1 Solirubrobacteraceae bacterium | reverse complement strand
CAGACGCAAGCCGATCGCCGAAAAGTACGCCGCGGAGATCGACGCGATGTACGCATGAGCAGAACGCCCGACGGCGACGCGAAGGTATCGTAGCCGGATGTTGCGTCAGGGTCAGGGGGAGCCGCTCGTTCTGCTGCATGGCATTCTCTGCAGTGAGCGCGTCTGGAATGGTGTCGTGCCGCTGGTTGCGACCCACCACGATGTGATCGTCCCGACCGAGCTGGGACACAACGGCGGGCCTGTCGCGAAGGAGCGACCTGTGAGCATCGAGCACATCATCGATGACATCGAGCGCCAGCTCGACGAACTGGCGCTCGAGAAGGTGCATTTTGCCGGCAACTCGCTGGGTGGCTGGATAGCGATCGAGCTCGCTCGTCGCGGCCGGGCGCTCACAGTCTGTGCGTTCTCTCCCGGCGGTACGGGGGACGTCGACTGGGACGAAACGAAGCGCGCGTGGAAGAAGCTGTACCGCGCGGTGCGGGACACGCGGCGTTCCCGCGCGATGCTGCCGCTGCTCGTTCGCTCGAAGCACTTGCGGCACTTGCTACTGCGCCTCAGCGCGGTCCACGGCGAGCGAGTCAGCCCGGCTGAGATGCTTGCCGGCGTTGACGACGTGATCGGCTGCGAGATCGGCGACATGTCCGCCATCGCGGGTGCCCAGCTCGCGCCGTTGGACCCGCCACCGTGCCCGATCACACTCGCATGGTCGGGCTGTGATCGTCTTCTGCCGGGCGATGTCTTTGGCGCCCGCGCCCGAGAGCTGATCCCGGGGGCACGCTACATCGTGCTCGACGGTGTCGGGCACATCCCGATGCTCGATGACCCCAAGCTGGTTGCCCAGACGATCCTCACAGCGACCGCCGCAAGCTCACACCGCGACACCGCCATTGTCAGTCCTGGCGATGACGGCTGAGCGCCCCACGGCTTGGCCCAAAGGTCCAAAAGTGCGACTACGCGAAGGTATCCCGCCCTGACGGGTGCGACGAACCATGGGGAGAAATGATGAGTGAGAACGTGGGGGCTGCGCTCGAGCGCAGCGCTCGGCTGTTCGCTGATCGCGAGGCGGTCGTCGACGGCGAGTTGCGCTGGAATTACAGCGAGCTTCATCACAGGGTGGCCGGCTTTGACGCGGCGCTGGACGGGCTTAGTCTGGCGGCGGGCGATGTCGTGGGCGTGCTGGCCCTGAACTCCGCGGCACACCTGGTGGCGTGGCGCCTGGACGCCGACTTCGATCTGCTGCTCGCGCTCGCGGAAGGTCTCGGCGTCAGGGCCTCTGCGTTCTTTCTGCGCGCCCGAAGAGCTGGGAGCTCGTTAGCACGTAAAGTGCCCGCTGATGGACGCCGATGGGTGGTTAGGTCCCTGTGTCTAGTCTTGGTAGGATTAAAGCGCTATGAAGTCTCCAGAAGCCTCGAATATCGCAGCACGGACGCTGCCTGCGCTGGCGGGTGGTGCGCCGGAGCCAGATGAGCGGCTCCTGTCGGAGGCCGAGCAGATGGAGCCGCGCGCGGCGGCGAGCGTGAACCGGTGGGTGCAGTCCTGGCGGGCGATGGGGCGCGAGGAGTTCGAGGAGTGCGCTAGGCATCTGTAAGGCGCTTTCGTAGGTAGCGTTTGCCTCTTCGTAGTGGCCGTTTGCGTGGCTGGAAGTCTGCGAACAGGCGTTGCACGTACTCGACGTCCCGTGGATCGAGCTGCCATTCCAGGCAGCCGTTCCCGACGCCGACAGTATGCAGCCGTAGCGCGATCTCCTCCGCGCAGGCGACCATCGTCGCCAAGACGTGAGGCTGTTCGATCGTCAGCAGCGTGTCCGCCAGCCAGCGTCCGGTGATGAGGAGCGCCCTACGGCTATCCACATGCAGGTCGAGCCTTCCGACCAGCTGATCGTCCTCCCAGTGACTCCAGCCGTAAACCTGCAGCTGCCGGTCGTCGTCTTTGCGCGTGCTCACGCGCCAATCGGCGTCGTCGGCTGGCCAGTTCCGGACGCTGATCTGGGTCCTCGAGCCTGACGCCGACACTTGGATGCGGTCGGACATGACGGCGGAGGGTATGCGGAGAGCTGGAGGCTCGCCGGTCTCAACAGTCGTCGGGGTCCATGATTTTCATACCAACTCTCACCCACGGTTGGACCGAGAAACGGGGGCCGGCCAAGATAGTGCAAGCGCGTGCGCCGCGCGGCGGCTGCGGCGCACGATCCACAGCAATGGGCGCAGAGCGCCGCCAGTGTTGAGGATCGTGGATGACTACGCCCCGTCGGGGCTGGCGCTCGCCCGAGATCCGTGAGGTGGTTGGCCGGCGGCCGCGGCGGGCGGCTCAATGCAGAGTCGGCTGTCAGCGTACTGATGTGCTGCTCCGCAGCAGCTCGCGTGCAGCTGTGACCCCCGGAGCGATTCCCTTGGCCTCGAATATGCCAATCGCTTCTTGGAGGGCTGAGCGCCCTTGGGCACTTCGACCCTGCGCAAGGAGGACCTCGCCGAGGCAGCTCAACGTGTCGCCGAGCAGAAGCGGGGCTTCTGTCGGGCGTGCGATTACGACTGCCTCACGTGCCCGGTCCTCGGCCCGTTCTAGCTCTCCCATGCCGGCGAGGGCGAGCGCTGCCGCGATCCGCCACCAGACCCGGGCCTCGACGTGATTCGCGAGCGCGTGCTCACTTGCCCATCGCGCCTGCTCGAGCGCATCGGAGTACTGGCCGAGCCTCGCCTGCGCGCGAGCGTGGAAAGCCGCAGCTTCAGCGGAATACAGGTCGTCGAGCGAGGCGAAAAGTTCGTGGCCGCTGCAGGCGACGGATCCGACCGGCTCGTCGGCATCGAGATCCCAGAGGACACTGGGATCGCGGGATGAGTGCTGCTTGCCCGCCAGCCCCTCGTCCTGGAGGACGTGAGCTCAGACCCCCGCTTCGCCCGCGACACCGCCGAAGCAACCGGCTACGTACCGCAAGGGCTCATGGCCGCGCCTCTGCTCCACGACGACCGCGTCTTGGGAGTCCTGGAGGTCCTCGACCGGCCAGAGAACGCCAAGTTCAGCCTCCCCGAGATGGACCTCCTCGCGCACTTCGCCCATCAAGCCGCACTCGCACTGGCATTGGCAGAGGGCGCACACCACGCCAGAACAGTCCTCGACCACAGCGATCCGCAACTCGCTGAGCTCGCGCGCGTGGCCGAGGCCATCGCTCAACTCGACGACAGCAGGCGCGCACATGTCGACGCGCTGCTGTATGCCCTCCGCGCCCTGATCTCTCGGTCCCGTAGGGGGTTAGGCAGCTTGGGGTAGTGGTTGGAGGATAGCGCTGTGGCCGAGGCGTTCGAGTTGGCGGATGGGGCGCGGCGCCACGAGGTCTTGGTGGCGTAGACGCGTGGGTCCGGATAGCTTCCCGGCGGCCCGACCACATGGGCCGGGCCGCCGAGGAACGTACGGGCTGTTTGCGCTACGGGATCGCTTCGTATTCGACGAGCGCGATCTTTTCTTTTCCTCCGAGGATCGAGGAGTAGTTGGCGTTTGCTTCGTCGTTGGCGCCGCCGCTCACCGAGGAACCGTGGCCGCTAGCCGTGTTGCTTTCACCACCAGTGACCGCGGAATCTTCACCGCTGGCCGTGTTGAACTGGCCGCCGCTCAACGAGGCGCGGACCCCGCTCGCGGTGTTTTTGGAACCGCCGCTCACCGAGCCCCAGTTGTTGGATGCCGTGTTGTGTTCGCCACCGCTCGCCCACGAGGTATTGGCGCTGGCCACGTCTGCTCCACCCCCACTCACGGAGGAGAATTCGCCGCTGGCCGTGTTGAACGCGCCGCCGCTGATCGCGCTGGTAGAGCCTTCGGCCTTGCCGTCGTTACCCCCACTCACGGAGGAATATTCGCCGCTGGCTGTGTTGAACGTGCCGCCGCCCAACCAGGATACGAGACCGCTCGCTGTGCCGAAGATCCCGGCGCTCACCGAGGAGGCTTCTCCTGAGGCTATGTTCTGTTTACCACCGGCGACCGAGGAGTCCGGTCCGGTCGCGGCGTTGTCGACACCGAATGCGACACTGAACGGCCCTGAGGCGGTATTCAGCTGGCCGCCGAGGATCGAGCCGTATTCGGTGTAGGACTGTTCGCTTCCAACCACGAGGTTGTTGGAGCCGGTCTGCGTGCCTGGTTTTTCGTCGTTGCCGACGATCAGGTTGCCCGTACCGTTGGTTTCAGTCTCTTTCGCCGCACCGCTCGTTACCTGTACGTTGGCTTCGGACACCCGGACGGTCGGCTTTCCGCCGATGCCAGACGGAATCACTTTCGCGTACCTGCGAAGTTCTTTGAGTTCTTTCTGTTCCGTTTTGGAGAGCAAGGAGGGTTCACCGAGTTCGACCAGTTTGTAGCCTTTTTTGCACACTCCTCCTTTGGGCAGCTTGATCGACCCGCCTTCTTTTTCCTGAACACAGACCTTGAGGCTCCCCGAGGCCATCGCCCCGGTCGCCATCGCCGCAAGCAGCAGGCTGATTGCCAAACACGCTGCCCCGGCCACGCCTGTGACGGTCTTGAACGTCCTTATCATCACTGATACCACCATTCCGTTAGTCTGGATTGTCGGTTCGACATTTCGATTGAGATTCTGCGATTGCGCAGGACGTCCGACGATGGATGAGACGCGAGGATGGGGCCACCCAGTTATGGACAAGATCGCGTCCAGAACTGGACAAGCGCGTTCAGCTGTGCCGACCGCGGAGAGCGTCTATGTCTCGGACGAGCGCCTGTCGACGCGAGCGGGTCCGGGCAAGTTGGCCAGGTGGCCCTGGCGGCGAGGACGGGATAGCATCCGCTGCGTGGCTGAATGATGCCGGCAGAGCGCCCAAACGATCTGGTCGTGGGCACCTTTCTGGCGCTGCTGGATGGGCAGGAGCGCGACGCGCTCTACGCTCTCGGCGTGCGCCGCGGATTCCCGCGCGGGGCGGCGCTGATGTTCCAGCACGAGCCCGGTGAACGAGTGATGCTGCTGCTGGCCGGCAGAGTGAAGGTCACGCGTGCCGGACCGGACGGGCGCGAGATGCTGCTGAGCATCCGCGACCCCGGTGATGTTCTGGGCGAGCTCGCGTTCATCGACGACGAGCCCCGGCTCGCAACCGTTACCTCGCTCGAGGCGGTTCAAGCGCTGCTGATACCCCCCGCGACTTTCCGCCGGCATCTCGAGACCACGCCCCGCATCGCGGTCGCGCTGCTGGAAGCGGGCACCTGCCGTTTTCGTGAGACGACGCTCAAGTGGTGGCAGACCACGGAAGCGGACACGATGGGTCGTCTGGCGGCGCGGATCTTGGAGCTCGCCGAGCGCTACGGCCGACCGTCGGAGGTGGGGATCACGGTCGTCTCGCCGCTTTCTCGGGAGGAGTTGGCAGCGTGGACGGGAGCATCGCGGGCCGGTGTCGCCCACGCGCTCCAGGGATTCCGCGAGCTTGGCTGGGTGCATACCGAGCACAGGACGCTGATCGTGCGCGACATCCAAGCGTTGCGGGCACGCGCCGCGTAGGTCCAATATTGGACCCTCTTCGCGATCGAGGCCCCGAACTGGTGTGAGGTCGTCACCCGTCGCGTGCCGAACATCTCCCCTGCGGCGAGGCGGTCCTCGCGCTCAGCCAACCTTCGGTTTGAGTGACGAAACGGCGGAGATCGCCAACCGCGACGGACGCTTAGTCCCTCCTGGGGCTCGCCGCTCATCCGGGGGCGCGCAGGCCCAGCTGGGCCAGGTCGTCCTGCTCGAGCGGGAAATGGCACGCGGCCAGCGTCCCCGTCCCCTTGCTCTCAAGCGGCGGCTCCTGCTCGGAGCATCGCGGCTGGGCCTTCGGGCAGCGGGTGTGGAAGCGGCACGCCGTTGGCGGGTTCGCAGGGCTCGGCACGTCCCCGCCGAGGATCGGGCGCTTACCGCGCGACGCTGCGGGATCTGCGATGGGGACGGTCGCCAGCAGCGCCCCGGTGTACGGGTGACGGGGCGAGCCGTAGAGCGCGTCACCGGGCCCGATCTCGACGATCTTGCCGAGATACATGACGGCCACGCGATCGCACATGTGGCGGACGACAGAGAGGTCGTGCGCGATGAAGAGCAGCGTCAGGCCGAGCTCGCGCTGCATGTCGCGCAGCAGGTTCAGGACCTGGGCCTGGATCGACACGTCGAGCGCTGACACGGGCTCGTCGGCGATCAGCAGCCTGGGGCGCAGGGCCAGCGCGCGCGCGATGCCGATGCGCTGGCCCTGCCCACCGGAGAACTCGTGCGGGTAGCGGTTGTAGTGCTCGGGGTTCAGGCCGACCATCTCCATCAGCTCCTGAACGGCGCGCTTGCGCTCGTCTTTGCCCCGCTCGAGGCGATGTATGGCGAACGGCTCGGCGATGATCGAGCCGACCGTCTTGCGTGGGTTCAGGGAGGAGTAGGGGTCCTGGAAGACCATCTGCATCTCGCGTCTGACCGCCTTCAAAGCGCCGCCCTTCAGGCGCGTGATGTCGCGCCCGTCGAAGCGCACTTCCCCGGCGCTCGCATCGAGCAGGCGCATGATCAGCCGGGCGGTCGTGCTCTTGCCGCAGCCCGTCTCGCCAACGATCCCGAGCGTCTCGCCACGCTGAACGTCGAAGCTGACGCCATCGACCGCCTTGACGGCGCCGATCTTGTGCTGCACGACAATTCCCCGCGTGATCGGGAAGTGCTTGACCAGGTCACGCACCTGTACGAGCGGTTCCACCCCGTCGTCGAGCGCCGCGGGGGGAGAGGCGACGGCCGCGCTTTCCTCGCCGAAGGGCGAGCCACGCTGCTCCCCGGCGGGCGCGCTCAAGGGGGATCTCCTGAGCCGACCGCCGCCAGGGCTTCGTCGGGCATCCGTCCCGCCTGCAGCTCCGACCACAGCCGGCGGCGTGTCTCCGGCTCGAGCAGGCAGGCGACGTGGTGTGTCGCCTCTTCCGGCACGGGCTCCAGCAGCGGGTCGATGCGCGCGTGGTCGGGTTGCGCGTAGGGGCAGCGCGGATGGAAGCGGCAGCCCGACGGCCGGTTGATCAGGCTCGGCGGCGTGCCCGGAATCGGCACGAGCTGCTCGTCGCGCGAGCCGCTCAACGTCGGGATCGACTTCAGCAGGCCCCAGGTGTAGGGGTGTCCGGGGCCGGCGAAGAGGAGCTCTGCAGAGGCCGTCTCGACGATCCTCCCGGCATACATCACCGCTACGTCGTCGGCCATCTCGGCGACCACCCCGAGATCGTGCGTGATGATCACGATCGCCATGTCGAGCTCGCGCTGCAGGCGTTCCAGCAGATCGAGTATCTGCGCCTGCACGGTCACGTCGAGCGCGGTCGTGGGCTCGTCGGCGATCAGCAGCTTGGGGTCGTTCGCGAGCGCCATCGCGATCATCGCCCGCTGGCGCATTCCGCCGGAGAGCTCGTGCGGATAATCGTCCACGCGCCGCCCCGGGTCGGGAATCCCCACCAGTCCCAGCAGCTCGATCGCGCGCTCGCGCGCCTTGGCCTTGGGTACGTCGCGATGCGCTAGGACGGCCTCGACGAGCTGGAAGCCCACGCTGTAGAGCGGGTGCATCGAGGAGAGCGGATCCTGGAAGATCATCGCGATCTCGTTTCCCCTGATCGCCCGCAGCTCGCCCTCCGAGAGGGTGATGAGGTCGCGGCCCTCGAACAGGATGCGCCCGGAGATGCGCGCGCCCGGTCCGCGGGTGAGCCCGAGCGTCGTCATCGAGGCGACCGTCTTGCCCGAGCCCGACTCGCCGACGATCCCGAGCGTGCGACCGCGGTACACCTGGTAGGTGATCCCGTCGACCGCGTGCACGACTCCGTCCTCGGTGGGGAACTCGACACGCAGTTCCTCAACCCGCAGAAGGGGCTCCGCCGTGCTCACGAGTAGCGCACCCTGGGATCGAGATACGCGTAGGCGATGTCGACGACGACGTTCGCAACGATTATGAAGAACGACGCGAGCAGCACGGTGCCTTGAACGATAGGAAAGTCCGAATGCGTGATCGCGTCGTAGTTCAGCCGCCCGATGCCGGGGACGTTGAACACCGTTTCGACGAGCACGGCGCTCCCGAGCAGGATCCCGATGTCCAGGCCGAGGATCGTCAAGATCGGGTTGATCGCGGCACGAACTCCGTGGCGCAGGACGACACGGCGCTCGGTCAGCCCCTTCGCGCGCGCGGTGCGAATGTAGTCCTCGTCCATCGTCTCGATCAGGCTGCCGCGCATCAGCCGCGCATAGATCGCAGCCGTGCCGGCCGCGACTACGAACCACGGCAGGATCAGCGAGGTGAACCATTTCACGGGATCGGATGTCAGCCCGACATAGCTTCCCGCGCCGGGGAAGATCCGGAACACCCCGATGTCGGCTGAAAAGAGATAAAGGGCGATCAGGCCGAGCCAGTATTCGGGAGCCGAGACGAAGACGAGCGCGATGCCCATGCTGACGCGGTCGAGCACCGAGCGGGGCCGCAGGGCCGAGATGATGCCGACCGTCAGGCCGGTGACCAGCCACACCACAGCACCTCCGGCAATGACCGAGACGGTGGCGGGGAGTCGGTTGAAGATGAGGCTCTTCACCGACGCGCCGCTGTAGTAGCTGAAGCCGAGGTCGAAGTGAAGGAAGATGCCCTTCATATAGATCCAGAACTGCGTGAACAGCGACTTGTCCAGTCCCAGGTCGTGGCGAATCGCCGCGATTATCTTGGGATTCTGCAAGCGCCCGGCACGCAGCGTCGCCGGGTCGGCCGTGGGAAAGATGCGGAAGAAGACGAACGTCAAAGCCGACACGAGTATCAGCAGCAGGACACCCCAGAGAAGCCTGCGGATGATGTAGCGCGTCATGTCGGTCGGCTCGAGATGGTCATGTCTTCCGGTAGCTGATTTTCCGGTGGCGAGGTGGGCCCGCCCGACCCGAGCAGGCCCACCCGCCGTTGCAACTTCACCGTGCCTACTTCAGAGATGTGAAGCTGTAGTCCCAGGAGCCGGAGTTCCAGACGTCGCCGACGCCGGCGACGTCTTTGGACTCGACGTGTCCCGGCTTGTCCCAGTCATACGGGACGGCAACCGCTTCGTTGACGAGTTCCTTGTCGATGTTCGCCCACGCGGTCGCACGCGCCGAGGTGCCGACGACGCTTTCCGCGGCTTCCATCGCCTTGTTTATTTTTTCGTGGTTGACGAGACCCCAGTTGGAGTTCGTCCCGTTGGTGACGATCAGCTTGCCGTTGAACGGAACGTTGAGCACGGCCTGCGGGTCACCGAAGTCGGCGAACCATCCGACGTTCGGGCAGACGTCGATCGCTTCCTTGACCACCCCGCAGTACTTCGAGTACATGGTCGCCTGGTCGACCAGGTTTAGCTTCGTTTTGAAGCCCAGGTTCCGGAGCGTCTGGTTGGCGATTTCCGCGTCCTGCGGCGCCGGGTTGCCCGTTGAGCCGACGACCTGAAGCGTCTTGGTCCCCGTGTATTTGCCGCTCGGGTATCCGGCTAGCTTCATGTACTTTTCGGCGACGGCCATGTCGCCCTGGAGGTGTTCGTTGTAGTCCACTTTCGGGCCGGCCAGACCGCCCGCCTGTTCGAATCCGGGAATTTCCGGATAGATGAAGTGCGTCGCCACGTTCGTGACGAGTGAGCCGCCGCGTACCCTGTCCATCGCTTCACGGTCGAGCGCCGCCCAGAACGCCTTGCGCAGGTTGACGTTCGTGAACGGTCCCGAGCTGTTGTTGACGGTGACGTAGGCGTCCGCGGCGCCGGGAGAGATCTCGAGCTGGCTCCGGTAGCTCTGGTATGCGAGCTTGACGATCGGTTGGGCCGCGGTGTCGTTCCCAATCGAGTGCGAGCCTTCGAGCACCTGGCGCCCGATCACCGTCGTGTCGCCGCCGATCTGGATGTTGATCTGGTCGAGATAGGCGGGCCTGAAGTCGGTGCTCGCTTTCCAGTTGGGGTTGCGCACGAGCGTCGCCGACTTGCCAGGCTGGTAGCCGGTGCCCAGGACCTTGCCTTCGCTGTCGGCCTTGAACATGTACGGACCCGTGGCCACCTGGTAGTTGCCGTATTCACTGGGTTTCTTGGCGTCGAACTTCTTGGCATATTCTTCCGGCACAGGAGCGCTCAGAGGCAGCACGAGCGCGTCGGCGACGATCTGCCCCTTCGGTGCGGTGAGGTGGAATTCGATCGTGTACCTGCTCGGCGTCTTGATGCCGGGGATCGGCCCGCCGCTGGCCTTGCCCGCGCCTTCGATCGACGCGAAATAGCCTTCGAAGTAGGGGTTTGCCACGTTCGGGTTCTTCCCGCGGTCCATCGCATAGGCGACGTCCGCCGAGGTCACTTCACGGTTGACAGGCGGGCTGAAGTGCACGCCTTTGCGGATGTGTACGGTGACCGTCTTGCCGTCGCTCGAGATCACCGGGGGACCTTCGGCCAGGTCCGGCGTCGGCGTAGAGAACGTATTCGGCTTGTAGGAGTAGAGCGGGCGCTGTGTCGCGTAGACGGCCTCGTAGTCGATGGTGAAATACGCCAGGCCGGGATCGATGTGTTCGAAGTCCGCGTGGTTGAGCACGGTCAGCGTGCCCCCGCGTTTGCCTCCGGACAGGGCCTCGTTCTTGGGAGTCTGAACTCCCTGAGCCACCCCGATGCCGCTGTTCGCGGGGGTCGAGGTGCTGCTCGAGCCACACGCTCCGAGTGCGAGCGCGAAGATCCCCGCCAGCGCTGCCAGTGCGATCATCCTCAGCGACCTCATAGGGCGCCTCCTCTTGTTGTTGTTGTTGTTTCGAATGCCCGTGTCACCGGGCGGTCCTTCTTGGGTGAAGGGCATCCCGCAGGCCGTCGCCGAGCAGGTTGAAAGCCAGCACGGTGAACAGCAGCGCGACTCCCGGAAAGACCATGTACCACCAGGCGGTGTTGAAGATCGGG
>DAIOGX010000044.1:0-5260 GCA_036744995.1 Solirubrobacteraceae bacterium | reverse complement strand
CAGCAGCGCGACTCCCGGAAAGACCATGTACCACCAGGCGGTGTTGAAGATCGGGGTCGCGGAGGCGATCATCTGACCCCAGCTCGCGGTGGGTGCGCGAACTCCCACGCCGAGGAACGAAAGGGCCGCCTCGAAAAGGATGTTCAGGGGGATCAGGAGGGTCGAGTAGACGATGATCGGCGCGAGCAGATTGGGCAGGATCTCCCGGAACATGATCCGCGTGTTCGACGCGCCGAGGGCACGCGAGGCGACGACGAACTCGCTCTCGCGGAGCGAGAGCACGAGCCCTCTGACGATGCGCATCACATATGTCCAGGTGAAGAAACCAACCAGGAAGAGCAGATCGCCCACTCCGGGCTGGATCACTCCTTCCAGGCAGCCCCTGACCGAGCAGGCCGCGCCGATGCCGAGGCCGAGAAGCAGAAGCGGCAGCGACAGCACGACGTCGGTGAACCGTGAGAGCGCCGTGTCGATCCAGCCGCGGTAGAAGCCGGCGTACAGCCCGATGACAACCCCGATGATCGTCGCGATGGCCGTCCCGACGATGCCGACTATCAGCGAGACGCGGGTGCCGTAGATGACGCGCGACATCACGTCGCGTCCGAGCTCGTCGACACCGAAGGGGTGCGCGACGCTCGGGCCGAGCGGGCTGCCGAACGCGTCGGTGAGGTTCAGATTCTGAACGTAGGGCCCCGGAAGGCCGAGCAGTTTCACGAGCAGCGGCGCCGCGATCGCGACGAAGATCAGGAATACGATGAAGACGAGCGAGGCGAGCGCGACCTTGTCCTGGCGGAAGCGCCGCCAGAACAGCGCCGTCGGCGAGCGCGCCGCGACCTCGCCGACGGGCTCGAGCAGCTCGAGCGTCGGTCCGCCTGCGGGCAGCAGCTCGGCTCCACCGACGCTCACGCCGGTCCGACCTCCTCCAGACAGCAACAGGTGCTTAACAAGGTCGCGGTAGGAACCGCCATTGCTGGCGGCCCCCCGCGCAGATCCCGGCGTGCGCATCTAACGCACTGGGCTCCTGCCTTGGATTCGGCGTCAAAGCGAGCATTTGGCCAGGGGTGCAGGATGCGCACGGTCGGTAAACTACCGTTCAACGATGCGCTTCATCCGCGCCCAGGTCATCCTGGAACGCCGAGCCTGATCGCCCATCTGCGGAGCATCGTGGGAGCATATGCGCCCGGCGGGGTTGGGGCCGGTATCTTGGAGTGGGAATGGCCGAAGGGGAGCTGAGCTTGCCGGAGTGCGCGACTTGCAGGGCCGAGGCGCCTGGGGGGGCGACGTTCTGCATGAGCTGCGGTGCGCCTGTCGCCGGCCGGGCGCTGCGGCGCGCGGGGGTCCGCAAGGTCGTGACGGTGCTCTTCAGCGACGTCACGGGGTTCACGCAGATGGGCGAGCAGCTCGATCCGGAGGCGCTCCATGAGGTGATGGAGCGCTACTACGGGGCGATGCGGGAGGTCGTGCAGCGCCACGGCGGACGCGTGGAGAGGTTCATCGGAGACGCCGTGATGGGGTCCTTCGGACTGCCCCGCGCGCACGAGGACGACGCCGTCCGCGCGGCGCGCGCAGCGGTTGAGATCGGCGAGGCGCTCGTGGCCGTCAACTCGAGGCTGCCGCCGAGCCTCGGCGTCCATCTCACCGCCAGCACGGGCGTGAACACGGGTGAGGTGTTCGTCGGCGAGGAGGTGCTCGGGGATGCGGTGAACGTCGCCGCCAGGCTGGAGGGCGCGGCCGCGCCGGGCGAGATCCTCCTCGGCGAGCTCACGTATCGGCTGGCTCGCGGCAGCGTCGAAGCAGAGCGGCTCGATCTCGAGCTGAAGGGCAAGTCCGAGCGTGTGGCCGCGTTTCGCCTGGTACGTGTCGCATCACCGTCCGAGCGTCTGGGCCGGCGGCTGACCGCACCCATGGTCGGCCGCGGCCGGGAGGCGGCCCAGCTGGCGAGCGCGTTCGAGGAGGCGAGCAAGGGCGAGGCGTGCACGCTGGTGACCGTGCTCGGGCTGGCCGGGACCGGCAAGTCGCGGCTGGTCGCCGACGCGCTGGCGTCGTTCCAGGATCGCGCCCGCGTGCTGAGCGGGCGCTGCCTGCCCTACGGCGAGGCGACGGTGTTCTGGCCGTTGGCCGAGATCGCCTGCCAGGCCGCCGGGATCAGGCACGATGAGGAGCACGCGGCGGCCGTCGCCGCGATCGCGGGACTGCTCCCGCCCGAGCCGGCGGAGGCCGGGATGGCGATCGCGTCGCGCCTGGCCGGCGCATTCGGCCTCGGGCCCCTGGCGGGGGCCGCCGAGGAGCTCCAGGCCGACGTCGTCGCGCTGTTCGCCGCGCTCGCCCGGGACGGGCCGCTCGTGGCCGTGGTCGAGGACATCCACTGGGCCGGTTCCGGGCTACTCGCGGCGCTCGAGCACGTGGCGGCCAGGCTTGGCGACATGCCGGTCCTGGTCGTCTGCACGGCCCGCCCGGAGCTGCTCGAGGCCCATCCCGGCTGGCCTGGCTCGGCCCCGTCGGCGCGCACCATCACGCTGGAGGCGCTGGGCGAGTCCGAGTGCGCGTTGCTGGTCGCCGAGCTGCTGGGAGATGGCGAGGCGGCGCGCGCGTTGGCCGAGCCCGTCGTGTCGGTTGCCGGCGGCAATCCGCTCGTGGTCGAGGAGATACTGGCGATGCTGGTCGATGAAGGCGTGCTGGAGGCCGGCGCAGGGGGCTGGCGGCTGGACCGGGACGTGCACGAGATCCGGATCCCGCCGACGATCGAGGCGATCCTCGCCGCCCGCCTGGACCGCCTGTCCGACGGCGAGCGCGAGGTGATCGAGCAGGCGGCGACGGTGGGCAGGGACTTCGACGCGGCCGATCTGCGGGCGTTCGGCGGCCGCGAGGCGCCGGCGCTCGAACACGCGATCGACCGGCTCCTGGACAACCAGCTGATACAGGCGACGGTCGACGGCCCGGCGGACTACCGCTTCCACCACATCCTCGTGCGGGACGCCGCGTACGCCTCGATACCCAAGCGCCGCCGGGCTGGCCTGCACGAACGCGTCGCCGGCCACATCGAGGGGATGCCCGCGGGACAGCGCGGCGGCGTCTACGGCGAGATCGCCGGCGAGCACCTCGAGCGGGCCTGCATCCTGCGCCGCGAGCTCGGGGACGGCGACGGCGAGATAGGCGATCTCGCCCACCGCGCCGGTGAGCTGCTGGGCGAAGCCGGCAGGCGCGCCTCCGGCCTGTCGGACTTCGTGGCGGCGCGCCGTGCCTACGCGCGCGGCGAGGCCGTCGTCGCCAGGAGCGACCCCTCGCGGCCGGAGCTCCTCACGGGCTTCGCCGCGGCCGCCTTCGACATGGGCCTCTTCGCCGAGGCGAAGGCGCTCGCCCAGGATGCGCTCGATCTGGCCGAGCGGCTCGGGGCCACCGCGGTGTGTGCGCGCGCCGCCCTTGTTCGCACCCGCGCGGAAGTCTTGTTGGGGGACGTCCCGATCGAGGACGCCCTCGTGGATGTCCGCGAGATGGCGCAGGAGATCGCGCGGACGGGCGACGATCGCTCGACCGTGTCGGGGTGGATGGCCCTGTCCAACTTGAGCTACCTGGCTGCGAGGAGCGCCGAGGCGGCTGAGGCGGCGGACCGGGCGGTCGCCCTGGCCAGGCGAACCCTTCCCGCCGAGCTGCCCTACTGCCTGGTTGGCCTGTGCGGCACTGGCGCGCACTCACCGATGGCGATCCCGGAGGCCTCCGCACGCTGCCTGGACGCGCTCTCCCTCGTCCAGCCCGACACCCTGCACGCCGCGATGATCGAATCCCGGCTGGCCTATCTCGACGGGGCGGGAGGAGACCTTCAGGCCGCCGATGGCCGGTTCGCACACGTCATGGAGGTGCTGGCCCGCCACGGCGCCGAGTTCTACGAGTTCCTAACGCTGCTGGACTGGGGTTCCTGCGAGCTGCTCGCGGGCGAGTTCGAGAGCGCGGAGCGCCGCCTGCGCCGCGCCCGCGACGCCGCCGCCGCATTCGACCGCGCCGTCTGTGGAGAGGCCGCCGCATGGCACGCTCGTGCGCTGACGCGTGTCGGGCAGCACCACGAGGCCCTCGAGGAGGCGCGGCGCGGAGGCGCCCAGATCAGCGCCAACGACGTCGAGGGGGACGTGTGGTGGCGGATCGCCGCCGCGCTCGCGCTGGCCGGCATCGGAGAGCCCGGCCAGGGCGAGCAGGTGGCACGCGAGGCGCTCGCCATCGCCAGAAGGACGGACATGCCGCACCTGCTCGGCGACACGCTGACCTGCCTCGGCGAGACCCTTCTCGCCCGGGGCGAGACGGCAGAGGCGGCATCGGTGATCGAAGAGGCGATCGCCGTGTTCGAGGCCAAGGGCATGGTCCCGGCCGTGGCCGGCGCGCGGGAGCTGCTCGCCAGCAGAGCATCCGCGGGCTGACGCCACAGCCGGGGCGAGGCGTCCGATTGGCCGTGCAGGATCGGTAAGCGTGCAACCGGCAATGTTTCCGGGCCGAGTCAGCCTGCCTGCTCCCGACGTGCTCCCAAAGTGGCACGGGTCCCGTCTGGGCATCCCACGCTGCCAGTGACCAGCGCCACCCTCACGAGCGGATTCTATACACGCGACTCATCCCGTCGCCTCCCCGGCCGGCCCCGCACGGGTCCGCAAAATTGCCGCTCACCGAGGTGCGGTAGGCGCTCGGCCGGCAGGTCGAGAACAAGAGGCTCAGCGCAAGGCCGCGAAGGCCACATGGCGCACCCGGGTCGTCGCAAGACGACCGGGCTCCGACCAGCAGCAGCCACGCCAAGACGCCCATCGAGGTCGCTCGCTGTAAATGGCCTTATGGGCATCGACGCGATTCTCGATGTCGCCGAGGAGTGCGAAGCCGATCTCGACGCTGCAGGCGGGCGAGTCGTTCCATGAGTGGAACGGCGTGGCTTACATCCGGCAGGTCGGCGAACGCCGCCTTCATGGTGGCCGCGTTGGTGCGCAGGGCCTCGTCTGCGACCATCATCTCGAACTGGGTGGCGCCGTCAAAGAACGGTGAGCACCAATGCCGCTCGTTCATATTAGGGTACCCTAATTGGGGTCAACTGACACAGCTTGGTCACGACAATCGAGCCCAAGGGCCGTGCTTCCAGCGCCGATCGAGAGACTGATGTGAGTGAGCCGGTCATCCACGTTCACGGGTTGCGCAAGTCTTATGGCGAGCATGAGGCGGTTCGCGGGATCGACCTCGAGGTCGCCCGGGGGGAAGTGTTTGCGTTTCTCGGGCCCAACGGCGCCGGGAAGAC
>DAIOGX010000043.1:0-16350 GCA_036744995.1 Solirubrobacteraceae bacterium | reverse complement strand
ACGGGCGGGTGGGATCGATACACGGCGCTGGACACCGATCGAAGATCCCGTGGATCTTCGATCGTCTCGTCACGTGACGGCTCGCACATGCCACCAGCATGAGCTTCGCCATTCCGCGACGCCCAGCTTGGTCCATGCACGCCCCGACCGCACCGCCTATCTTGAAACAGGTTCTAAGGGACGCGCCCGTTGAAGGTCGCGGTGCTCGGCCTCGGGCTGATCGGCGGCTCCATCGGCCTGGCGGCCCGGCGACGCGCGGACGCGGAGGTGTGCGGATATGACCCCGATGAGCGGACGCGAGCCCAGGCGCTCGAGCTCGGAGCGATCGATACGCAGGCGTCCGACATCCCCACCGCGGTGGCGGGCGCCGATGTCGTGTTCGTCGCGGCGCCGGTCGGCGCCCTCGCGACGACGGTCCGCGCTGCCCTCCAGGCAGCCGGCCCGGACTGCGTGGTCTCAGATGTGGGCTCGACCAAGCGCGTCCTCGCTGACGCGGGAGCCGATGAGCGGTTCATCGGCGGGCATCCCCTGGCAGGCGCGGAGACCGCGGGCGTCGAGCACGCGCGTGAGGATCTGTTCGCTTCAGCCACCTGGTATCTCACTCCGGCCAGGGGCAATACCGCCGGGGTGCTGTATGAGCGCCTGCACCGTCTGCTGACGAGCTTCGGTGCGCAGCCAGCCGCGATCGACGCCGACACCCACGACCGTCTGATGGTGTGCGTTTCGCACCTACCGCACGTGCTCGCCAACCTGCTCGTCGCTCAAGCGGCCAGAGCTCTCGGCGAGGAGGAACGCCTGCCGGCGGTCGGCCCGAGCTTCCGCGACGCCACGCGCGTGGCAGGCGCCAACAGCGCGATCTGGACCGACATCTACCTGTCCAACCGCGACGCGTTGATCGCGGGGATCGATGAGTTCTCCCAGCGGCTGGGCGAGGTGCGCGCGGCGCTCGAAGCGGGCGACGCGCCGGCGGTGACAGCCTGGAACGACCGCGCTCGCGCCGACCGTGAAGCGCTGCTCGGCGCGGGGCTGACCGGCGGGGTGGGCGGGGAGCCGATCCTAGAGCTGCGCGTGGCCGTGCCCAACCGCCCGGGCGTGATCGCCGAGATCGCGCTTGCGCTCGGCAGTGCGGGCGTGAACATCGTCGACATGGCGCTCTCTCCATCGCAGGACAACCGCCAGGGGGTGGTTGCGCTGTGGGTCAGCGGCGACGAGCACGCGGGGCGCGCGCAGGCACTGGTCGCGCAGCTTGGGTTCCCGGTGGTGCGAGCATGAGCAGCGTGCGATGAATATGCGCTTTCAGCCCGCGCGCGACGGACTGTCAGGCGTTGTGAGGGCGCCGGCCGACAAGTCGATCTCTCACCGCGCGGCGCTGCTTGGGGCGATGGCCTCTGAGCCCGTGCGGATCGAGAACTATCTGCACGCTGCCGACACCACCGCGACGCTCGAGGCGGTGCGCGCCCTCGGTGCGCTTGTCGAGACCCGCGCGGGCGAGGTCGTGGTGCGCGGTACCGGCCTGCGTGAGGCGCGCGAGCCCGATGGCCCGATCGATGTCGGCAACGCGGGCACGCTGCTGCGTCTCCTGCCGGGCTGGTTGGCGGCGCAGGAGGGGCGCTCGTTCACGCTCGACGGCGATTCCTCGATCCGCCGCCGGCCGGTCGATCGCGTGGCTGAGCCGCTACGGCTGATGGGCGCTGAGCTAAGAGCGACGAACGGGCGCTTCCCGCCGCTCGAGGTGCGTGGCGCGCGGCTGCGGGCGATCTCCTACGAGCTGGGAGTGGCGAGCGCCCAGGTCAAGTCGTGCGTGCTGCTGGGCGCGCTCGCCGCGGATGGCGCCACGACCGTGGGCGAGCCCGCGCGCAGCCGCGACCACACCGAGCGCATGCTCCTGCGCGCCGGGGTGGGCATCCATCGCAACGGCCGTCACGTGACGGTCGTCAACACCGATGAGCTCCTGCTGCACAGCGTGACGGTCCCGGGCGACCCCAGCTCGGCGGCGTTCCTGATCGCGGCCGGGGTGCTCGTGCCGGGCTCGCGCTTGCTGATCTCAGGCGTCGGCGTCAACTGGACGCGCACCGGCTTTCTGCGCATCCTGCGCCGCATGCGCGGCATCGTGCTCGGCGACCTGGAGGACGAGACAGGAGAGCTCTCCGCGCACGAGCCAGTCAGCGACCTGGACGTCGCCCATGGCGCGCTGGAGGGCACCGTCGTCGAGCCCGAGGAGGTGCCGCCGGCGATCGACGAGCTCCCGCTCGTGGCGCTGCTCGGTTGCTTCGCCGAGGGCGACACGGTCGTGCGCGGGGCGCAGGAGCTGCGCGTGAAGGAGTCCGACCGCATCGCCGGCGTCGTCGAGGGGCTGCGCGGCCTCGGCGCGGACATCGAGGCGACCGCAGACGGCTTCGCCGTGCACGGCACAGGCGGATTGCGGGGCGGGACGATCGACGCCCGCGGCGACCATCGTCTCGCGATGATGGGCGCGGTCGCCGGGCTCGCCTCACACGAGGGCGTCGAGGTGCTGGGGATGCAGGCCGCGGCCGTGTCCTACCCGGGGTTCGTCGAGGACCTGGCCGGGCTGTGCTCCTAGCTGTCCCCATGCCGCGCGAGCGGTCTGCGACGCGCCTCAGGTGGCTTGCGACATCGTGCGGGCTGACCGAATGCTCGTAGCGATTGACGGTCCCGCCGGGGCCGGCAAGTCCACCGTCGCCCGTGCGGTGGCGCGCGAGCTCGGCTTCACCTACCTGGACAGCGGCGCGATGTACCGTTGCGTGGGGCTGCTGTCACTCACCGCGCCCACGGCGGAGCCGGCGGCACTCGCCCAAGCGGCCCGCATCGAGCTGGGCGAGCGAATCCTGCTCGACGGCCGCGACGTGAGCGATGAGATCCGCACACCGGAGGTCTCCGAGGCGTCCTCGCGCCTTGCCGCCGACCCCGGCGTCCGCGAGGCGCTCGTGGCCAAGCAGCGCGAGCTGATCGCCGGCGGCGACTGGGTCGCGGAGGGGCGCGACATCGGCACGGTCGTGGCGCCTCGAGCCGAGCTGAAGGTCTTCCTCACCGCAAGCGCTCCAGAGCGTGCCCGTCGGCGCGCCGAGGAGCTCGGCGCCGACCCGAACACGGTGCTCGCCGAGCAGACCCTGCGCGACGAGCGCGACTCCACCCGCGAGCACAGTCCCCTACACCCGGCCCCTGAGGCGGTGGTGCTCGACACGAGCGGGTCGAGCGCGAAGGAAGTCGTCGCGCGCATCGCCGCGCTCGCCCGCGCCCGCCGCCCCTGACTCGGGTTCCTGATCCGGGAAGGCTGGCCCTCCCCAGTCATACTGGCCCAATGAAGGTCGCCGTCGTCGGCTATCCGAACGTGGGGAAGTCCTCGCTGATCAACCGCCTCACCGGTACGCGCGAGGCGGTCGTGCACGAACGCCCCGGTGTCACGCGCGACCGCAAGGAGCTCGACTGCGAGTGGAACGGGCGCCAGTTCAAGCTGATCGACACCGGCGGCATGGATTTCCACGACGAGGACCCGCTTGCCGGCTCGATCCGCGACCAGGCGCGCGCGGGTCTCGCGGACGCGCAGGTCGCGGTGCTGGTCGTCGACGCACGCGCCGGCGTGCGGCCGGGCGACGAGGAGATGGCCGATCTGCTGCGCCGCTCGCCGCTGCCCACGATCGTCGCGGCCAACAAGTGCGACGGCGTCGCGGACATCCCGCAGGCCGCCGAGTTCAACCGCCTCGGCCTCGGCGAGCCGCTGGCGGTCTCCGCGACCCAGGGCCTCGGCTCGGGAGACCTGTTGGACCGGATCGTCGAGCTCCTCCCCGCGGGCGATGAGGATCCCGACTCCGACACCGTCCGCCTGGCGGTGATCGGCCGGCCGAACGTGGGCAAGTCCTCGCTCGTCAACCGCTTCCTGGGCGAGGAGCGGGTGATCGTCTCCGATCTGGCGGGCACGACACGCGACGCAATTGACATGCCGCTGCTGGTGGGCGAGCGCAAGCTGATCCTCGTCGACACCGCCGGGATGCGCCGGCAATCGAAGGTGGCTGACTCGGTCGAGTACTACACGGCGCTGCGCTCTCAGCGCGCCGCCGAGCGCGCGGACGTGGCGTTCGTGGTGTGCGACGCCGCCGATGGCATCACCGCTCAGGATCTGCGTGTTGCAGAGCTGGCGATGAAGGCCGGCTGCGCCACCGCGATCGTGCTGAACAAGTGGGATGTGCACGATGGCTCGGAGGGAGATCTCGACCACGAGCGCGCTCGCGTGGCGGCCAAGCTGCGTCTGCGCCCGCGCGTGCTGACCGTCAGCGCGAAGACCGGCCGCCACGTCGCTCGTCTGCTCACCGAGGCGATCGCGCTCGGCGACCGGATGGCCGGGCGGATCCCCACGCCCGAGTTGAACCGTTTCCTCTCGGAGGCCGTTCAGGCGCGCCAGCCGCCTGTCGGCACGCGCCGGGGCTCGAGCCAGCATCGCCTCAAGCTGATCTACATGGCTCAGATCGGCGAGCGACCTCCGCGTTTTGCGATCCAGGTCAACTCGCGCACGCGTGTCACCCGCGACTACGCCTATTTCCTCGAGAACCGCCTGCGCGCCCGCTACGGCATGGACGGCGTGCCGCTGATCATCGACTTCGTCGAGCGTGGCCAGCGTGGAGGTGGCGAAACCCGCTCACGCAGCAAAGACAGGGCTCAGGGCGGCGCGCACGCCCAGGCTGGCTCACGCTGAGAGCCTGTTTCGAGATAGGCGGTGTGGTCGGGGTGTGCATGGAAGATGAATGCCCACCCACCCGGCGGATCGGAGGCCCGCCCACCCGGCGAAGCGCATGCTGCCGATCATCCAGGATCGCCCAGCATGTACTGGACGATCTTCGACCGGTCCAGCGCCACATGTCAAGATCCCACCCACCCGCATCCGGACGTGCCGATCTTCTTGAAACAGGTTCTAAGAGCCACGCTCCACCGATACGCCCTAGACTTTCCCGACTTTCGCCGGACTACTCCCTCGAACGACGACCCTGGAGCGAGCCCCCCAAGCCATGACCGAGCTAACCGAGCACGAGTTCCTGTTTACCTCCGAGTCCGTCACCGAGGGGCATCCGGACAAGATCGCCGACCAGATCTCCGACGGCGTGCTCGACGCCGTCCTGACCGACGATCCCTATGGCCGGGTGGCCTGTGAGACGCTCGTCAACACCGGCCTGATCGTGGTGTCCGGCGAGATCTCGACCGACACCTACGTCGATATCCAGGACATCGCGCGCGAGACGGTGCGCAGGATCGGCTACGACAACGCCACCTACGGCTTCGACTGCGACACCTGCGCGGTGATCAATGCGATCGACAAGCAGTCACCGGACATCGCCCAGGGCGTCGACGCGGCGTATGAGACCCGCCATGACCCGTCCGACGAGGACGAGCTGGACGTCGCCGGCGCGGGCGATCAGGGGATGATGTTCGGCTACGCCTCGAACGAGACCGACGAGCTGATGCCGTTGCCGATCGCACTCGCGCACAAGCTCGCCAAGCGCCTCTCGGAGGTCCGCAAGGGCGAGGTGATTCCCTATCTGCGTCCCGACGGCAAGACCCAGGTGACGGTTCGCTATCAGGACGGCCGCCCGGTCGAGATCGAGAAGATCCTGATCTCGACCCAGCACGCCGACGGCATCGACACCGAGACGCTGATCAAGCCCGACCTGCTCGAGCACGTGCTGCGCCCCGTGCTGCCCTCCGATCTCTATGACGAGAAGAAGCTCACGAAGAACTTCCTCGTCAACCCCACCGGCCGCTTCGTGATCGGCGGGCCGATGGGCGACTGTGGCTTGACCGGACGGAAGATCATCGTCGACACCTACGGTGGCATGGCCCGCCATGGCGGCGGCGCGTTCTCCGGCAAGGACCCCTCGAAGGTCGACCGCTCAGCGGCCTACGCCGCGCGCTGGGTCGCCAAGAACATCGTCGCCGCCGGCCTCGCCGACCGCGCCGAGGTGCAGGTTGCCTACGCGATCGGGGTCGCGCACCCGGTGTCGGTGATGGTGGAGACTTTTGGAACCGAGAAGATCGGTCGCGCCCAGATCGCCAAGCTCGTCGACGAACACTTCGACCTGCGGCCCGGCGCCTTTCGCGAGGAGCTGAAACTGCACCGGCCGATCTACCAGAAGACCGCCGCCTACGGCCACTTCGGCCGCGACGATCACGACTTCACGTGGGAGCGGACCGACAAGGCCGCCGCGTTGCGCACCGCCGCCGGGCTCTGACCCGACGGCCGTGGCGTGGTGACTGCCGTGGCGGGTGCAGGGCACGAAGGTCTACCTCCTCCGCGAGAGACATCCAGGCCCGCGGACCATGACGGCGATCTCCGATCGCCGTCATGGAGCGTAGCCCGGCTCGGCAGGCAGGCTGGATGCCGGTCAGTCCGCGTGGTCCGACACCGTCTCTAGGGTCAAGAGGTGTCCGCGATTGCCCAGGTAGAGCCGATGACAACGACCCGCGCGCTGCGCGGTCCGTTCGACTACCGCCTTCCCGAGGAGCTGCGCGGCGGTGTGGTGGATATCGGCTCGATGCTGGTCGTGCCGTTCGGTCGCCGCGAGGTGCTGGGCGTCGTCGTCGGCCTGGCTGACTCGAGCGAGGTCTCCGAGGAGAAGCTGCTCGCGCCCCTGCGCGCCCTGGATGAGGGCCCCCCCGCCCTGCCCGGCGAGCTCGTCGAGCTCGCCGAGTGGATCGCCGCGGAGTACTGCTCGACGATCGCCCGCGCGCTCAATCTCGTGCTGCCGCCGGGGGCCGCCCGCCGTTTGAGCGGGCGCAAGCGCCGCGCCGTGGTCCGTCCACGTCATCTCGCCGTCGGCTCGCGCAGCCCTCACCCACCCACGTTGACCGCGGACCAGCAGGCCGTCCTTCGGTCGCTGACCGCCGCGCTGCAGCAACCTCGCGTGAGCGGCGATCGGCTTCGCGAAGATCCGTCGAGCAGAGATCACGGGCACACGGCTCGACCCAGCGCCGCGCGCCTGGTGCCCGCCGGATCGCAGCGACTGCTGCATGGCGTCACGGGGTCGGGCAAGACGGAGATCTACCTGCGCGCCGCGGCGATCGCGCTCGAGCAGGGCCGCGGCGTGATCGTGCTCGTCCCGGAGATTGCGCTGACCCCACAGATCGTCGGGCGCTTCATAGAACGCCTCGGCGACACCGTCGCCGTGCTGCACTCGCGGTTGACGCCCGGCCAGCGCTACGCGGAGTGGCGACGGTTGCGCTCGGGGGAGGCGCGGGTATGCGTCGGTCCGCGCTCGGCGGTGTTCGCGCCGGTCGAGGACCTCGGTCTGATCGTCGTCGACGAGGAGCACGACGCCTCCTACAAGCATGAGGGCGACCCGCGTTACGACGCCCGTGACGTCGCGAGCGAGCGCGCGGCGCGCTGCGGTGCGCTGCTGCTGCTGGGGAGCGCCACTCCGCGACCGGAGAGCGTCCACCGCTTGGCGATATCGCGGCTGCCTCGCCGAGTGGACGACCGGCCGCTGCCGGACGTGCGGGTGCTCGACATGTGTGGGGGCCGATCGGAGATCGGCAGACAGGGACTTCACCCGCTCACCACGCAGGCGCTCGCCGAGGTCAGAGGCGCGCGCGGCAAGGCGATCGTGCTGCTCAACCGCCGCGGCTGGTCGAACTTCCTCTCCTGCCGCTCCTGCGGTCGGGTATGGAGCTGCCCGCACTGCGACGTGGCGCTGGTCCTTCATCGCGGCGGCGGGTATGTCGCCTGTCATCACTGCGGTCACCGCGAGCCCGCGCCGGCGCGCTGCGGCGAGTGCGCCTCAACCGCAGTGGCCCGTCACGGCGCCGGCACCGAGCGTCTACAGCACGATCTGGCGGCGGTTCTCGATGACGGCCGGTCGGCGACGGACCGGTCGCGACAGCCCGGTCGTGGCTTCCCCGTCTTCCGCCTAGACGCCGACGTGGTCGCCACGGGCGAGCGGGGCGCAATCATCGATCCGAATGCCGAGGATGAGGACAGCGGGGTCGGAGCGCTCCTGCGCCGCTTCGAGGCGGCCGAGTGCGGGGTGCTGATCGGCACCCAGATGGTCGCCAAGGGCCACGACTTCTCCGACGTCACGCTCGGGGTCGTGCTCGACGCCGACGCGACCCTGCGCTTCCCCGACTTCCGCGCCGAGGAGCGCACGTTCGCGCTGATCGCCCAGCTCGCCGGACGCGTCGGGCGCGGCGGCGAGGGACGTGTGCTCGTGCAGACGACTGCCCCCGAAGCACGCTCGATCGTGCACGCCTCACACCATGACAGCGACGGCTTTCTTGCCGGCGAGCTGGAGCGCCGGGAGGCGCTCAGCTACCCACCGTTCTCACAGCTGATCAGGATCGTCTGCGCCGCCGTCGAGTCGCCCAGGGCGCAGGCGGCGGCGGACGCGGTGCGCGAGCACCTCGATGCATCATCGTGCTCATCAGCGGCCGTCCTCGGGCCGGCGGCGCTGTTTCGACTGCGCGGTAAGGAGCGCCGGGTGCTGGTGGTCAAGGCCGTCGATCGCCGCGCGGCCGTCGCCAGTGTGGGCGCCGCGGTACAGCGCGCGGCCTGCGCGCGTGAGCACGCCGGCGTGAGCTTCAGCGTGGACGTCGATCCGCAGTAGCCGGTGGCTCCGCAGTAGCCGGCGGCGCGACTTAGCTTCGAGATGCTTCTATCAATCAAGCCCGCAGGGCGTGCGCGGGGGCTGGAACGCCGGGCTTTGAGTGGTCTTGCAGGAAGGTTTCGGCGGCGTCCACGTCCAGGGGGCGGGCGAAGAGGAAGCCCTGCCCTGAGTCGCATTGCTCGTCTTGCAGGAGAGATAGCTCCCGCTGCTGCTCGATGCCCTCGGCGAGTGTCTCGATCGAGAGCGCCTTGCCGAGTTGCACGAGCGTGTGGATGAGGGTGTCCCCCTCGGGGTTGTCCGTCAGGCGCGAGATGAAGGATCTGTCGATCTTCAGCGCGTCAACGGGGAATTGCTGGAGATGAGCGAGGGATGAGTAGCCGGTGCCGAAGTCGTCGATCGCGATGCGCACACCGAGCTGCTTGATGGCGGTCAGCCGGCGGGCGGTTTCCTCGGCGTTTCGCATCAGGGTCGTCTCGGTGATCTCGAGCGTCAGCGCGCTGGGATCCAGACCGCTTTCCTTCAGAGCTTCCTCTACGTGAACCACAAACTCGTCGGTGTCGAGCTGGCGTCCGGAGACGTTGACGGCCATCCCGATCGAATGTCCCGCCTCGCGCCATACCGCGCCCTGACGACACGCCTCTTGCAGTACCCACTTCCCGGCTTGGGTGATCAATCCGGTCTCCTCCAGGAGAGGAATGAAGTCATCGGGCTGGACGATCCCTCTGCTCGGATGACGCCAGCGGATCAGGGCCTCCACCCCGGTGGGGCTCATGTCGCGCAGATTGAACGTAGGCTGGTAGACGAGAAAGAACTCCTCGTTCTCGATCGCGTCGCGCAGGTCCATCTCGAGCTCCATACGGCTCTGCACCGCGTCCTGCATCTCCGACTCGAACACCACATAACGGTTCTTCCCGTCCCACTTGGCTCGGTACATCGCGATGTCGGCGTCCCGCAACAGCTCCTCCGCCGAGTCCCGGTCGCCCATCGCGATCCCGATGCTGGCGGTCACGGTCAGGCGAGTCTCGCCGCCTGCAAGCTTGAACGGCTGCTTGAGGGCTTCCAACAGACGCTCGGCGATCAGCTCGGGCCCCGCGGCCAGCGAGAGCTCCTCGGCGATCACGACGAACTCGTCCCCGCCGAGACGTCCCAGCGCATCGGATTCGCGCACGACGCCGTCGAGTCTCGAGGTGACGGCCGTCAGGAGCTCGTCGCCGGTGTTGTGCCCGAGGGTGTCGTTGATGCTCTTGAAGTTGTCCAGATCGACAAACAGGGCAGCCACCGGCGTCTGGCTGCGACGCGAGCGCACGAGCATCTGCTCGACGCGGTCGAGGATCAACGTCCGGTTCGGAAGCCCTGTCAACGCGTCGTGCGTCGCCAGGAACGCGAGCTCCTCCTGACGACGGTCGAGTTCCTCATCCGCGCGTTGACGCTCGGACTCAAAGAACTCACCCACCTGGATGAGCGTGATGTCGAGTGTGCGCTGCAACGCGATCAGAGCCAAGGAGAGCGCATCTGCCGAGACGTCCAGCTCCGCAGCGCTCTCGCGCAGCACATCGGCTGCCGCGTCGCGCCATCGCAGACAGCGCTTGGTCACCTCGTTCAGTGGTGCGACGCGATCCGCGGCGAGCTGACCAAAGATATGCCAGGTCTCCATGCCGACCTTACGTGCCTCCTCGAGGCTCTGGCCGGCCATCCAGCCCGCCACGGCGGCTGTAGAAACCATGCAGATGCGCTGGAAGCTGTCGTCTACCATCGCGCCGAGCTCGTGCTTCGATGCTCTCGTTCGAGCCACCGTTCCGGCGAGCACATCCTCCGCGCGCGCGTTCAGCGCCTCACCGAGGCGACGAAGATCCCGCAGAGGCTGCTCCTCCTGGTCCACTGGAGCCACCGGAGCGGGCGATGGCGCAGACGCCCCGTTCGTGTGCGTCCCGGCGTCCTTCAAGCTCGGGCGGTGATTGTTTTTCATCAGCATCAGACCTTCATTTCAACTAAACCTGCACCCACAACGAGTCGGTGGTGGGCGTTTGCATCTTGAGGAAACCGCCCTCGCGTAAACGACTGATGCCGCGGCGGAAAAGTTGCCCCGACTTGCGAGAACAAGGCTCATCTTCCAGGCACTGCGGTTGCTACAGGGTGTGCGTCTTGGCTCGTGTGAGCAGCAGCATGAACAGCCGTTGCTGGATGGCCGCTGGGAATGGGTGCAGCACCCCGGAGCTGAGGAGCGAGACCTCGGCTCGGCCGTAACCGAAGCCGAGTATGTCCAGGTAAAATGGAATTCTGATGCCGTGCACGGTGATCGTCACCGTGATCCGCCACCCGAAGCTTCCGCTCGCGCCCGGCGCTGGGGGAGTCCCTTGCAAGATAGAGACTGGGCTGACGGTCGCCCCCTGATATTTCTGTCCTTTGAAGAGCAGGTTGAGGTAATGCGATAGACATGCTCGGATGTGGTTTCCGCGGATCGCCCCGAGTTCTTTGGCGATCAGGGCCGGCGTCTGTGAGTTGCCTGAGACGCTGACTTCGGAGTTCACGCTCAGGTCGATGATGCCGTGTTCGAACTTAAAGTCCTGTGAGCTCACTTCGGCTAGCCCTTTGCCCGAGTTCGATGACGCTCCAGTGCAATGCATCAGTTCACGTTCGAGTTCCTTTTCCGCTGCCGTTTCGTGTTGGTGCGCTTGAGCTTTAGAGGCCTTCAACCCCGGCACGTCCGCGGCGGTCAGGTTGACGGCACGAGCAAATGCAAGCGCCTGCGCCCTGGTGGGTGGCCGGCTGGCGCCGGCTGGAGCCCCAGCGTGTGCTCCCGTCGGCGCGCCGCGATGCACGGCGGTCGTGGCTGTGGAGTGGACGCTGCTCCCGCAGGCGCCGAGAAGCGCCCCAGTCGCGAGGAGCGCGAGGATCACCGCTATGCGTAGATGCATCGTCGAGCGCATGATGTCAGGCCCTGCTGAGGGCCAGAGCCCAAGCGTCGCGATCGTCCCAAACGTCGCGCTGTGGCCATCTTCCTCGCTTCCGCGGCCGGATGGAGACGGCAGGATGTTGGCGACTCTTCATAAACTCAACAGGCTATGGCCGAAGAGGACACGACGCTCGAGGAGATCCCGATCCCGTCCTCTGAGGACGCCGACGTCGAGGTCGAGCGCGAGGAGGATGCGCCGGCGGCGGATGAGCTCGACCCCGAGACTCGCGCGCGCCGTGATGCGGCTCTGCGCCATGTGCGCAAGCTCGGTGACCCGGTCCTGCGCGCGAGCGCGGTAGAAGTCGAGCGCTTCGACGATGCGTTGCGAGCGGAGATCGAGCGGATGGGCGAACTGATGCACGACGCGCTGGGTGTCGGGCTGGCCGCCACCCAGCTGGGGATTCTGCACCGCGTGCTGGTGTATCGCGCGTACGCGGAGGATCCTCTCACGGCGCTCGTGAACCCGGTGCTCGAGTGGCAGAGCGACGAGCTGGAGGTCGCCTCAGAGGGGTGTCTCAGCCTGCCCGGCGTGCATGTCGAGGTGGAGCGCCCGGCGCGAGTTCGCGTCCGCGCGCGAGACGCGGCCGGTGAAGAGCTCGAGATCGAGGCCGACGGGCTACCCGCACGAGTGATCCAGCACGAGATCGACCACCTGAACGGCGTCCTGATCCTCGATCGCATCTCACGCGAGGCACGCAAGGAGGCGATGCGCACAATGCGCGAGGCGCAGGAGCCGAGCGAAGAGCGGCCGGTGAGCGCCGCCTAGCGGCCAACTCGCCCCGGGTGTGGGACGTTGATGAACACGATCTTCCTCGGCACGTCCGAGTTCGCCGCCGCCGTGCTTACGCGCCTGGCGGCCGATGGCTCTGCTCATCGCCCGGCGCTCGTCCTGACGCGCCCCGATCGCCCGCGCGGTCGAGGACAGCGGCTGGCCTCCCCGCCCGTGGCCGAGCGAGCACGCGCGCTGGGTATTCCTCTCGCGCAGCCCGAGAGCGTGAACGGGCCGGAGGCCCGCGAGCTGATCGCGCACGCTGGCCAGGCTACGCTCGGCCAGCCATCGTCGTCGCCGCCGTCGCAGACAGTGGTGGTGTGCGCGTTTGGCGCGCTCATCAATGAGCCGCTGCTGTCCGAGCACGAGCTGCTGAACGTCCATCCCTCGCTGCTCCCGCGCTGGCGCGGCGCCGCGCCGGTCGAGCGCGCGATCATGGCCGGCGACGCGGAGACGGGGGTGTCGATAATGCGCCTCACCGCCGGCCTCGACAGCGGGCCTGTGTGTCTGGCCGCGAGCGAGCCGATACGAGCAGAGGACACCTACGGCTCGCTCGCGCCGCGCCTGGCGGAGATCGGCGGAGGGCTATTGCTGGAGGTCCTCGATCGGCAGGCAGAGCGGCGACCGCTCCCGTTTGTGGAGCAGGACGAGGAAGTGGTCACCTACGCGGAGAAGATCGGCCCGGAAGATCGCCTGCTTGCCCCGGCACGGTCCGCAATCGAGCTGGAGCGCGTCGTGCGCGCCCTGCATCCCCACATCGGCGCGCGGGTCGCGCTCGCCGACGGAACACTGCTCGGCGTGCATCGCGCCGCGGCCGTCTCCGACGGACCCCCGGCGGGAACGCTCGCCGCGAGGAATGGGCGGCTGCTGTTTGGCGCCTCAGAGGGGGCGCTCGAGCTGCTGCGCGTGCAGCCGCCCGGCGGTCGTCCGATGGACGCGGCTGCATATCTGCGTGGGCATGCCCGCTAAGGCGCGAGTCTGCGCATACGCTGTGCTGCGGCGTGTGTTCGAGGACGGCGCCTATGCCGACCGTGCACTGCACGGCGAGGCGAAGCGGCTCGACGCGCGCGACCGGGCGCTGGCGATGCGCCTGGCCTACGGCGCCGTCCAGCGCCGCGGCACGCTCGACCACCTGATCGAGCAGCTCGCTGAGCGCCCGGCCGCGGCGCTTGACCCGCCGCTGCTGGCTGCGCTGCGACTCGGGCTCTACGAGCTGCTCTACCTGCGCGGCGCGCCCGACTACGCCGTCGTCGCCGATGTCGTCGAGCTCGCCAAGGCGCACGCGCGCGCCGGCCACGGCCTCGTCAACGCGGTGCTGCGCCGCGCCGCGCGCGAGGGTCCCGACGCGCTGCTGGCGGCGCTCGCCGACGACACGCCCCAGCACGCAGCCGTCATGCACTCCCACCCAGAGTGGATCGCCCGCCTGTGGTGGCACGCGCTCGGCGCCGAGCAGGCGCGCGCGCTGATGGCCGCCGACAACGAGCCGCTGGAGGTCGCGCTGCGCGCCAACACGCTCGTCACCGACGCCGCCACGCTCGCCGGCCAGCTGCCCGTGCGCACGCAGCCCGACCCGGCGATCCCCGAGGCGCTCGTGCTCGACGAGCCGTTCGACGTGCACGGCTCGCAGCTGTGGCAGGCGGGCGCGTTCCACGCGCAGTCACGCGCCGCCATGCGCGTCGCCCACGCGCTCGCTCCGCGTCCCGGCGAGCGGGTGCTCGACCTGTGCGCCGCCCCCGGTGGTAAGAGCACCCACCTCGCCGCGCTGATGCAGGGTCAAGGCGAAGTGCTGGCAGTCGAGCGCAACGCGCGCCGTGCCGGTGGCCTCGTGCGCACCGCGCGGCGACTGCACGCCGCCAACGTGATCGTCGAGGTCGGCGACGCCGAGCGCCAGCGTCCCGAGGGGCCGGTGTTCGACCGCGTGCTCGTCGACCCGCCCTGCTCGGGCCTCGGCACGCTGCAGGCGCGCGCCGACCTGCGCTGGCGCGTCACCGCCGACCAGGTCGCCGAGATGACGCACGTGCAGACCCAGATTCTCGCCGCCGGTGCCCACGCCCTCCGTCCGGGCGGCGTGCTTGTCTACTCTACGTGCACCATCTCCGCCGATGAGAACGAGCGCCTGATCGCCGCCTTCCTGGACTCCCACACCGATTTCGGCCTCGACGACGTCGTGGTCACGCTTCCGCATCGCGACCACACCGCCGGCTTCTACATCGCTCGCCTGCGGAAGGGCTGAGCGATGGGCGAGGAGCCGCAGACGCCGGCCAAGGCCGCCATCGACCTCGGACCGCAGTGCCCCAACTGCGGCGAGCCTTGGCTGCGCTCGACCAATCTCCCCGGGCGCTACCGCTGCGTGTACTGCCTACACCGCTTCGAGCTGACATCCGTGTGCCCGAACTGCGGCGAGCACTCCACGATCGTGAGGATGTCCTCCACCGCGATCCTCAAGTGCAACGCCTGCGGCGACTCCATGCTCCAAGCCTTATGAGCAGCTCATACGGAGCCGAGTGGCTGGTCGGGGGCCAGGTATGAGCGAGGTGGCGCGCGAGCTGCTGGGCGGCGTGCGCGTGGCGCCGTCGATCCTGTCGGCGGACTTCGGGCGGCTGCGGGAGCAGGTGGGGGAGGTGCTGGCGGCAGGCGCGCGCGTGATCCACGTCGACGTCATGGACGGCCACTTCGTGCCGCCGATCACGCTTGGCCCCGTGGTCGTCGCCTCGCTCGCCGACGCGGTGCACGCGGCCGGCGCCGTGCTCGATCTGCATCTGATGATCGAGCGCCCCGAACGGCAGGTGAGCGAGTTCGTCGACGCCGGCGCCGACTCGATCACCTTCCACGCGGAGGCCACCCCACACGTCGCCTACACCGCCAACCTAATCCGCGAGTCCGGCGCCTGCGTCGGCGTCGCGATCAACCCCGGGACCGCCGTCGGCGCGCTCGCCGAGGTCACCGACGCGATCGATCTGGCGCTGTGCATGACCGTCAACCCCGGCTGGGGCGGGCAGCCGTTCATTGCGCGCTCGCTCGAGAAGATCGAGCGCGTGCGCGCGATCGTTGGCTCAGGTGTGGCCGTCGAGGTCGACGGCGGCATCGAGCCGCACACCGCGCCCGGGTGCCTGCATGCCGGCGCGAACGTGTTCGTCGCCGGCTCCGCGATCTTCTCCGCGGCCGACCCCGGCGAGGCCTACCGGGCGATCGCCGCGTCGGTTGACGCGGCCTAAGAACCTGTTTCAAGAAGATCGGCACGTCCGGGTGCGCACCTGGACACGGCGCTGGACCGATCGAAGATCGACAGGATCTTCGATCATCGCCGCGTGACGGCTTGCACGTGCTACCAGCATGCGCTGCGCCGTCCCGCGTCGCCCAGCTTGGTCCATGCACGCCCCGACCGCACCGCCTATCTTGAAACAGGTTCTAAGCCTGAATCGAGCCCCACCCACCCGCGCCGGTGCTGCGACGGTAGAGAGTGGCGAGCATCAGCGCGAGCAGCGCGGTCGCGCCGGCATAGCCGATCTCCGCTCGCAGCAGCTGTTCGCCGACCGGCGAGCTCAGCATCCACGCGAGGAACACGACGGCCGCGCATACCCAGCAGCCGGCGGCCGCTCGCGCGCGGTCGCGCGCGAGCGCGGCCTGGTTGAGCGCGCCGGAGGTCAGGTGCAGGCCCATGCCGACGCCGATCAGCGCCAGGCCGAAGCGGTTGTAGTCGAAGACCTGTCCGAAGAACACATGCCTTAGCGCGAACGGACCGACGACGAGCAGACCCAGCGCCACCACCGCCGCGAAGCCCGCGATCGCCAGGATCGTCACGCGGATCGCGCGCGCGAACGCGTCGTGCCCGTCCGTCGCCTCTAGTCCCGTCAGATGCGGCAGCAGCGAGGTCTGGATCGCCTGGAACAGCTGCAGCGGGGCGCGCGCAATCAACAGCACGTTGAACACGATGCCCGCCAGCGCGCCGTTGTGCGAGGTCGCATCGACGGTCAGCACCGCCGCGTTCAGCAGCGTCTGCTCGGAGAGCATGATGCTCGACACCC
>DAIOGX010000042.1:0-16837 GCA_036744995.1 Solirubrobacteraceae bacterium | reverse complement strand
ACGCACATCCGCCTCCTCCCAGTGCACACGCTCCGGTCCGCTCCCCCCGCGGGCCGGACGTGTTTAAAGGACTGCTGGGATCTCAACGCCCAAGAGCAACGCCCAACCAAGAGCAACGCCCAACCAAGAGAGCTGGTGTCTCGAGTCATTCATTCGGTCGGCGTTTGCCGGATGGATAGATGGTCGCGATCTGACGGCCGACGGTCGGGTGCCGGTGAGCGTGCGACCGATCGTCCGGGATCGGCCAGCACATGGCCAGCGACGGGGCATCAATTAGGCGCGTGCAGGCGCCTGGAAACTCAATCAAGCGAGGAATTCATGATTCACGACAACTAGGCGTCCGCCCGGTCGCGGTCCCCGGGCTCACGTGAGGGAGGCGGCGGACGACGCTCGCGGATGCGGACCGCCTCGATGCGATTGTCGCGCACGGACTCCACGCGGATCGAGAAGCCATCCGCGTTGACGGTGTCCCCGCGCCGAGGCAGCCGCCCGAGCTCGGCGAAGACGAAGCCCCCTACCGAGTTGTATGCGTCGCTGTCCACCGGCAGGTCGAGGCCATAGTCGGCGAGGTCGGTGACCGCCACGTGGCCACGCACGAACCAGTCGCCGCCGGCGAGCCGGCGGATCTCCCCCGCGGCGGGGTCAGTTTCGTCTGAGATCTCGCCGACGACCTCCTCGATGATGTCCTCAATCGTGACGATCCCGACGACGCGACCGTACTCGTCGACGACCACGGCCATCGAGGTTCGCTCCCGCTGCAGGTCGGCGAGCAGGTCGTCCAGTGGCTTGGTCTCGGGCACGATCGGCGCGTCGTGCACGAGCGGCTCGATCGAGGCGTGCGGACCGTCCGCCATCAAACGGCGAGCGAGCGAGTTGGCATGCACGAGCCCGCGCACGCGATCGCGGTTCTCTTCCTCGGTGACCACCAGGCGGGTGTGACCGCTCGAGATGCAGAGCTGCAGAGCCGTCTCGACGTCTTGAGAGATGTCGATCGTGATGACGGCTGGAATCGGGGTCATCACCTGGCGAGCCTCCTGCTCGTGCAGGTGGAACACGCCGGTGAGCATCCCGGCCTCGCCCGGATCGATGTGGCCGCCGGCATGAGACTCGGCGATCAACCGCTTGAGCTCGTCCGGGGAGCCGCCCCGCCGCTCGAGGCTCATGTCGACTCCGAGCAACCGCAGGATCCGATCGGCGACCGCGGCCAGGAGGACGATGAACGGGTGGAACAGGGTGCTGAACGCCTGCAGCGGGCGGGCGACTCGGCGCGCGACCGACTCGGCGCGGTCGATCGCGTAGAACTTGGGGACCATCTCGCCCGCGACCAGTTGCGCGGAGGCGATGATCATGAAGGCGACAACAACGGATATCGCGACCGCCACGCCGTGGCTGAGCGTATTGCCGAAGGTACCTTTGAGAACGTCGGCGAGCGCGGGCTCGCCCAGCGCACCGATGCCGATCGAGGTCATCGTGACCCCGATTTGGACGGCCGAGATGTACTCGTTGATGTTGCCCAACTGCTCAAGCGCCAGCGCCGCTCCTTTGACCCCTTCCTCGCGCATTACCTCGAGGCGAGAACGACGGGAGCGCACGAGTGCGTACTCGGCGATCACGAAGAAAGCGTTGATCGCGACCAGGACGGCCGCGAGGATGAGCTTCAGGCCGTTCACGCCGAAGCGCCACTGGCCTGGGGCAGACCCCGAGCCAGGGCGATACTACTTCGGGGAAGTTCTTGGCCGTCGTTCATCGCTTGCCGACGCGCCAAAGGTAGCAGGGGCAGCGGCTGAGATATGGACGACGGCCGTCTTTCCGATCAGGCAAGGCGATCGATCTGCCTCGCCAGCTCGAAGTCGGCCTCGGTCAGACCGCCCTCAGAGTGGGTCGAGAGCTCCAGACGAACCTTGTTCCAACCGTGGATGAGGATGTCGGGGTGATGGTTCGCCGCCTCGGCGGCGTCGGCGACGTTGTTGACGAAAGCGATAGCCGCGGCGAAGTCCGCGAAGGAGAGCTCGCGCACGATCGCCTTGCCCTCGCGCGCACGCCACTCGCCAGCGGCCAGGCGCTGCTCGATCTCCGCGTCGCTGAGCAAGGTCATCTGCCGCGAGATTACCCCGATCGCGGCGGGCGCACCACCCGCTCGCGGTCCGCGTAGAGTCGAGC
The DNA here is from genome assembly GCA_036744995.1 of Solirubrobacteraceae bacterium. Taxonomy (GTDB): domain Bacteria; phylum Actinomycetota; class Thermoleophilia; order Solirubrobacterales; family Solirubrobacteraceae; genus Palsa-744. The sequence continues at coordinate 14,677 of DAIOGX010000042.1, read as the reverse complement.
TGTGCGCATCGTGAGCCTCGTCCCCCACGCCACCGAGCTGCTGTTCGCGCTCGGCCTCGGCCCCGAGGTCGTGGCGGTCACACACGAGTGCGACTACCCACCCGCGGCGAGTGCGCTGAAGCAAGTCACGCGCGACGTGCTGCCGGTTGGGCTGAGCGCCGCCGCGATCGACGCGGCGGTGCGGGAGCGCACGCAAAACGGACAGGCAATCTATGAGCTCGACGAGCACGCGCTTGAGAAGCTCGAGCCCGATCTGATCATCACGCAGGCGCTGTGCCCGGTGTGCGCGGTCTCGTATGAGGATGTACGGGCGCTCGCGCGCAAGCTGCCCTCAGAGCCCACGGTCATCTCGCTGGATCCACACACCTTCGGGGAGACGCTCGGCGATGTGCGCACCGTGGCCGAGGCGACCGGCCACCGCGAACGCGGTGTCGATCTCATCGGCGAGATCGCAGCTCGCGTCGACCGCGTAAAGCTCAGCGTCCGTGAGCGGCAAAGACCGCGCGTTGCGGCGCTCGAGTGGCTCGATCCCGTCTATGTCGCGGGCCACTGGACCCCGCAGCTGATCGAGCTGGCCGGGGGCGAGGACGTGCTGGGTCTGCCCGGCGAACATTCGATCCCGGTGTCCTGGGAGGCGGTCGCCGCCGCGGCGCCTGAGATCGTGGTCGCGATGCCCTGCGGGTATGACGCGCCGCGGGCACACCTGGAGGCGCTCGAGCACGCCGAGAGACTGACCGCGCTGGGCGCGCGGTACGTGGTGGCCGTGAATGCCTCCGCCTACTTCTCCCGTCCGGGCCCCAGACTGATCGACGGGCTGGAGCTGCTTGCGCACATCCTGCACCCAGAGCAGGTCCCCGAGACACCGGCCGGAGCGCGGGTGCTCGTGGTGGAGCAGGCCACCTCGGTCACGGTTCGGGGCTCCTCGGCGTCTGCTGTCCCGTGACCACCGGTTCGGCTTCGCTCGAGGTGGCCGTAGCCAGAGAGCCGGCCACCGCCAGTGCAGCGATCACGGCGCAAGCGACCAGGGCAGGCCCGGGCATACGCCGGCGTTCGCCGAGCTGCAGGATCGCGGCGGCGATCGCGCCTCCAATCAGGCCACCGACGTGCCCGCCCCAGGAGATCCCCGGGATCGTGAAGCTGATGACCAGGTTGATCAGGATCAGGCCGCCGACGCCACCGAGGCCGCCCTGCATGACTGGAATCTTGCGCGAGCGCAGCTCGACGGCGAACGCGCCCATGATCCCGAACACGGCTCCGGATGCGCCGACGGTGACGGCGTGGGGGCTGGCAAGCAGCGCACCGAGAGAGCCTGTCAGCAGCGAGACCGCGTATATCGCGGCAAACCGGACGCGCCCGAGCACGGGCTCGAGCTGCAGTCCGAGGATGTATAGGACATACATGTTGAAGCCGATGTGGAGCAGGTTCTCGTGCAAAAACCCGCTCGTCACTATCCGCCACCACTCTCCGTGCGCGACCCCCACATGGGGCAGTCCGCTCAGGCTGCCGATGAGAGCGCCTTTTTCGTAAATCGAGCTCGTGGGCTGGCCTCCAAAGGAGATGTTGCCCTCCGCCACGAACGCGGCCACGTTGATGACGATCAGCGCATAGGTGACGCGCGGCACGGTCGCCATGTCGCGCATCCTCATCACCTTTGTCCGCTGCCGTGCGCACTCCGGGCAGCGCATGCCAACCGGGGTCGTGGTCATGCAATCCGGACAGATCGACCGGCCGCAGTTGGAACAGGAGACCCCCGTCTCGCGCGAGGGGTGGCGGTAGCAGGTGGCCATATCCGGGGGAGAGCCTATCCGGCTCCGCAGCGGCGCGGCGATCATCGAGGGCGCATCGGAAGCTGTCGTGAGAGCCTTCGCGCAGTGGCGGTTCAGACTCTGCGTCATGCATATGCACGAAACGGCTATGTCCCGTGAAGGCTCGGCTCGTTGCTGTCCGCGAGGAGGCGTTCGCGGCAGCGGTGCAGCGCGGCCTCAGCGGACATCCCCTCGCGGAACGCCAGCAGCGCCGCGATCAGGATGTCGACCTTGTGGAAGCTGTTGAGGCGCTCCTCGGCGGAAGTGATGTCGAAGTCGAGCTCGATCCGCTTGTAGCAGTCAGAGATCTCGAGCACGAGTCGTGGTCCGGGGATGTAGTTGCGGTTGCGGTGCTTGGTCGGGGGACAGGCCTCACGCTCGCTGGTGTCCTCAACGTAGGCGCGAATATAGGCGCCTGCGTGGAACCCCGGGAGGTTGAGGAAGTGCTGCTCGACCACGCGCCCGCGGCGCGGGTTGTCCATGCTGTGTTCCTTGTAGTCGGATTGTTGAGGCTCGCGGATGCGAGCGGCGCCCGGCGGGCGCTACCTTCTCTGAAGGCCTAATCGCGACTGATCGAGCATGGCCCGATCAGGCTAGCAGCCACTCGGATTTCGCGCCACCGCGGAAGCTTGGTGAACGGCGACGATGACGGCGCAGCAATCGCCCACGCGGGCCTCCGAGGCATTGCCACAGCGCGTCGAGCATCAACCCCACTTTCGTCCATCCAAGATGAACCCGCCGCGTAATGCGCCGCTATGGCCGTACCGCGCCGCTATGGCAGGTGCTGCGGAGCCACCGGCGCCGCGGCTGTGCTGCGCGGGTCAATCAGGATCTTCGCGTGGGCTTGAGACCCACCCACCCCGCCGAGCGCTGTGAACGCATCCTTCACGCCGTCGAGTCCGACCGTCCCGGTGATGAGCGGGCTGGGATCGACATCCCCCTCGGCGAGCATGTGCAGGGTGTCGCGGAACTCGAGCGGTGTGTAGGCGAGCACGAACCGCAGGTCGATCTCCTTGTTGATGGCCATCGCTGGCGTGATCTGATCGACGCCGACGCAGACGCCGACCACGACGACGCGGGAGAACAGCGGCGCGCCGTCGATGATGCTGTCGATCACTCCAGGGACCCCAACGCACTCGAAGATGACCGGGTGCTTCGGCGCCACGCCGAGCGCCTCGCCGAGCCGCCACGCGTGCCACCACCCGAAGGGGAGACGCTCCAGTTTCTCGCGCGTGCCGACGGCGAGCTCGAGCGCGGAGGGAACGTCCGTGAGGTGCCCACGGCGCTCCACGGCGGTGAGCGGGGACTCGTGCGCGGGGTCGAGGACGACGTCCGCGCCACAGGCCGTGGCCAGCGCGCGACGCGTGGGCGCGTAGTCGCTTGCCACGACCGTGCGCACGCCCTTGGCCTTCAGGAGCAGGATGACCGCCAGCCCGATCGGTCCGCAGCCGATGACGATCGCCACGGTGCGCTTGCCGACTTCGCCCCGGCGCACGGCGTGCCAAGCCACAGCCATCGGCTCCGTCAACGCAGCGACCTCGGACCCCAGGCCGTTGGGCACCGCCATCATCATCGACTCCTCGACGAGCATCTGCTCGGCATAGGCGCCGGGAGCATGCACCGACAGGCCGACGGTATCCACGCCGCCGCTCCCACGCAGCAGCGGCAATGCGACGACGCGTGTCCCCGTCGGCGAGCGCTTCCGGCACCCGGGTCCGTACTCGGCGACCTCGCCCGAGAACTCATGGCCGAAAACGATCTGCTGATCAGAGCGAGCGAAGCGGTCATAGCCCGCGCGCGCGGCCATATCGGCCCATGCGTCGCAGCCGTGACGCGCGTGCAGGTCGGACCCGCAGATCCCGCAACGCAGTACCTCGATGCGCACCTGCCCCCGCCCCGGCACCGGCTCCGGCCGCTCGAGGACCTCGAGCTCCGCGTTACTGCAGACGACCGCCCTCATCGCGCGCGCCACCAGCTAAGGAGACAGAGGTCGATCACACGGACATCCTCGCACCTCTCACGGCAACGAGAAACCGCGAGCGTACATGGCTTCGCGTGGAAAGCGATGGCGCAGCCGTTACGGGAGCTCTTCACCGCCGTCAGCCCGCACTCTCCTCGATGAAGGGTTGAGTTTTGAGTTCAGTGGAAGTGCGCCTTCAGCCGCTCGAGTGCGCGCGGGGTCCAGTAGGTGGCGGGGTCGGGGTGATCGAGCGTCGTGTTCGCGAGCTCATAGGCCTGCTCGATCAGCTCCTCGGCGTGGCTGAAGTCCGACGGGAGCACATTGCATGGGCAAGGCGGCGACAGCACGATCAGCTCAGACTTGTGTGAGAAGTCCTCGATGTCTCTCACGAGTCGCTGGTTGGTAAGCAGTGTGATCGCGTGCACGAGCAGCGGAATCGCGCCGCGTGGAGGAGTCGGCAGCTCGCAGGTGATCCCGGTCGGCAGGACGTAAATCTTGCTCGCTCCGAGCTCGGCTGCGTGGGAGATCGGGGTGTTGTTTGCCACGCCCCCGTCGACGAGATCGAAGCCATCGAACTGGATCACCGGATAGATCCCGGGGATCGCGGTGCTCGCGAGCACCGCTGCCTCCGCGTCGCCCCACGAAAGCCGTCGCTCACGGCCGCTGCGGATGTCGGTCGCGATCACATGGAGGGGGACCGGGGCGTCCTCCAGCCGCTTGAACTGCTGGTGGGCCAAGATCAGCGCCCTGAGCCCATCGTTGGGTACGAGATGGTCGCTCTTGCCGGCCAGCGCTCGCAGCGCGGTCGCGGGACTCGGCGGGAAGACCTGGAGGGTGCGCAGCGACCGCCAGATCCGTGCCAGCGACTCCGCGGCCTGCACCGTCGGTGGCCGCGAAGCGATAAAGGCGCCGTTGACCGCCCCGGCAGAGGTGCCGACGATCAGCTCGGGCACGATCTCACGCTCGTACAGAGCCTTGAGCATCCCCACCTGGATCGCGCCGAGGCTTGCGCCACCCGAGAGGACGAAGGCGACCACCGTGCAGATAATACGGCGAGGCGAATGGACGCCAATTGCCCACCATTAACGGACGCGAACGCGTCCGGCTACTCGGGGCTGCATTCTTTCTTTCTCTAGGTGTTTTGTGGGGAGACGACACCTCGAGGAGACCGAAACAGCGGTGGGTGTCGCCGGTCACAGAGGTGAAGGGACGGGACCTGCTTTGGGGACGGGACCTGCTTTGCGGGTTGGTGGCGGCAACCGTGGGTGTCCGGGTAATGTGCTCGTGGGATGAGCGAGCCGGTGACGATGACGTATGCGGTGACCGGGCGTGTCGGGCGGATCACGCTGAACCGGCCGGAGCGTGGGAACGGCATCACCAGGGGCTTGGTTGGCGAGCTCGAGGAATCTGTCGAGCGTGCGGATCTCGACCCGGATGTGCACGTGATCCTGCTGGCGGGGAATGGCAAGGGGTTCTGTGGCGGCTATGACCTCGTCGAGTCCGCCGAGGGTCAGGGGCGCATGGGCGAGGAGGCGATCGTGCCGCCGGCAGGCTCGCCGCTGGATCCTGCAGTGATGGCCGCTAACCACGACCCGTCGGGCACGTGGGACCCGATGGTCGACTACGGGATGATGGGCCGCAATGTCCGCGCCTTCATGTCGGTGTTTCATTGCTCGAAGCCAGTGGTGTGCAAGGTGCACGGGTTTTGCGTCGCGGGCGGAACCGACATGGCGTTGTGCAGCGACCTGTTGGTGATCGCCGCCGACGCGAAGATCGGCTACCCGCCCGCCCGGGTCTGGGGAACGCCTACGACCTCGATGTGGGCCTACCGGCTGGGATCGCAACGCGCCAAGCGGCTGCTGTTCACCGGGGACTGCCTGTCCGGTGAAGAGGCGCTGGAGTGGGGATTGGCGATCGAGGCGCCCGCCGCGGAGGACCTCGACAAGCGCACCGAGATCCTCCTCGAGCGGATCGCGCGCAATCCGCTGAACCAGCTGCAGATGATGAAGCTGCTGGTCAACCAGTCCCTATACGCCCAGGGCCTACACCAGACCCAAGTCCTGGGGACCGTCTTCGACGGCATCGCCCGCCACACCAAGGAGGGCTACGCGTTCCAGCAACGAGCCGCGGAAGCCGGCTTCAAGCAGGCAGTCCGCGAGCGCGACGAGCCCTTCGGCGACCCCGGCCCCTCCACCTTCAAAGGCTGAGAGCACCTTCGCTTGTCAACGATCATCGGCGTCGCCATGCTCCCTCGGGGTGAGCTGGAGGATGGGAATCTCCCGGCCCGTGAGGGCTGCGCTGTCTCGGTAAGCGGCGAACACTCCGAAGACGCGGTCGGCGAGCTCCCACAGCCTGGCGCGCGACGCCTCGTCCTCGATGACCTCAGCCCGGAAGGGCTGGCCGCCAAGCAGAACGTCGGGGTTCGCGCGCGCGTTGTAGAACCAGGAGGGATTGCCGGAGCGGCCGGCCTGTGAGGCGACGATCGTGACTCGCTCGCCGTCATGGAAATAGATAACCGCATTGCGGCGAACCAGGCCCGTGCGTGCGCCGCGCGTCTCGAGCAGAGCGGTCGGGACCAAGAGCGCCGTGCTGAGGCGGCCTCTGGTCAGCGGCAGCAGGTATGGGTCGATCTTCCACACCGTCGCGCTCCAAATGGCCTGCCTCGCCAGCCATCTCTGAAAGCGGGTGCCGGCGAGGCGGACGAACGCACGGTAGATCGGGCCACGAGGGGCACGCGGATCGACATATCGGAGGGTGCGGTGTGTGGACATCATCATCATCATCATCAGCGAGAGCCCACTTGATTGTCTCAGTTGTCTCAGCCAGCCTCAGTCAGGCGACGCGGAGCGGAGGGCGAGGGCCGTTAGGCAGTGCCGATGTACGATGCGCCCATGGAAGGGCTGTCGCTCTGGTCTGATGACTCGTTTCTGTCGGTGGGCTCTAGAGCCTCGTTCCTGTCGATCGGATCGGTGGGCTCAGCACTGTCGGTCGGATCGATTGGGTCGTTCGGCTCGGCTTTCTCGATCGGCTCCGCCGGGTCGCTCGGGTCGGTACTTTCAGCCGGAGCGAACACGTCGGTGCTATCCCACCGAACAACTGGAGCGATTCTCGGTGAGCATGAGCATGGCTGGACGGTCGCCGCTCTGGCGAGCGCTCTACTGGCGATAACCGCGGGGCTGATCCTCCAACGCGCCCTGACCGGACGTCACCCAGGTCCTTAGTCGATACCGCCCTGAACCGCCGGCCCTCGTCCAACTCGCCCGCGCGCTGCCGGGCCGGCACTTCTGCTTTCTGCGCATTCCACCGGTGGCGCTTACCCATCCACCGGTGGCGCTTACCCCAATATCTCTTTGGGTAAGAGTCAAGCCTCGCGCTGGCCGGGCCGGTGGTCTACTCGCCTTCCGACCGCACAGGCGCATTCAGGCGTCCGTGGTGGTGGTGAGCTTGATGCAGGACAAAGACGTCGCCGAGGAGCTGCGTGATGGTGACGAGGTGATAGCCGCGAGCCTCGAGGCCTTCGATGATGCCCGGAAGCGCTTCCACGATCTGGCCCTCCGTTTCGATGTTGTCGTGCATGACCACGATCGAGCCTGGCCGGGCGCCTGCGAGCACGCGTTCGCGGATCACGCTGACTCCCGGGTGTCTCCAGTCTTCGGGGTCCACGTCCCACTTGACCGTTGTCAGGCCAAGGACCTTGGCGCGCTGCACGAGTTCTGGCGAAAGGTTCCCATAGGGAGGCCGGAACAGGCACGGCGTAAAGCCGCTCGCGCGTTCGATTTCCCGGTTGGCGAGTTCGAGCTGAAGCGACGAGCCTTCACCCTCATTGGGGAGGTCACGGGGATGGTTGTAGCTGTGGTTGCCGATCTCCATCCCATGGTCGATCATTTCGCGCAGCAGCCTCGCACCGTGACTTTCTTCCATCAGACCAGCGACTCGTTCGCCGATCATGAAGAACGTGCCGGCGACGTGGTATTGCAGGAGCGTCCTGAACAGGCGTTCGGTATATGGACTCGGACCGTCGTCGAAGCTCAGCGCCACCATCTTCCCGTTAGAGGGGCCATGGCTCGCGTAGACGAGGTGGCGGGTGCAGCCGACAGGCGGATGTGCAAGACCTCGTCCAACTGACGCAAAAGGCAGACCTGCCTGTTTCGCCCCAGCACCACACCCGACGATGGCGAGCACCAAGAGCAGGATTAGCCAGTTTGCTCGAGCCATTGGCGCACCTTACCGACGGCGGATGTCGCACAAGCCGCGCGCCGCGGTGCGTGCCTATCTGCGCCATCATCACCGCAAACCCACTCGAGCATTGCACCCCCGGCCGCGCCGGAGTATCGTCGTCGCCGTATGCACGTCATCGAGTCGCCCGCGGGTGTCGCCCCGGAGCTGCGCGAGTTCGCGGACGGCTACATGGCGGCCTGGAACGACTGCGACACCGACGCGATGGCGCAGATGGTCACGGAGGACATCGTGTGGGCCGACCCGGCGTTGCCCGAGCCGGCACGTGGCATCGCGGAGGTTCAGGAGTTCATGCGTACGAGCTTTCGTGCGTTTCCCGATCTTTGCTTCAGCGAGCCCGACCCGCCGGCGGTCGCCGTCAACGGTGATCTTGTGCTCTGGGCGTGGCGCATGGAGGGCACTCACCGGGGCGTGATCGACCCGCCCGGCTTTGCCCCCACGGGCCGTACGATCCGCGTCGAGGGCATCGATCAGTGGACGATGCGCGACGGCCGGATCGCCCGCTATCGCGCTTACTACGACGCGAATGATCTCGCCCGCCAGCTCGGCATCGTGCCGCCTCAAGGTAGCCGCGCCGAGCGGGGGATGGTCGCCCTGCAGCGTCTCCAAGCCCGGTTCTCGCGCCGATAGATAAGCACAGGCGCTGCTCTGTACTCTCCACTCTCCAGTGCCGGAACAAGCGATTGGGGCACGTGACGGAACAGTTTGATGTCATCGTCGTAGGTGCGCGCTGTGCGGGCTCGCCGCTGGCCACGTTGCTCGCCCGCCGGGGCGTCAAGGTGGCGCTCGTGGAGCAGGCGACCTTTCCGCGGGACACGCTCTCGACGCACTACTTCGAGGCGCAGGCCCTGGCGTTCCTTGACCGGTTGGGAGTCACCGAGAAGATCCACGCGACCGGCGCTCCATTCATCGGGCGCAATGACGTGCGCTTCGATGACCTCCAGTACGCCACGCCGATTCCGCAGCAGCCCGGTGATGTCGGCGGCGGAGTCTCGGTGCGTCGCACGCTGCTCGACCCGATCCTCGCCGAGGCCGCCGCCGAGGCGGGCGCTGAGGTGCGCATGGCGACGAAGGTGACGGGCTTGCTCGAGGACGCAGGCCGGGTGAGTGGCGTTCGGGTCACGCACGATGGCTCAGAGGCGACGCTGAATGCGCGTTTGGTGGTTGGCGCCGATGGACGCAACTCGACGATCGCGAAGCTGGTCGGGGCTCGCAAGTACAACCTCGCCCCGAGTGAGCGGTTCGTGTACTGGTCGTTCTTCGAGGGAGCCGAGCCCGGTCCCGATCCCGCCTTCTTCTTCCATCGCTGGGGCGAGCGGCTCGTGCTCGCGTTCCCCGCCGACAACGGCCTGTATCAGGTGATCGTGCTGCCAGACCTAGGCGAGCTCCCCCGGTTTCGACAGGACCTGGAGGGCAGCTTCATGGAGTACGCATGTAGCTGTCGGCCGGTGGCCCAGATACTGTCGGGCGCGCGGCGTGTCGGAAAGCTCTTCGGGATGCTGCGCTGGGAGGGATTCTTCCGGGAGGCATCCGGTCCCGGCTGGGTGCTGGCCGGTGACGCCGGCTACTTCAAGGATCCGACGGCCGGCCAGGGAATCCAGGACGCCTTCGGGCAGGTCGATGCGCTCGCGCCCGTCATCGTGACGGCTCTGGAAGGCTCGTCAGAGCGCGTGGATAGCGAGCTGGCGGCTTGGGGTCGCCGGCGAGACAAGGACGCCGCGGAGTACTACTGGCTGGCAACCGAAATGGGCAAAGCTGGGCGGCTCCCGGTCGTGCAGCCTGAGATGATGGGACGATTGCTCGCGCAGGGCAAGATCGACATCGTGACGGACCTGTTCAATCACCGGTCGCGGCCCTCGCAGGTCTTTACGCCCCAGCGTCTGCTCGGCGCGTCCGGCAGGCTGCTCGCGCGTCGTGGTTGTGATCGGCGCGCCCTCCTCAGGGAGGTGTTCGGGCTCGTGGCCGAGGACGCCCGGCGCAGGCGCCTGGACCGCCGGCCGGTGTATGCGCAGGCGGGCACATCGCTCGACGCCGGCCCCACCGAGGTGGACTCGAGCGCTGTTGACTCGAGCGCGGTCGCGTCGAGCGCGGTGGCGTGACGCGCAACCGATCCACCCGGTATCTCTCCCTCCCCCCCTCCCTGCGGCAGCGCAACCCCGCCACCCATCGCGGGTAGGCTTGAACCGTCAACCACGAGGGAGGGTCCATGCCCCATGCTGAGGTCAACGGCCAGCGGCTGTTCTACAAGGACACAGGCGGTGACGGACCGCCGATCGTATTCTCGCACGGCCTGTTCATGGATCAGACGATGTTCGATCCCCAGGTCGAGGCCCTACGCTCGCGCTACCGGTGCATCGCTTGGGATGAGCGCGGCCACGGGCAGACCGGCGATGCCAGCGAGCCCTTCACTTACTGGGACTCAGCCGATGACCTTGCCGCGTTACTCGAGAGCCTCGGCGTTGAGCGCGCGGTGCTCGCCGGGATGTCGCAAGGCGGCTTTCTCAGCCTGCGCGCCGCGCTCGCCCACCCCGGTGTGGTTCGTGGGCTGATCCTGATCGACACGCAGGCAGGCCCGGAGAACCCCGATCTGTTGCCCTACTACGAGCAGCTGCTCGAGCGCTGGCTCACGGACGGCGTGGACGACGAGCTGGCGGCCACGATCGAGGCGATCATCATCGGTCAGGGGTACGCCGACGGCGAGTATTGGAAGTCCAGCTGGAAGCAGTTGCATGGGGAGAACATCCAACGGCTGTTCACGACGCTCGCAGAGCGTGACGACATCACCGAACGTCTCCCCGAGATCGACGTGCCCGCCCTCGTCATTCACGGCGAAGGAGATGTCGCGATCGGCGTCGACCGTGCGCGGGAGCTCGCCGACGGGCTCCCCCACGCCCAACTCGTCGTGATCGAGGGAGCCGGCCACGCATCCAACCTCACCCATCCCGACCAGGCGAACCCGCACATCGAACGCTTCCTCGAGCAGCTGGCCGGCTAGCCCAGTCTCGAGCAGGACCGGCCATCACCATCGCTACACCGACGCGACGATCACCGGTGGACGCGTTGGATGGAGACTGCCGCCGAGCGGCTCATCGGTTACGAGTACCTTGCTGACGCCATTCAGGTTGCCGGGCACATCGACCGAGCTGTCACCGTGACTAGAGACGGAGAACCGCGCGTCGGTGGGTTCGGGCGGCTGCGTGCCCCGCGCAAGCCATACCTCATAGATGCGTCCCTGGGGCGGTGCCGGCATGTCCTTGACCACGAGCTGCGCTTCAGAGTCGACGACACGTAGCGACGCAGTCGCGCGGTGGCCCGGCAGGAGCACAGAAGCTCGGATGACACGCGCGTGCTGCCCTGAACCAGTGTCGAACGCCAGCGCACCAACCAGCGTCCCCGCTGCCACGGCGACGACGGCGGCGGCGAATGCCGGCGCAAAGCTCAAGCGGCGAGACGACCGCGCGGGAGCCGGGCGATCGGCCTCGTGACCGGCCGCATGCAGCAGTTCGGCCTCCGCGTGCACGACCGCCATCAGCCTGGCACGCAGGTCCTCCGGTGCTTTTACCCGCGGGACGGCGACCGCCAGCGAGTCGACGACCGGCTGCAGCTGGAGCACCTCGTCGTGACATATCGCGCACGCGGCGAGATGGGCGCGGTAAGCATCCCCCTCTGGCTCGTCCAGCGCACCGAGGACGTAGGCGGCAGCGGCGGCGCGCAGCTCGCACTCGTCGTCCAGCGGGCCGTCCTCACGCCCGTTCATGGGGCCACCTGCATATAGCCGAGTTGCGAGCGCATCTTCTCGAGGCCCAGTCGCATACGCCCCTTGATGGTGCCGATCGGCGCGCCGAGCATCGTGGCGATCTCGGTATGGGTGAAGCCGCCATAGTAGGCGAGCTCAACCACGCGACTCTGCTCAGGGGGCAAGCTGTCGACAGCGGCGCGAATCTCGCGTGCCTCGTCGCGGCGGCCTACCTCCTGCTCGGTGCGCTCGGGCGCCTCCAGGCGTTCCTCGAGACCTTCATCGCTTACAACCCTGCCGCGGTCTTGGACCATGCTCCGGCGCAACGCGTCGATCGCCCGGTTGTGCACGATCCCGAGCACCCACGTGCGCACGCTGCCGCGCGTGCGGTCATAGCGCGTACCGCCACGCCACGCCGAGAGGAACGCCTCCTGAACCACCTCTTCGGCCACCGCACGCTTGCCGCACATGCGAAAGGCGAGCGAGAACGCCACGTTCATGTGACGCTCGTAGAGAACCGCAAACGCGGCAGGGTCGTTCTCGGCCACCAGCTGCATCAGATCCTCGTCGGCGAGCCGCTGCAGAGACGCGGAGGTGGCCTCGGTGGAGCGCCTATATAGAGCCATGTCGGACATTGATACGCAGGGGCATGACGCGACGGATCAGGTGCCGAGGATCTTCGGCGACCCCGGCATTGAATCATCCTGGCCCACACTAGCCCGATCATCAGAATGATTTGTATAAAGGACACAACATCGGTACGTGTCTGAGCCGGCAGGCGACGCCTGCTCAGCGACGACGGTGTTCAGCGCGATGCCGGCTTCAGTGGTCGCCGAGCAGCTTGCGCGCCTCACGGCGCAGGTCGCGGATCGTGCGCTCCGTGCTCTCCCGCGCGCCGCTCAGACCGCCGGAGGAGACCTGCGCGCGCCGGCGCGCGCGCAGCAACACGAGCGCCGTGCCGGCGGCGCCACCCACAACGAGCGCGGCCGCCGGCCGCGCCCAGTTGCGCGGGTCGCGCATCGCTGAGAGCTCCCACGCCTCCAGCTCGTCCGCGGCCAGCTCGGTGATGCTCGTGAGCGTGCTCTCCAGCCGGTTCGCGAGATCCTCCGGCGGCTCAACCGGCGCGAGCGCCTGATGCAGCAGCGCTTCGAAGTTGGGGAGAGCCCCACTCATATGATCACCTCCGCGAGGCATCCGACTCCACATCTCGACCGTGACGTTCGGCCTGTGGCCGCCCGTTGTTCTCGCCCCGATCGCCGACGATCTCCTCCAGCTGCTTGATCGCGCGGTGAATCAGCACCTTCGTGGCGCCGTCGGAGCGACCCAGGGCGCGGGCGATCTCGCGGTTGTCCATACCCAGCGCGAAGCGCATGATCAGTGCCTCGCGCCGATCGTCCGGGAGCTCGCCCACGCCGTCCAGCACCCGGCTCAGCTCGTCGCGCCCCTCGACCAGCTGCTCGGTGGTGTGCGGCGCCGCCAGCGGCATGGTGTCGTCGATCGGCGAGGCTGGCTTGCGCGAGCGATCGCGGTAGAGGTTCGCTGCCAGGTTGTGGGCGATCCGGATCAGCCACGGCCGCAGCGGCCGCCCGTGCGATTCGCGCTGTGCCCGCTCGAAGTGACGGTAGGCCTGCAGAAAGGTCTGCTCGGTCAGGTCCTCGGCGTCGTGATGGTCGCCCACACGGTAGTAGGCGTAGCTGTAGACATCGCGCAGATGCGCGCGATACAGGTCGGAGAACTCCGCGTCGAGCTGCGCCTTGGGCTTCTGATTGACTGGCTCGTCCACTCATCGCACACCCTATCCCCCGACCTTTGATCCCTCCGGCCCACCAACACATCGGGCCGTGTGGGTCAGGCCGCGCGGGCCTCCTCGTGCACGGATGGGTTTTGCTGGGCACGCCTGCGGTGTGGGGCTCTGCGGCGCGACCGTGGACTGCCATCGCGCGGGGTTCCCGCACCGCCCAGCCACTCCCACTGGAGGCTGACACAGGCCCAGATGCGTGCGGTCATACCGGCCGCCAGGACCGGCGAAGGCTGCTCGACCGTCGGAAAGCGCAGCGGACGCCCGACGCGAAGGCGGACCTTGCGCGGGCGGATGCGCCAACCTCGGCGCACATCATCGGTCCCGATCACCGCAACCGGAGCGACGCGCGCGCCGGTTTCAAGCGCGAGACGACCCACACCGCGGCGCGGATCTCCGAGCGGCCCCGACCGCACGCGGGTGCCCTCGGGGAAGATCACCACGCAGTCTCCCCGCTGCAAGATCGCGCGAGCGGTGTCCATCGCGTGTGTGTCACCGGCGCCGCGGTCGACGGGGAAGGCGCCCAGGCCGTTCAGCAGCCAGGCCTGCCAGCGCTTCTCGAACAGCTCCCGCTTGGCCATGTAATAGACGGGACGGCGCACGAGCGTGCCGATCACGAACGGGTCGAGAAAGCTACGGTGGTTGGCGGCCAGCAGCAGCGGGCCGTGGCGCGGCAGGTGCTCACGACCGATGCGCTGCAGGCGGAAGTAGAGCAGGAAGAACGGCACGAGGATCGCCCGCAGCGTCCAGCAGAGGATTGGGTTCACGCCGCGCGTAAGGGTGTGCTCGCGAAAGCCGTCCAAGTCCGCGGCCACCGCGTCGGGTGACATGTCGAGCGAAGCGGTGCCGCGATCGATGCGCTCCCGCCCCGTGACCAAGTCCTGCTCAGTGCTGTGAAGCTCCATACAATCGATACCCGCCCGCGCGAGCGCAGTTACATGCGCGCCAGTGCGGTGTGGGTGTCCCAGAGGAGGGCCAGCCTATGCTCGGTTGCCACTGTGGCCAGGGCCTGTGCCAGCTGGCCGAGTCGCGCTGATAAGACCTCAGACGCGCTTAAGCGCCATGCATTCGCACGATTTATGTCTTCTTGGTGCTAAAGAGCCGGAGAGGGGACTCGAACCCCTGACCCCCTGTTTACAAGA
>DAIOGX010000041.1:14536-17394 GCA_036744995.1 Solirubrobacteraceae bacterium | reverse complement strand
GGATCTCTATGCGCGCTGGGAGCGTGGCAACTGGAAGGCGACTGAGCTGGACTTCACCGAGGACGCCCGCCAGTGGCGCGAGGACTTCACCGAGTTCGAGCGCACGGCGGCGCTGTGGAACTACTCGCTGTTCTTCTGGGGCGAGGACGTGGTCACCGACACCCTCTCCCCTTACATTGACGCCGCGCCGTTAGAGGAGCAGAAGTACTTCCTTGCCACACAGCAGGTCGACGAGGCGCGCCACGCGGTCTTCTTCAAGCGCTTCGTGCACGAGGTCTGCGGACTCGGCGACGGCTCCATGGCGAGCAGCCTGAACGCGATCAGGCCCAAGCTCACCCCGGGCCTGAGCAAGATCTTCGAGCGCCTGGAACGGATGGCCGACGAGCTGCGCGCCGACCGCTCCCCCGCTCAGCTCGCGGCGGCGGTGACGCTCTACCACATCGTGATCGAGGCGTCCCTCGCCCAGCCCGGCCAGCACTTCATCTGCAGCTACCTGGAGCGACGCGACCAGCTGCCGGCCTTCCGCGAGGGCATGGCGAACATCTCCGCCGACGAGCAGCGCCACATCGGCTTCGGCGTCAAGCTCCTCTCCGACCTGCGCCGCGAAGACCCCGTCGGCGTTCCCAAGGCGGTCGCGCGCATCCTGCGCGACGTCACTCGCTACACCGCCCAGGTGCTGATGCCGCCGGGCTGGGACGAAAGCTACATAACCGTCTTCGGCGCCACCTACGACGAGGTCGGCGTCGAGGGCCTGACCTCGATGACGACCAAGCTGCGCTCCGCCGGCCTCGCCGCGGAGACCCTGCCCGGACCGGCGCTCTTGCCGTCCGGCCTCTCACCGCTGGAGGTCTCCCAGCGCGGGCGCACGCTCGCGCAGGCCGGCGTGATCGGCGTGCGTGACGGTCCTTCGAAGCGCGATCCCGAGACGGTCGCGCTGCTGTTCGACACGATCCGCCGGCAGGTCAACCCCAACCACGGCCTGCGCCGCCCTACCACCTTCCAGTGGGAGTTCACCGATCCCGACATCCCCACCTGGCACCTGACCGTCAACAACGGCTCGAGCGCGGTCGAGCCGGGCGAGGCACTCAGCCCCGACCTGCGCCTGCGCGTCGCCTACCAGGACTGGGTTGACATCATCGGCCAGCGCCTGGACCCCCTGCGCGCGATGGCCACCGGCCGCCTGCGCCCGCGCGGCAACCCGCTCGCGCTCGGCCGGCTCACCAAGGTCTTCCCGCGGGGCTGATCATCGCCCGCGAGGGCTGATCGGCCTCGGTGGCTATTCCAGCCCGAACTCGCGCTGGGCGGCGGACGGGCTTGCGCTCTGCCCCCCGGCGGAGGGATGTGTGGCCGCCTGTCCGCCGGTGGAAGCCGTAGTACCGGTGGGGGCTGACCCGCCGCCGGAGGACCCAGTGGTGGGGACTCGCTCGAAGCCGGCAGAAGCCGAGCCCGTGGCGGAGGCGGTTCTAGCGGTGGAAGCGGTTCTTGCGGTCGAGGCGACCGCTCGAGAGCCACCCGGAGCCAAGGCTTGCTCAGGCCCGAACTCGCGGCTGGCCTTGGCCTGAGGGGGGAGTGCCGCGGATGCTGCGCCGGCGCGAGTCGAGGACCCGCCGCGCGTCGGCGCTGTGGCGTTTAGCACGGACTGAGCGCCCACTATCGACGAATTCAGGAGGGCATACTTGGCCTCGGGCCCGCCGCTGTATACACGCGCGACATGACGGCGATGGACGGCGTGTCGTGGGACGACGGGAACTACATTGAGCGCGACGCAGCCCGCACCGACGCTCATCGCGACCAGGCAGCCGACAGCCAGCTTTGCGCCGACCCCTCCCCCGGCGAGAAACCAGCCGCCACCGGCGGCACTACCGGCGCCCGCAGTGCCCACGCTCGCCCCGGCGCCCACGCCGCCGGCACTCACGCCCGCGCCCGCATGACCAGTGCTCGCATGCGCTCCTGCCCCAGCCCCCGCCGCGGCGCCCAAGCCGAGCGCCCACGGCATGAGCGCGGGCGCTGGCAGCACCGCGGCCAGGCCGCGCAGAGAGACGACATAGGCACGACAGGCCGGACATTCGCCGCGGTGCATAAGCGCCAGCCGGTAGCGCTCTCCGTCGGGGTCGAGGATGCCGTAAGCCAGGCCGCGCATCAGCGAGCCCTGCTCCTCGCACCAGCCTCCGTCGCGGATCGTCTCGACCAGCTCGCCCACCTTGCCCGCCACTCCCGGGCGACCGGGGCCACGACCCTCCATCAGCTTGCGCATGCCCGTATCGCTCACGCCCATCCGGGCGGCCGCCTCCGCGCGCGACATGCCCTGCAGATAACAGAGGGCGGCCGCCTCTTGCTCGCGCGCGTTCAGCCGGCCGCGCAGCCCCTCAAACAGTTGGCGCAGCCGCATACGATCGTCCAGCTCCGCGGCGAAGTCGCGCTCCTCGCCACCGTCGATCGAGGCCACCGCGTACATATCCGACTCCTGCCCCTCGGTCCCGTGGTGAATGCTCGCGCCATCGATCCCCCCGCGGTGGACGCGCCCGCGCGCGCGGTGCTCCTCGATCGCGCGGCGAAACGTCACGAGCGCCAGCCAACCCGTTGGGTTGGCGATCTCCTCGCCATCCAGCACTGCCGTGTACAGACCCTGCCACGCCTGCGCGTAACAGGCCTCCAGATCGCTCCCGTCGAGGCTCACGCCGCTCGAGCGCAACCGACCTCGCACCGTTGCGATCACCCGGCCACGCAACCCCTCGAACTCCTGACGCAACAGACGCTCGGCACGGTAGCGACGCAAGGTCAGCGGACTCATAGCCCTGAAGATTATTATGAATATTGCGAGTTAAGCGAATCCTGCTTCCGAGTTAAGCGAATCCTGC
>DAIOGX010000041.1:0-14436 GCA_036744995.1 Solirubrobacteraceae bacterium | reverse complement strand
CGAGTTAAGCGAATCCTGCTTCCGAGTTAAGCGAATCCTGCGATCTGATCAAGACTCATCCGCCGCATGTCCTCGCCGCGGCGCTGCGCCTCGTGCCATTCAACGACCCGCTTGAGCGCTTCCTCCACGTCCCAGTTCGGGCGCCATCCGAGGTGGCGTTCAGCGGCGCTCGAGTCCAGCGCCAGATAGCCGGCCTCGGGCGGGTTGGCTCCCTCGTCGAGCTCCCAGCTCAGCGCTCCGCCCCACAGTGCGCCCAGTCGCTCGACGATCCAGCCCACCGTTTGCTCGTCGCCTGCGCGCGGGCCGAAGTTCCAAGCCCGCGCGGCCTCGTCTCCTCGCCATAGATCCTGCGCCAGCAACAGATATCCACTGAGCGGGTTCAGCACGTGCTGCCATGGACGCACCGCCCTGGGATTGCGTACCCTCACCGGCCCACCCGCACCCACCGCGCGCACGATGTCTCCGACCAGCCTGTCCTCGCCCCAATCGCCGCCGCCGATCACGTTGCCCGCGCGCGCGCTCGCGATTCGAGTCCCGGACGGGCCGGATTCCTTATCCGCGGCAAAGAACGAGGAGCGGTAGGCCGCCGTCACAAGCTCGGCGCACGCCTTCGAGCTCGAATAGGGATCTGCGCCCCCCAGCGGGTCCTCCTCGACGAACAGCCGCGACGCCTCGCCGGTATTTTCATAGCACTTGTCCGAGGTCACGACCACCACCGCCCGCACCTCGCCCTCCGCCTGACGCACGGCCTCGAGCACGTTGACCGTGCCCATCACGTTGACCGCATAGGTCATCGCCGGGTCACGCAGCGAGCGTCTGACCATCGGCTGGGCAGCCAGATGCAGCACGATCTCAGGACTTGCCTCATCCAGCGCCTGCAGCACCCCCTCGGCGTCGCGCACGTCGACCGCGGACTCACCGCTCATCCTTGCGCCGATCCCAGCCAGCTCGTACAGCGACGGCTGTGTCGGCGGCCCGGGGGCCAGGCCGGTCACGCGCGCGCCCAGCGCCTGCAGCCACAGCGACAGCCATGCCCCCTTGAAACCGGTGTGGCCGGTGACGAGCACCCGGCGTTGCGTCCAGAAGTCGGGGTCGATCGACACGGTCGGGCAGCGTATCCGCTGACTACTCGCGGGTAGGCTCTCGGGTGGGCCGGCTCACCCCGGACGCATTCTCGGCCCGACTCTCGCTCCGCCACCCAGCGCCACCGCGACCTCGCCCCGCGTGACCACCAACTCCTTCTCCTCCTCATCGTCCCCGACGCCCCTGTGCGCAGAGATCCTGGGTATCCCACTGGCGGTATCCGACTACGAGCAGGTGATGGACTGGATGGACGCTCTGATCGCCGTCGACGGCGGGCGTGGCTACATGACGGCGGCGGCGGTAAACCTCGTGATGTCCGCCCAGGAGGACCCCGACACGCTCGCTGCCGTGCTTGGGGCGACGCTCGCCGTACCCGACGGCCAGCCGCTTGTGTGGGCGCTGCACGCGCTTGGCCACGCTGATGCCACGCGCGTCTACGGCCCTGACCTGATGGCAAGCTACTGCGCGCGTGCGGCACGGGCTGGCACGTCGATCTATCTCTACGGGGGTCGCTCGCCCGAGGCGCTGCAACTACTGGAGGAGCGCCTGCGCGAGCGCTTCCCCGGGTTGCGGATCGCCGGCGGCTACTCGCCCCCCTTTCGGGAGCTGACGCCGGTGGAGGAGGACCGCGTGATCGCCGACATCGACTCCTCGGGCGCGGCGGTCGTGTGGGTCGGTATCGGCCAGCCGAAGCAGGAGAAGTGGATGCTGCGCATGCGCCCGCGCCTGCAGGCCCCGCTGCTGGTCGGAGTCGGCGCCGCTTTCGACTTCCACGCGGGTCTCATCTCCCAGGCTCCGCGCTGGATGCAGCGCAACGGCCTGGAGTGGGCCTACCGCCTATCGCGCGAACCGCGTCGCCTGTGGCCACGCTACGTCCGCTACAACCCCCGCTTCATCGTTGGCTTCCTGCGCCAGTACCTGCGCCATCTGCGCGACGATCGCGGTTGAGCCGTGTTATCAGCGGGGAGGGCGAACCCCGGTCCGGCGCCGCTAACCTCATGGCTTCGATGAACGCCTCGCAGAGCACCGTCGACGTCTCCGTCATCGGCCTCGGTCGCGTCGGGCTGCCACTGGCCCTGTCGTTCGCCGACCGTGGCTTGCGAGTGGTTGGGGTCGACAACGACCCAGCCCGGCTGGGCGCGGTGCGCGAAGGGCGGATGCCCTTTCAGGAGACCGGCGCCCAGGAGCTGCTGGACCGGGTGCACGCGAGCGGTCGGTTGTCGCTGTCCGAGCGCGTGGCCGACGCCGCGCAGGCGCGCCACATCGTCATCACGCTCGGAACGCCGTCGTTCTCGCACATCGAGATCGACATGCGCGATATCCGCTCGGCGCTCGACGACCTGCTGGGGGTGCTCGCGCCGGGGCACTCGCTGATCCTGCGCTCGACCATCGCGCCTGGCACCACCGAATTCGTCGCCGGCTACCTCACCAAGCACCGCGGCTTTGCGATCGGCGAGGACGTGTTCGTGGCGCATGCCCCCGAGCGCATCGCCGCGGGTAGGTTCCTGGAGGAGATCGACACGCTGCCGTGCATCATCGGCGGCGTCGGCGCCCGCTCGGGAGAGGTCGTGGCGGAGCTGTTTGCCGCCTTCGGCGCCCAGATCGTGCAGACGACCCCGGTGCAGGCTGAGCTTGCGAAGATCTGGGCGAACATCCTCAGGTACACCCACTTCGCGCTGCCAAACCTGTTGATGATGGACTGTGAGCGCTACGCGGCGAACGTGTTCGAGGTGATCGACCTGATCAACCGCGACTATCCTCGCGGGGGGATCGCCCAGCCAGGGTTTACCGCTGGGACGTGCCTGCGCAAGGACTTCGCCTTCTCCGAGGAGCGCTCGGTCGCGCCCGGAATGCTGCTCGCGGTTTCGCGCGTGAACGAGTCCGTGCCGCTGTTCCTCGTCGAAGGGATCAAGCGGCGACTGGGCACGCTGGCCAACCGCAAGGTCGCCGTGCTCGGGCTGACGTTCAAGGCCGACACCGACGACGAGCGCGACTCGCTCGCGCACAAGCTGATCCGCCTGCTCGAGCGCGAGCTGGCCGACGTCGCCGTACACGACCCGCACGTGCCGACCCCGACACCTACGCTCGAGCAGGCGCTCGACGGCGCCGAGGTGGTTGTGGTGGCCGCCGACCACGCCGAGTTCCGCGACCCGCGCGCACTCGCGGTGATCGCCGAGCGGTCCTCCGGCGACTGCCTGGTGGTCGACCCGTGGAACTGCTGGGGCGCGGCCCAGGTGTTCGCCTACGCCTCCGAGCTGATCACGCTCGGGGCCACAAACGCATGAGCCCAGGCTCACATGATGGCGCTGGATCGGCGTCCTCGATCACTCACCGAGCGAAGATTCCTCAGCAGAGCAGGCCACGCTCACTGCGTCCTTGGTGGGCGGGATTCAATTGCCCTGCGTGCCCATGGGAGGCTCATCTGGGTCAGAAATGGGTGCCGGCATGAGCCGCGTGCTCGTGACTGGCGGCGCAGGCACGATTGGCGCCGCGGTCGTCAAACGGCTGCTCGCCGACCCCGCGCATGAGGTGCGGGTATCCGATCAGCGTCCCGCGCCGCAGTGGATGCGGGAGGGCTGCGAAGTGCACACGGGCGACCTGCGCCTGGCTCAGGAGGCCCGTGCGGCGACCGAGGGCTGCACGCACGTGATCCACCTCGCGGCGATCGTCGGGGGGATCGCCAACTTCCACCGCCTCCCACACACGCTGACCGAAGTGAACAACGCGCTCTACAACGCGGTCATCTGCGCGGCCTTGGAGCTCCGAGTGGAGCGCTTCACCTACGTCTCCTCCTCGATGGTCTTCGAGCGGGCGACCGAGTTCCCAACGACCGAGGCCCACCTGCCGGACTGCCCGACCCCCGAGTCGGCCTACGGGTTTTCAAAGCTCACCGGCGAGGTGTACTGCCGCGCGGCGCACGACGAGCACGAGCTGCCGTACACGATCTGCCGTCCTTTCAACGCGTACGGCCCGGGCGAGGTGCCCGATGCGGAGCCCGGGATCGCCCATGCGGTGCCGGACCTGATCACAAAGGTGCTCAAAGGACAGCGTCCGCTTCAGATCTTCGGCTCGGGCGAGCAGACCCGCACGCTCACTCACGTGGATGACATTGCCGACGGGATCGTCACCGCGATGAGCTCGCCGGCGGGCCTCAACGAGGATTTCAACATTTCCGCCGCGCGCGAGTTGACGGTCGCCGAGATCGCGCGGATCGTGTGGGAGGCCTGCGGCGAGGACCCCGAGGAGTTTGCACTGGAGCATCTGCCCACGTTCGCCGTGGACGTGCCGCGCCGCTGGCCCTCGGTTGAGAAGGCGAAGGAGCTGCTCGGCTGGGAGGCGAAGATCGAGGTCGAGGACGGGATCGCGGCGACCGTCGAGTGGCTGCGTGGGCGTGCGGTGCAGCCCGGGGCTTCTGCCATTCCTGCTTGATAGGGGCGCACAGGTGAGCCGCCATCGAGTGGGCAACGCTCTATAGGCTCTCGCCAATGACCGACAGAAAGTCAGCGCTCATCACCGGGGTGACCGGCCAGGACGGCTCCTATCTGGCTGAGCTGTTGCTCGAAAAGGGGTACGACGTACACGGCATGGTGCGGCGCGCTTCGACTGAGAAGTTCGACCGTATCGAGCACCTGCGCGATCGAATCACGCTGCACCAAGGCGATCTGCTCGACCAGCGCTCGCTCGTTGACACCCTGCGTGCCTCGCGCCCAGCCGAGATCTACAACCTCGCCGCGATGTCGTTCGTCGCGGTCTCCTGGATCCAACCGACGCTGACCGCCGAGTTCACCGGCGTGGGCGTGACGCGGATGCTCGAGGCGATGCGCGAAGTGTGTCCCGAGGCCCGCTTCTATCAGGCGAGCTCATCAGAGATGTTCGGCAAGGTACTGGAGGTGCCGCAGACCGAGACGACACCTTTCTATCCGCGCTCGCCTTACGGCGTGGCCAAGGCCTATGGGCACTTCATCACGGTCAACTACCGCGAGTCCTACGACCTGCACGCGACCTCGGGAATACTTTTCAACCACGAGTCAGAGCGTCGGGGCCTCGAGTTCGTCACCCGCAAGATCACCTGGCACGCCGCCGCGATCAAGCATGGATTGAGAAAAGAGCTGCGGCTGGGGAACCTCGACGCCGAGCGCGATTGGGGGTATGCGAAGGACTATGTGGAAGCGATGTGGCTGATGCTCCAGTCCGACAAAGCCGAGGACTACGTGATCGCGACGAACGAGGCCCACTCGGTGCGGGAGTGCTGCCAGGTCGCGTTCGACGAGGCTGGGCTGGGCAACTTCGAGCAGTACGTGACGATCGACCCGGCGTTTGTGCGCCCCGCGGAGGTCGACCACCTGATCGGCAACCCCGCCAAGGCCGAGCGCGACCTCGGCTGGCGGCCACAAACCAGCTTCGAGGAGCTGATCAGGCTGATGACCCGCGCGGACCTCGAGCTGCTCGCACCCCGCTAAAGGGGAGCATCCCGATGGCGGTGCCTCTGTTCGACACGTCCGCACCACTGGCCCCGCTGCGCGAGGAGCTGCGCGCGGCCATCGATCGGGTGCTGCAGTCCGAGCGCTACATCTTGGGGGGAGAGGTGAAGGCCTTCGAGCAGGAGTTCGCCGCCTATTGCGGAGCGGAGCACGCGATCGGAGTGGCGAACGGAACCGAGGCAATCACGATCGCGCTGCGCGCGATGGGCGTCGGCCCGGGCGACGAGGTGATCGTGCCGTCATTCACGTTCTACGCCTCCGCCGAGGCGATCCCTCCGATGGGCGCAACGCCCGTGTTCTGCGACATCGACCCGTACACCTACTGCGTGACCGCCGAGACCGTGCGCGCCGCGCTGACGCCACGGACGAAGGCCGTGATCGCTGTGCACCTCTTCGGCAACGTGGCGCCGGTAGCCGAGATCGAAGCGCTGGGGGTGCCAGTGCTCGAGGACGCAGCCCAGGCGGCGGGCTCCCGCTCGCCCCAAGGCCGTCCCGGCGCACTGGGCGCCGCGGCGACATTCTCGTTCTTTCCCTCCAAGAACCTGGGCGGGTTCGGCGACGGCGGCATGATCACGACCTCAGACGCGGATGTCGCCGAGCAGGCGCGCACCCTGCGGTTCCACGGCTCTCACGACAAGGTCACCTACGAGCTCCTCGGCTACAACTCTCGCTTAGACGAGCTGCAGGCGGCGATCTTGCGCGTGCAGCTGCCGCACCTCGACGGCTGGGCCGAGGGGCGCCGACAGGCAGGGCGCCACTACGAGGAAGCCGGCCTGAGCGAACTGGTCGGACCGCCACGCCCGGTGGACGGGGCCGCGCCGGCCTGGCACCTCTACGTGGTCAGCCACCCACAGGTGGAGCGCCTAGAAAGTGCCTTTGAGAATGCAGGGATTGGCCACAAGGCCTACTACCGCACGCCGGTCCACCGCCAGGCGGCGATGCAGGCCTGGGGCGCCGGCGTCGAGCTGCCCGGGACTGAGCAGGCCGCGCGCACACACCTGGCGATCCCCATGAGCCCGGTACTCACACGCGAGCAGGTGGAGGAGGTAGTGGCGGCACTGCGGGGGGCTGTGTAGACGGGCGGACGTCCTGCCGCGGTGTCTTACTCTGCGGCGCGCGGGCAGTGGTATGTGGGGGGCACGTAGCGATAGTTGCAGCGCAGCTCGACGCCGTTCACTATGCCCACGATCCACCGCGTCGGCACCGGACCCCAGAAGCGGCTGTCGTCGGATTCGCCACGGTTGTCACCGAGCATGAACCATTCCCCTGCCGGGATCGAGATCGGCGTCGGGAAGTTGCACTCATTGCTCGATCCACAGGCTCTGATGTACGGCTCCTGCACGCGGGCGAATCGCGTCTGACCTGCCGGCTTCCGGTACACGTGCCCTGCGCGGATGTAGATCTCATCGCCCGGGCCGGCGACGATCCGCTTAATCAAGCTGGTGCTCACGTCCTCTCTGGGGATCGACTGCGCGCACGCGGCGCCGCCGGGCTTGACGACGTGCCGAGACGGCCCACACAGCTCTTCCTCGGCGCCTTCCGGCTGGTGCAGGATCACGACAGCCCCGACGCTCGGTGCGCCCTCGCTGGCGAGAACGAGCTCGCCGACCGTGTAGCTCGGCTCCATCGAGCCGGACGGCAGCCGGTAGACCTTGGGCGCTCCCGCTCGGGACGAAAGCGAGCAGCGCAACCAGCTCATGTGTGGATGACATTCGTAGCGCCCTCCGAGGAGCCTGTGCAACTCGACCGCGATATGGCTGGAATGTCCGCAGATGCCAGGAGCGATGAACGCGTAGGGACTCCTGGGACTCCGGATTTCGACCGGGACCTCGCCGTCTGCGCAGTTCGCGTTCGGCGCGGTCGCAGCGCGTTGCTCGAGAGTCGGCTTCGCCGTCGCGCCGCAGCCGGCCGCAAGCATCGCAAGGCACAGCGCAGCGGCAGCGATGATTCGCGACATCCGAACCGAGCCTATCCCGGTCTCCAGCGCTCCAAGAGGTCCTCGTCCGGGACCTCGCGCACGACCCGCGCGGGCACGCCCATTACCACCGCCCGCGCGGGGACATCACGCGTGACGACAGCGCCAGCGGCGACGAAAGCCTCCTCGCCGATCTCCACCCCGGGAGTCAGCACGGTGCCACCGCCCACACGGCACGCGCGCCGCAGCGTGGCGCCCCGCAAAGGATCCTCAGGGCTGTGGCGCGCCATCGTGTCGTCGTTCGTCGTGGTCGCGCCCGGACCGACGAACACGTCGTCCTCGATCACCGTGCCCGCGGTCAGGTAAACGCTCGTCTGCACGCGCACGCGGGCGCCCACGCGGACGTCGTTGTCGACCACGCTGCCCCGTCCGATCACCGAGCCCGAGCCGATCCACGTGCGCTCGCGCACGAAGCTCTGGTCACCGAGGATCGACCCCTCTTCGACGTGGGCACCAGCGAAGACCACCGCGCCAGAGCAGACCTTCACGTCCTTGCCCAGCTCCAGGCGGCTGACCTCGCCCGCCGCGGAGGAGCCGGGGGCCAACCGCGGGCGCTTGCCCAGCACGACGTGGTCCTCGATCACACAACCATCGCTGATAACGGTGCCCGCGTGCACGACCACATGCGCGCCAAATGACACACCTCTGCCAATTTGCACGTCCTCCCCGAGCATCAACCCCGGCGCACGCGGGTCGGGGCTCAACACGCTCATAGGCGGATGACGTTCTCGGCTTGCATACCGCGGGTGACACCGCGCAGATCGACGAGCAGGCGCACATCCTGGGCGATGCTGTCGTGGTCGACGCTTGGATGAGCCGTGACGATCAGCGTGAGCTCGGCGTCCTCGAGGGCTACCTCCAGGGGCTGGCTTTCCAGGTCAAACTCTCCGAGCGAGGGCACGTGCGGGTCGTGGTAGCGCAGGTCGGCGCCGAGGGCCTGCAGCAGCGTGATGATCTTGAGCGCGGGGGACTCGCGAATATCGCCTACCCCCGGCTTGTAGCTGACGCCGAGCACCGCGATGCGCGCGCCCTTGACGGGCAGTCCGGCGTCGTTCAGGACGCGCTCGACCTTCGCGACACAGTGGTAGGGCATCTGCTGGTTGACCTTGCCGGAGAGCTCGATGAACTCGGTCGCCATGTCGAACTCCCTGGCACGCCAGGAGAGATAAAACGGGTCCACCGGAAGGCAGTGTCCGCCCATCCCAGGGCCGGGCTCGAAGCGCATGAACCCGTAGGGCTTGGTGGAGGCGGCGTCGATGACCTCCCAGATATCGATGCCCATGCGGTCGGTCAACATCGCCAGCTCGTTGACCAGCGCGATGTTGACCGACCGGAAGATGTTCTCCAGCAGCTTCGCCAGCTCCGCCGCCTCTGGTGTTGAGACGCGCACGAGGTGATCGCACACGAGCCTGTAGATAGCCTCGGCACGCTCGGCGCATGCCTCCGTCAAACCGCCCAGGACCTTCGGTGTGTTGCGCAGCGTGAAATCCGTGCGGCCCGGATCCACGCGCTCGGGCGAGAACGCCAGATGAAAATCCCTGCCCGCCGCCAAGCCCGACTCCTCCAACAACGGCGCCACACGCTCCCTGGTCGTACCTGGGTAAGTCGTGGACTCGAGCACAACCAGCTGCCCGGCCTGTAGCACCTCCGCCAACGCGCGCGTGGAGTCGATCAAAGGACCCAGGTCGGGCTCGCGGTTACGTGTCAGCGGCGTGGGCACACAGATCAGCACCGCGTCCGCCTTGGCCAGCCGCGCGTAGCGCGTGCTCGCATGAATTCGCCCTGAGACCTCCCGCAGTCCCTCCGAGGGTACGTCCTCGATATAGGAGTCGCCTGCCGCGATCGCCTCGATCTTGCGCGAATCGACGTCAACCGCCACAACATCGCAACCCTCCCGCGCGAACGCCACCGCGAGCGGCAAGCCGACATAACCGAGTCCGATGACACCGACGGTGGTCATAGGATCGAGCAGTCTAAGGGCTTGCAGCGATGCCCCGCAACGAGCACAGGTCGGCTCGCACCATGCGCTCCACCAACTCCTCGAACCCGACGCTCGGCTCCCATCCCAGCCGCTCGCGCGCCTTGCTCGGATCGCCGACGCTCGGCGTGCTCTCAGGTGTTCGCACCAGCGCAGGATCCACGCGCAGGTAGCGCTCGGCCTCAAGATCGACGCACGCGAACGCCGCCTGTGCAAACTCGGCGACCGTGTGCGGAACGCCGCTGGCGAGGATGTAATCGTCAGGATGCTCCCGCTGGAGCATCAGCCAGGCGCCCTCGACGATGTCGCCCGCAAACGACCAGTCACGCACCGCCGAGAGGTCGCCAAGCGTCAGCTCGTGCTCCAATCCGAGCGAGATCGCCGCGGCGGCGTGCGTGATCTTGCGTGTGACGAACCGCTCGGGGCGGCGCTCGGACTCATGGTTGAAGAGGATTCCCGAGCTGGCGTGCAGGCCAGCGTGGGCACGCAGCGCGCCCACCAGCTCATGGGCGGCGAGCTTAGCGATCGCGTAAGGGCTCAGCGGCCGGCATGGCGTGTCCTCGCGCTGTGGACTCTGCCGCGCATCGCCGAACATGGAGCCTGAGGCGGACACGAACACGCGCATCTCCGAATCGAGCTCCCGCACCGCTTCGAGGATGGACGCGGCTGAGCCCACGATCGCGCTCAGCGTCTCTCGCGGGCGTTCCCATGATGCGGGCACGAACGATGGCGCGGCCAGGTGATAGATCTCACGGGGGCGCACCTGCTCGATCGCAGCGCGCAGCGTGGCCGGCTCCAGCAGGTCTCCCGATCGGAGCTCCACCTGATCACGCAGATGCTCAGAGCAGCCGAGTGATCCAGACTCTGCGCCCCTTACCAAACCGGTGACGGCATACCCCTTCTCCAGCAGCAGCTCCGCCAAGAACGAGCCGTCCTGACCGGTGATGCCCGTGATCAGGGCGGTGGAGGCATGAGACACGGGCAGAGCCTATGCGCTTGCCGCGTGAGCGTCGCGGCCGTCATAGACCTCCGCGAGGGTACCCGCGACGACATCGGGAGCACACAGGGCGCGCACACGCTCAAGCCCTCTTTCGCCAGCGGCGCGGTCTCCGGCCAGACGTGCGATCGCCCGCGCCAGCGCATCTACATCTCCGGGTGGCACGAGCCCCTCCTCGTCGAGCAGCTCCGGCAGGGCACCCACGCGGCTCCCGGCGACCGGCAGGCCCATCGCCATCGCCTCAGCCGCCGCTAGCCCAAACGTCTCAGCCGAGCGCGATGGTGCCAGCGCAATCGCCGCGCTCGCACGCAGCTCAGCCAGCTTCCCGTCATCGACGTGACCGACGAATCGCACCTCGCCGTCTCCCGCTTGCCCTTGCAATGCCTGGAGTTCGGGACCGTCGCCGGCCACCACGAGCGGAACACCCGCCACCCGACAGGCGTCGATTGCGACATCCACCCCCTTCTCAGGCGCTAGACGCGAGACGACCAGAGCATAAGAACCCGACACCACACCCGATGCGCCCACAAGAGTCCGCACCGGCGGAGCCAGCACGTGGACGCGCTCCCAATCCAGCGGCGCACCGAGCGCCCGCAACCGTTCGCGCGCGAACACGCTGGGAACGACCACCACGTCGGCCTGCTCGACCAAACGCAGCTGCCACAGCGCCAACGACGCGCTGTAGGCGACCGCCTCGGGCAGGCTCGAGCGACAGTTCAAGCGCACGCCCGGCAGCGTGTTACGCCCGTGGCAGCGCGTGCATTCCGCACCGCGTGTGAAGCACACCCCAATCGCACATACGAGTCGGTACTGATGTAGGTGCAGTACCACCCTTGCGCCCGCGGCACGTGCCGCGGCCAGTGCGCGCCAGCCGAGCGTCGGGTGGACGTTGTGCGCGTGGACCACACGTGCACCGGTCAGACGCACCGCCCGGGCGACCTCCTGGGACTCGAGCCCCCCACGCAACAGCCCGATCGCCGCGCCCCCCCGCCCCAGCGTCGCCGAGTCCCGCAGCAGCAGCTCCGCTCGCTCTCCCAGCTGCTCACGCACCAACCACAGCAGGTCATCAACCACACGCTCCTCGCCACCGGTGGTGCGGTAGCGGTTGTGCAGAAACAGGACCATTTCTCGGCGGAGCCTATTCCGAGCGGAGCGTGCCAACCCGGGCGGGACCCCAACCCGAACCTAGACTGTTCCGCTGTGGCCCCATCCGCTTCGATCGTGATTCCCACGCGAGCACGCCTCCCCTACCTGGAGGTGGCGCTCGCCTCACTCGCCCCTCAGGCCGCTGCGAGCGGGGCCGAGATACTGGTGGTCGACGACGCCGGCCCCTCCGAGCGTGCTCGTGCGCTGGTGGAACGTCACGGAGCGCGCTACGAGCCCCATCCGGGGCCCGAGGGTCTGAACGTCGCGCGGAACACCGGCGTGGAGCGCTCGCACGGCGAGCTGGTGGCGTTCGTCGACGACGACATCAGAGCGAGCCCGGAGTGGCTAGAGACGCTGCTCGACGCAGCGCGGAAGCATCCGGAGGTGGACGTCTTCACCGGTCCCATCCGCCCCTGCTTGGAAGGCTTCCAGGCGCGCACGTGCGGCCGCGAGGGACCGCCCATCACCTCGCTTGATCTGGGGGCGAAAGACACCGAGGCGCGCTACGCGTGGGGAGCCAACATGACCATCCGCCGTAGTGCACTGGAGCGCGTGGGACAGTTCGATGTGTCGCTCGAGCACGGGGGCGACGAGCAGGAGTGGCAGGACCGCCTACGCGCGGAGAAGTGCGACGCGCGCGTTCTGTACGTGGCCGGCGCGGCGGTCGACCACCGTCGTGTGGGCGCAGACGCACACCTGCGTTCCCTCCTCCGCGCCGCCCACACGCGCGGGCAGGCCAGTCGGCACTTTGACTCCTCGAGAGGCGAAGCGCCCACGCTCGGACGCGAGCTGCTCACGCTCGCTGGCTGCCTCGGGCATGTAGTTCGTCGCCGCTGCCCCGCCGGGCTGACGATGGTGGCCCACAGCGCCGGTCGCCTACGCCAAGGCCTGCACGAGCGCCGGCAAGACGTGGAGTCACCCTCAACGGTTCACGGAGACCCTCAGGACGACTTCCTCTCCGGCAGGAGCGGCACCGTGGGGGGTCTCGACGTCCTGCTGCGCGGCGTGCACGATGAGGCAGTGGATGTCTGGGAGCTCGCCGGTGGCCGGCGCCTGCGCCTGGGGCGCGCCGCCCGCCACGAGCCGCCCTTGCGGAGAGTGCTGGCGCTCGGCGTCGAGCGTCCCGAGCGCCGCGTCCTCGCGAAGGAGATACGGGCCGAGCTCGAGCGCTCCCGCCACGATGTCGAGCTGCACACTTGCCCACCCGGGGAATGGGGGAAGTTCGAGAACGTCAATCGGCTGCTCGCCGCCCATCCCGCCGACGGTCACGATTGGCTGCTACTCGTGGACGACGACATCGAGCTGCCGCGAGGCTTCCTCGACCGCCTGCTGTTTCTGTGCGAGCGCTTCTCGCTCGATCTGGCCCAACCGGCCCATCGCCACAACTCTCACGCCGCCTGGGAGCTCACGCGCCGTCGCCTGAATAGCGTGGTGCGCGAGACACCTTTCGTCGAGATCGGTCCTGTAACCGCGTTCGCGCGCTCGACGTTCTCCACGTTGCTGCCCTTCCCGGAACTGCGCATGGGCTGGGGACTGGACGCTCATTGGGCAGCGCTCGCCCGCGAGCACTCCTGGCGCTGCGGCGTAGTTGACGCCGTCGCGATCCGCCATCGAGCGGCGCCCGCGGCTGCGGCCTACTCACGCGAGGCGGCCGTCGCTGAGGCCCGCGCCTTCCTCACCGAGCGCCCGTACCTGAGTGCCCGCGAGTCGCAACGAACACTGACAACCCATCGCCGCTGGTGAAGGTCGTCGTCGTAGCCGAGTTCTACCCCAGCCATCGTGACCCGGTGTTGGGGATCTGGGCGCACCAGCAAGCACTCGCGGCTCGCGACGCCGGCGCGGAAGTGCGCGTGCTGGTCCTACACCGCCTCATCCCCCCGCGCGCGTCGCTGGCGGCCGGACCGGGGAGCGCCGCGAGTGCGCTGGCAAAACTCATGCGCGAGCCACGCAAACAGACCCGCGACGGATTGCACATCGCCTACGTGCCCTACGTCTCACCCCCCCGGCCGCGCTCCTACGCGACCTGGGGATCGTGGGCTGCACCCATGTTGAGCCTGGCTCTGAGCCGTTTGCAGCGGTCCTTCCCGTTCGACCTCGTTCACGCCCACAACGCGGTGCCAGCAGGCGATGCCGTGCGCCAGGTCCTGGCCAATGGATACACAGCGGCTGGGTCGGGCACACAGCTCGGAGGACTGCGGCGGGCTGTGCGCGTCCGATCGATCGACGCGCCGCTCGTCGTCTCGGTACACGGCGGAGATGTCCTCTACACAGCCAGTCGCAGCCCGGCCGGCGCCGCAGCGGTAGCACGGGGGCTGGGCGCCGCGCGTCTCGTGCTCGCCAACAGTCAGGGGATCGCCGAGCTGGCGCGCGCTCACGGCGCGGGTGAGACGCGTGTGGTGCACCTCGGAACTGACCTGCCCGCGGTTTCGCGTTCGTCGCGACGCGACGGGCGGGTGGGCGGCCCATCATTGGTCACGGTGGCGCACCTAGTCGCCCGCAAGCGCCACGCCGATGTCCTGCGCGCGCTGGCGGTGCTCGGACAGCGGTATCCCACGCTGCGCTACGTGATCGTCGGCGAAGGCCCCGAGCGAGTCGCGCTCGAAGGACTCGCCGCGCGTCTGGGGGTCGCCGCGCGGGTCGAGTTCCGCGGACAGCTCGAGCCGGCGCAAGCGATCGAAGAGGCTCGACGGTGCACCCTGTTCGTGATGCCCTCGACCGATGAGGCGTTCGGCGTGGCCTACGTCGAGGCGATGGCCGGCGGCGTGCCCGCGATCGG
>DAIOGX010000040.1:0-18293 GCA_036744995.1 Solirubrobacteraceae bacterium | reverse complement strand
GACAGTCAGGCGCCAATCGTCGTCGGACTGAGCTGACATTGGCGAGAATGCTAGCTCACAGCCGCAAGCGCATCGTTGTCCGTTGAGGGTGAGGGATCACCACAAGCACATCGTTTACCGGGTGAAGGCTTGTAGCTGGGACCTCTCATGGAGCGGAGTCCGTAGGACGGAGCGGAATGAGAGGTCCCCGGCGCATCGTCCGATGGGTCCTCACCGGCGGCGTGGGGTGGTCAGCCGGCCGGTGGTGAGCAGCTCCCCGTTGGTGTCGCTGACGAGCAGGTTTTCACCCTCGGTGAGTGAGAGGTCGAGCGTGGCGGTGACGTACTGGTATGCGCTCCCGTCGGGCATCGGGATCGCGCGCCCCAGGATGCGTAGGCGCAGATCGGAACGGATAAAGCGGATGAACTCGACCCGGCCGTGCTCGGGCCAGCCTGTTGGGATCTCTTCGGCCGCCAGGAGCGTCCGCGGCTTGGCTGGGGTGCTCTGCTCAGGGGTGCGTCCGCCGCTGGCCTTGTAGCGATGCTGAGTGTTGTGGAAGCGCTCGAACGCCATCGTGCGCTCGATGAGATGTGGCAGGCCGTCGAAGCGCTCTTGGCGGAAGAAGCGTTGCTGGAATGTGTTGTTGAAGTGCTCGATCGTGCCATTGCGCCAGGGTTCCCGCGGCGGGATGAACACGAGCGTGATTCGCTGGTGTAGGCAGACCCTGACGACCTCGCCCAGGCCGGTCGGCGAGACGAACGGGCCGCCGTTGTCAAGTTGCAGGCGTCCTGGCAGCCCGTGGCGCTCCCAGAGGGCGTAAAGCGCCGCCAGCACGCGCTGATCGCCGCGGTCGGTGATGACCTCGATCCCGGCGTGATGGGAGGCCACGTCGATCTGGGTGAGCGCGTGGAAACGCACCCCGCCGTCCAGATGACGCGGGCCGATGAGGTCGGCCTGGACCACGTCCCCGGCACGCTTGGCCGCCGGCGCCGGGTAGGGCAGGCCCTTGGAGGTCCGCCTGCGACTCACGCGCCCCGACCGTGTCACGCCGGCACGCACCAGGATCTCCTCGATCGTGCGCACCGGCGGCACCGGTCCACCCAGCTTTGAAAGCTCCCACGCGATCGCCTCAGCGCCGATCTGCGCCCACGGGTTCTCCGCCAACCGCTCCCGGACCGCCAGCACCTGCGCCTCGACCTGCTCCGGCGTGCGGTTCGCCACGCGCTTGGGCGCTCGTGAGTGACCCTGCGCCCAGGACGCATCGTGCGGGTCATAGCGCGCCGCCCACTTCGCCACCCACTGCCTCGTGCGCCCAAGATCCAGCGCGATCAACTCCGGTGACTCACCCGCCAACCGCCGCCGCGCCGCCTCACGGCGCAACGCCACCTCCACCTCCGACATGCACACCTCCACGCTCGCTCAACAGAGCACGCGAGGCTGGCACGCCACCCCCGACGTAAACGATGTGCTTGCGGCTCAGCGCTCAGCCGCGTAAACGATGTGCTTGCGGTCAGACGTAAACGATGTGCTTGCGGCCGTCACTAGCTCACAAGCCCACGCGCGACGGCACGCGTCAGGAGGGGTCGCCACAGCACCACTAACGACCCATTCCTATTCCAAGGCGGCTACCACACGTCCGGAGGAAACAGCTGGCACCGGCAATATGCCCAACGACCTCTAGCGCCGCGTACAGGGGAGCATCCGGGGCTGTCGAGGATGTTTGAGACACGCTCTAAGCGAATTGCGCCCGCAACCGGACACCGGCGACGAGCTCGGGGTCACCCTGTTGCCAGGAGCGCGTGGCCGCTATGCACGTCCTTGCGGGTGACCGCGAGGTAGGCGACGAAGGCGAGGATCATCGCGGTCAAGCCCAGGGCCACGCGTCCATCACCCCACCCAAGTCCACCCGAGGTGGTCTTGCCCAGCCAATCGGCGACCGAGGCGCCCAGCGGGCGGGTGACCACGTAGGCGAACCAGAAGGTGAAAATCGAGTTCCAGTCGAACCACCGGTAGCCGATCGCGGGAATCAGGATGACCCCGGCGAAGAACACCGCCGAGTAGAAGTAGCCCAGGTGAAAGGTCACAGCGGTCAGATCTCCGACCGCGGTGCCGAGGGCAAAGGTCGCGACGACCGTGGCCCAGTAGAACGCCTCTCGGCGAAAGGTATCGACGCTGTGAATCGAGAGCGTCTTCTCCGTCTTCTGCCAGGTCACGAAGACGGCAAGCAGAGCGGCCGCATAGAACGCGGATGACGCGAAATAGGGGACGCCGAATCCGACGTGTAGCACATCGGCGGCCATCGTGCCGAAGACGCCGACCATGACGACGGCGAACCAGTAGGTCCATGCCAGATAGCGACGCATGGAGAACTGGAGCGCCAGCGCGGCCACGAAACCGACGAACCCAAGTAGCACGGCGGGGACGGGATGCAGCACGTGGACGAGATAGTCCGATGTCGCCTCGCCCATCGCGGTCGACAAGGCCTTGATGATCCAGAAGTAGACCGTGATCTCTGGAACCCGGAGCATCCGCCGTGACGCGGCCGAGCGATCGATCATCGCGCCAGTCTAACTAGGCGACGTATCCGCGAGTGTCGCCGTCCGCGGTGTGATTTAGCGCTCCGCGCGCGGGCTCTAGACGGGGAAGCGCACCTCCACCTCGAGGCCACCATCCGGCCTTGATTGAACGACAACGATGGCTCCGTGGGCGCATGAGATGGCGTGGACGATCGACAGGCCGAGACCGTGTCCGTCGCCCCGGTTGACGCGCTCGGCGCCGAGTCGCTGGAACGGTCGCTGGAGCCGGTCCAGCTCCTCGGCTCCGATCACCGGGCCGTCGTTGGCCACCGACAGGACGACTCCTCTGGCCGTGGTCGCGGTCATGACGTCGACTCGGCCCCCGACGATGTTGTGGCGGATCGCGTTGTCGAGCAGGTTCGCCACGAGACGCTCGAGCAGCTGGGTGTTGCCTTCGGCACGAGCTGCGTCGAGCGTGGCGTTCAGTTGCAGGCCGCGGCGCTCGATCTCTGGTTGGCGGTCGGCGATCACCTCCCCCGTCACGGTCGCGAGGTCGACCGGCTCGCGCCGGTCGAGGGCCCGCTCACTGCTGGCGAGACTGAGGAGCGCCTCGATCAGCCGCTCGAGCTGCTCCTCGGAGGCAAGCACCCGTTCGTGGGCGGCGCGCAGTGACTCCAGGGAGGCGTTGGGGTCCGCCAATGCGACCTGCACCAGGGTCTTGAGCCGGGCAAGCGGGGTCCGCAGCTCGTGCGAGGCGTTGGCGACGAACTGGCGTTGGGACTGGAAGGATTGCTCCAGTCTTCCGAGCAGCCCGTCGAAGGTGTCCCCGAGCTCCTTGAACTCGTCGTCGGGGCCGTCGAGCGCCAGGCGACGGTGGAGGTTCGTCGCCGATATGTCCCGAGCGGCGGTCGTGATCGTGCGCAACGGGCGCAGGACCCTGCCGGCGATCCACCATCCGAGCGCTATCGAGATGACGGCCATGATCGCGAGCGCCACCACCGAGACGAACGCGAGCACCCTCAGGTCGGCGTTGCGCTGATTTGGGTCCAGCACCGCGATCGAGCCGGTTGGCCCGGGGACCGCTTCTGAGACTTCGGGGCCGCCTTCAAGACCGCCTTCGGGACCGACGGGCCGAACCGCATGTTCGTGCACGATCCGCGTGTACGCCTGGTGTGTGTGCGAGACACCGGCGTAGGTGAGCGCCAGCACCGCCGCGCCGGAGATGAAGAAGAGCCCTCCATAGAGCACGGCGAGACGCAGGCGAATCGTGCGCCGTGGCAGGCGCAGTCGTCGAGCCCGAGGGGCGTCGTGGCCCGTGAGAGGTGCGCCTGTGCTCATATCCGGTATCCGGACTTGGCGATCGTTTCGATAAGCGGCGGATCGCCGAGCTTGGCGCGCAACCGGCTGACCGTGATCTTGACGGCATTGGTGAACGGGTCGGCGGCCTCATCCCACACACGGGCCAGGAGCTCCTCGGCGGAGACGCTGCGACCCTGGGAGGCGAGCAGCAGCTCAAGCACGCCGAACTCCTTTGGTGCGAGCTCGAGTTGGCGGCCGGCGCGGAAGGCACGGTGCTGTGCGGTGTCGAGGACGATGTCGGCGTGGCGGAGAACCGGCGGAATCGCGGGCTGGGCACGGCGCGTCAGGGCACCGATCCGCGCAATGAGAACAGGGAAGTCGAATGGCTTTGGCAGATAGTCGTCCGCGCCGAGGCCGAGTCCGTCCACCAGGTCATCGACCATCGCCGCCGCGGTGAGCATCAGCACCCGACTGCGACACTCGCTCTCCACGAGCCTGGCGCAGATCTCATCGCCGTGCATCCCTGGCAGGTCGCGGTCGAGCACGATCACGTCGTACTCGTTGACCGTGGCACGCGCAAAACCGGCCGGGCCGTCGAGCGTGACGTCCACGGCCATGCCCGTCTGGCGCAGACCGAACGCGATCGCCTGCGCCATCTCCTCGTCGTCCTCGATCACCAGCACCCGCATGGTCACTCCTCTTTCACGGCCGGACGTCGTTCCAGATACAGCGTGTGCTCCAGGCTACTTCCCTGCGGTTTCAGCACGGTTTCGCCGGCGGGGAGATGTGATCGCCGGCTGCCCGGGCGGCGATACCTTCGCGAAACCGTCGATGTCGTACAAGCAGCCCACAGCACGACCTCTCGAGCTGCAAAGGAGACGACATGCAAGGCGATGCGAAACACACCAATGATCGAAGCAGGGCACTATGCGGCCTGCGACGAGCGGCTTCCCTGACAGCGGCACTGGTTGCCCTCGGCGTGCTCGTCGCGGGCTGCGGGAGCACCCCGAGCTCGAGCGTGGCTCACCTGGGGTCGAGCACTCAGGCGACGAGCTCGACTGCGTCCGGTACGAGTGAAGGCCGCGAATCCTCGCCGGGCAGCCAGGCTGTGGCGTACTCGGCGTGCGTGCGCGCGCACGGAGTGCCCAACTTCCCCGATCCGAAAATCTCCACCCACGGCAATGGGGTGAGCGTGGCAATCCGGGTCACGCCGGCCATCACGGGCAATCCCCATTTCAAGTCGGCGCAGCAGGCCTGCAGCAAGCTGCTGCCGGGCGGCGGTCCGGGAGGAGGCTCGAATCACCAGATCACCCCCCAGGAACAGTCGCAGTACCTCAAGGCCGCCGCCTGTGTGCGCTCGCATGGCGTGCCGAACTTCCCCGACCCGACCTTCTCTGGCGGCGGGGTGCACGTTGCCCATCAAGGACTGAACGAGAGCTCGCCGGCGTTCAAGGCGGCGGTGCAGGCCTGCGAATCGCTGATCCCGGGCGGCGTGCACGGCGGCTCGAGCTCGTCGCCCCAACCGGCGCCGTGACGCGGCGCTCCTCAGCTTTCTTTCAGGTTGGCCTGTCAGCATCGGCCGATGCGTCTGCTGGTCGTTGACGACGATCCCTCCGTCCGCGAGGCGCTCGAGCTCGTGCTGGACCTCAATGGATTTGGGGTGGCGACGGCGACCGACGGCGCCGAGGCGATTCGCACGCTCGCGGTGGACCGGCCCGACGCGGTGATCCTCGATGTGCTGATGCCGGGGCTGGATGGCCTGGAGGTCTGCCGGCGGATGCGCGCGATCGGCGATCGCACGCCGGTGCTGATGTTGACCGCGCGTGCCGAGGTCTCTGAGCGGGTGGCGGGGCTCGAGGCCGGCGCCGACGATTATCTGGTCAAGCCGTTCGCGAGCGAGGAGCTCGTGGCCAGACTGCGCGCGCTGCTCAGGCGCACGGGCTGGGAGGATAGCGAGGAGACGCTGCGCTTCGCGGATCTGGAGCTCGATCCGCTCGCGCACGAGGCGCGCCGCAACGGGCGTCCGCTCGAGCTCACGCGCACCGAGTTCTTGCTGCTGGAGCTGCTCATGCGCCATCCTCGTCAGGTGCTTTCACGGACGAAGATATTCGAGTGCGTGTGGGGCTATGACTTCGGGCCGGCGTCGAACTCGCTGGAGGTGTATGTCGGCTATCTGCGGCGCAAGACCGAGGCCGGCGGAGAGCCGCGCCTGGTGCACACGGTCCGGGGAGTCGGCTACGTGTTGAGGTCATCGTCGCGATGAGCTTCCGCCGGCGCATGGTGCTGCTCGCGGCCGGCGCGGTGGCCGCGGCGATCGTGATCGCGTCGGTCGTGGTGTACGTCGTGACCGGCAACGAGCTGCGCGGGCAGATCGATGCGAGCCTGCGCCAGAAGTTGACCCCCGGCCTGCCGCAGGCCGTCCAGGTCAAGACCGTGAATCTCAGCGCGGCAGAGCTCGCCAAGCTGAAGCGGGAAGGCATGCTGCCGCCCGTGGGATTGCCGCGGATCGCCTTCGGCGCGCAAGCGGTAGAAAAGACCCACTCCGGCGGACAGAGCTCGGCGCACGGCGGGGAAAATTTCACCCAGGAAAGCGGTGGGAAGCCTCTCCACGGGGAAGCGGTCTCGATCGAAGGCAACGCCGCGTTCGCGCCGGGCGGCCCCTCAGCGATTGCGGAACAGCGGGACGTGCCCGTGCACGTGAGTCCTTTCAACAAGCTCGTGCTCCCCGCCCCGACGCTCGGCGGCGCCACCGGCTACGTTCAGCTGTTCCGGTCCAACGGGCAGGTTCTGCGCTCCGAAACCACGGGATCCGGCGGGGAGGGCGGGCTTCCGATTACACCCGCCACTCGCGCCGTGGCCGCGGGCCGCCGTAAGGCGTTCTTCAGCGACGCGACCGTCGGCGGCACGCACGTGCGGATCCTGACCGAGCGCGCGCCCGAGGGAGGGGTGTGGCAGGTGGCGCTGCCGCTGAGCGACGTGGACAGCACGCTCACGCACCTGAAGCTGGTGCTGGCGCTCGTGTGCCTGGGCGGGATCGCGCTCGCGGCCGCGCTCGGGCTGCTCGTCTCGCGGGCGGCGCTCGTGCCCGTGCGGCGCTTGACGGGCGCCGCCGAGCGCGTGGCGCGCACGCAGGATCTCGGCCACCGCATCGAGGCGAGCGAGGAGGATGAGCTCGGGCGGCTGGCCGGGAGCTTCAACACGATGCTGGCCGCGCTCGAGCGCGCTCGCCTCGCGCAGCGCCAGCTCGTCTCCGACGCCTCGCACGAGCTGCGCACGCCGCTGACGAGCGTGCAGGCCAACCTCGACGCGCTCGCGATCGGCGAGGAGCTGCCGGCACGGGAGCGCGCTCGCATCCTGGCCGCCGCGCAGGCGCAGCTGCGGGAGCTGACGGTGCTCGTCGGCGACCTCGTCGATCTGTCCAAGACCGAGGTGCAGGAGGTCGAGGTGGAGGACGTGCGCCTTGATCTGGCCGCCGCCGGGGCGATCGAGCGCGCCCGCCTGCACGGGGTGGGTGGACACTCATCTACGTTCGTGCTCGACGCGGAGCCCTGTCTGGTGCGCGCCGCGCCCGCGCGCCTGGAGCGGGCGATCGCCAACCTGCTCGACAACGCCTGTAAATGGAACCCGCCCACGCCGTCGACTCCGCCGACTCGGCCCGCCGGGCGGGCGGGCGTTCCAATCGACGATCCAACCGACGATCCAATCGAGGTGCGCGTCCGCGGCGGTGTTCTGGAGGTCCGCGACCACGGTCCGGGGATCGCCGCGGAGGATCTGCCCCGCGTGTTCGACCGCTTCTACCGCGCGCCCAGCGCCCGCGCGCGACCCGGGTCGGGGCTCGGGCTGGCGATCGTCAGGCAGACGGCCGAGGCTCACGGTGGAGCCGTGCACGCCACCAACGATCCAGATGGCGGCGCCCGCCTGACGCTCGAGCTGCCGGCGCTCGAGATGACCGACGCCGAGCTCGCCGCGTGCCAGCGGGATGCTCCAACGTCGTCCGGCGTCGTTTAGGAAGTTCCTCGCTCTCTCTCAGCCAATTCTCAGGTTCCTCCCGCATGATGTCGGTATGTCGCCGACGCGTCGAGCGCACGGCCGTATGGCCGTCGCCTCCTTGGGACGGCCAACACCCACCACCTGAAGGCGAAGGAGACCAAGACATGATGAGAACGAACCTCGGCATGGTCGTGCTTGCGAGTGTCGTGCTGGCGCTCGCCGGCTGCGGCGGTAGCTCCTCGAGCCCGGGTGTCGCGCACCTCTCCTCCAGCACATCCAGCTCCTCGCCCGCGAGCGGCGGCGGCTCATCCTCCCCGGAAAGCAGCGCGAGCACCCAGCAGAAGATGGTCAAGTTCTCGCAGTGCATGCGCACCCACGGGGAACCCGAATTCCCCGAACCGACCGAAGGCGACATAGAGCTCCACAGCCGCAACGGCCACGGCCCGAATCCAGAATCGCCCCGGTTCCAGGCGGCCGAAAAGGCGTGCAGCAAGTACGCGCCCTCGAAGGTGGCCCCGAGTCCGGCGGAACAAGCCAAGATGCAGGAAGGCGCCTTGAAGTTCTCCGCCTGCATGCGCAGCCACGGGGTCCCCAACTTCCCCGATCCGGAATTCCACCACAGCGGCGGCGGTGTCGGGATACGAATCGGGGGCAAGGGCTCCGGTATAGATCCCAACTCACCGCAGTTCAAAGCCGCGCAGAAAACGTGCCAGTCGATCCTGCCCGTGCCGAAGGGGGCAAGGCCGGGGGGCGGCGGACCCTCCACCAGCAGCGGCGGCGGTCCCGGCGGGGGCTCGGGTCAGGCCGTGGCGGTCCCGTGAGCGCGCGGTCGTTCGTGGGGTCGGCGAAACATTCCCGAAACCGTCGATGTCGTACAAACAGCATCGATGAGTGATCCTGTGTCTGGTGAGGCGGCGTCGGTGCCCCAGGCGGCCGACGCCGCCTCATCTTCTGGCGAGCGCTCAGGGGTTGACCCACCGCGAGGTCGCGCTCGCCGGCGGGTGCTCGCGATCGTGGGGCTGGTGCTGGTCGTGGCCGTCGTGGTGGTGATCGCCACCGATCCGTTCGGCGGCTCGGGGAAATCCACGGGCGGTCTCGTGGATAACGCGAGCGCGACCTCGCTGGCGTCGGTGAAACGGCAGTCGCTGTCGCAGCAGACGCAGGTGAGCGGCACGCTCGGCTACGCGGGCTCCTCGAGCATCCGCGTGCCGTCCGGGACCGCGCCCACCGCCGTCCAGCAGTCAAGCCAGCAGGTCACGTCAGCCGAAACGATGCTGGCGAGCGCCAGGGCGACGCTGGCCTCCGACACACAGGCGCTCGCGGGTCATCAGGCGACGCTGACGGCGGCGCGCGCGAAGGAGCAGGTCGACTGCGCCGGCGATGGCGCCGCGGAAAGCGCCTCCAGCGGCTCCCCCTCATCAGGCGGCGGGGGCTCGGGCCTGTGCGCAAGCGATGTGCAGGCGGTCGCGACCGCCGAGCAGGGCTCCACGGGCGCCGCGATGAAGGTCAAAGGCGACCGCTCCCAGGTTTCCTCGGCCGAAAAACAGCTCGCGAGCGCGCAGTCCAATTTGTCCACGGCGCGGTCGGCGGGCGCGCTCTACGGTCAGAGCTCGACGTTCACGAAGCTGCCATCGGCGGGCCAGGTCCTCACGCGTGGACAGGGCCTGTATGAGATCTCAGGCCAGCCGGCGCTGCTGCTGTACGGGTCGGTGCTGCCGACACGGGCGTTCATCGCGGGGATGTCCGCGGGGTCGGACGTCGCCGAGCTGAACGCGAACCTGCGTGCGCTCGGCTACGGGCAAGCGCTCACAGGCGA
Organism: Solirubrobacteraceae bacterium; assembly: GCA_036744995.1. Taxonomy (GTDB): domain Bacteria; phylum Actinomycetota; class Thermoleophilia; order Solirubrobacterales; family Solirubrobacteraceae; genus Palsa-744. The sequence continues at coordinate 8,693 of DAIOGX010000040.1, read as the reverse complement.
CGAATTCACCACCGCGACCGCGACCGCCATTCGCGCCCTGCAGTCCGCGCGCGGCGCCTCGGTCACCGGCGAGCTGCTGCTGGGGTCGGTGGTGTTCGAGCCCGGGCCCGTGCGCGTTACGAGCGTGACTCCCACGGTCGGCCAGACGGTCATGCCCGGCCCGGTGCTCGCGATCACCTCGACCGCCCGCCAGGTCAAGATCGCGCTCGACGCCTCCCAGCAGGCGAGCGTCAAGGTCGGCGACCAGGTCACGATCACGCTTCCCGACAACCAGACCACGCCCGGGCGAATCACCTACGTCTCCAGCGTCGCCACCACGCCGTCCAGCTCTGGCTCTGGCCACGGCGGCGAAGAAGAAAGCGCCCCCACCGTCGAAGTCGACGCCACCCCCACGAACCCGGCGGCGACGGGCCACCTCGACCAGGCGCCCGTGAACGTCGAGATCACCACCGAACGCGTCGAAAACGTGCTGGCGGTGCCGGTCGACGCGCTGCTCGCGCTCGCCGGCGGTGGCTACGCGGTGGAGGTCGCCGAAGGGGGCGTGCACCGTCTGGAGGCCGTCACCGTTGGCCTGTTCGACGACGCCGAAGGCGTCGTGCAGGTGAGCGGCCAGGGCCTGTCCGCCGGCCAGCGCGTGGTGGTGCCGGCGACATCATGAGCGGGCAGCCAACAGCGGACGTAGCGTACGCGGACAGCGCCGAGCAGACGGCGCCTGTGGTGTTGGAGCTCCGCGGGGTGAGCAAGGTCTATGGAGAGGAGCCCCCCGTGTACGCGCTGCGGGAAGTGAGCTTCGCGGTGGGGGAGGGCGAGCTCGTCGCGATCGTGGGCCCCTCGGGTTCGGGTAAGACGACGCTGCTGCACGTGATGGGCACGCTCGAGCGCCCGAGCTCGGGGGTCGTCTCGATCACGGGCCTCGACGCGGCGGGGCTGTCCGATCGTGAGCTCGCCAGGTTGCGCGCCACGCGCATCGGGTTCGTCTTCCAGCAGTTCTTCCTCGCGGAGCACTCCACGGCCCTCGAGAATGTCGCCGAAGGGCTGCTCTACGCCGGCGTCGCTGTGGCGGAGCGTCGTGAGCGGGCGGCGCAGACGCTCGCCCGGGTGGGGCTCGCCGAGCGTGCGAGCTTCCGTCCGAGCAAGCTCTCCGGCGGCGAGCGCCAGCGCGTCGCGATCGCCAGGGCCCTCGTGGGTGCTCCAGCGATCGTGCTCGCCGATGAGCCCACGGGGAACCTCGACAGCGCCTCCGGCACGGGCGTGCTCGAGCTGCTGGAAGAGCTCAACGCGCAGGGCGCCACGATCCTCGTGATCACCCACGACCACGACCTCGCCGCCCGCCTACCACGCCAAGTACAAGTCCTTGACGGACGCATCGTGAACGACACGCTCGAGGGCAATTTGGGACCAGCCGAAACAGGAGAAGAGCAGCGATGACCGGGACGACGTGGCTGGGGCGGCGTGTTCGCCGGGTGGTAGGGGTCGGGCTGATCGTGACCGCAGGCTTGGGCGCCGCTCTCGGTGGCATGCTCCTGGGTGGCCCGGCGTTCGCCTCGGGCGCCACCGGGGGATCGCCCACCGAACCCACCGGCACCGGGACGTCGAACTGTCCGTCGTCCAATCCCCCGAACCAGCTGACGCTCGTCGCGGGCACGCCACAGACGGCGATCCTGCAGAGCGCGTTCGCGACCGGGCTGCAGGTCGCGCTCACGAACAGTAATGGGTGCGCCGTCACGAGTGGGGCCGCGGGGATCCCGGTCACGTTCAACGCACCCGCCAGTGGCGCGAGCGGGGTGTTCTCCACCAGCGGGTCTGACACCGTCACGGTCGGCGCCGACGCCTCGGGTAGCGTGGCCGCGCCGGCGTTCACCGCCAACGGCACCGCCGGCGGCTACACCGTCACCGCCAGCTCGCAGTACGGCTCGGTCTCGTTCTCTTTGACGAATACCGCCGCGGGCGTACCGGCGAGGATCGTCGCGATCCCGCTCGAGAGCGGATCGGCGCGCGTCACCGGCCGCTATCTGGAGCCGCTGCAGGTCAGGGTGCTGGATGCCGGCGGCAACCCGGTCGCGGGTGCCGCGGTCACGTTCACGCTCGCCTCCGGCGGCTCTGGCGTGTGCGGCACGAGCAGCTCCGCGAGCGCTGCCGGCGCGACCTTCGCCGGCGGGGGCGCCCAGGCGACCGCGACGACCAGCGCCAGCGGTGTGGCGAGCTCACCGCTGCTCACCGCGAACAGCACGGCCGGGTCGTTCACCGCGACCGCCGCCGTCTCGGGCAAAGAACCCTCAGGAGGATCGGGTAAAGAAAACGCCGGCGCATCCGGTGGGGACCCCGCTACCCCGGTGAGCTTCACGCTCGCAAACCTCGCTGGCAAGCCCACCAAGATCGCCCCCGGAGTGGGCTCCACGCAGTCCACTCCGGCGGGGAGCGGGTTCCCGATCCGGCTCGCCGTCACCGTCACCGACGCGCAGAAGAACCCTGTCCCGGGCGCGCTGATCACGTTCTCAGCGCCCACGCGCGGCGCGAGCGGGCGCTTCACGGTCCGATCTTCGACTGGTCACTCTCGCGGCCCCCGCCATCGCTCGCGTGTCTCCCACACCCGTACGGTGCAGGTGAAGACCAACGCCTGCGGGGTCGCCGTGGCGCCTCCCTTCACCGCCAGCCGCCGGCCGGGCGGCTACATAGTAAAGGCCGGCGCCAAGCCCGCCCCCTCGGCGGCGTTCGCGCTCGTAAACGAAGCTCCCGGCCAGTCCCGGTGAGCGCGCGGTGAGCGCTGTCGCCAACCCCACTCGAGAGCATCATGCGGGCGCCGCGGACCTCGCCTCGCGGAGGCTGCGGGCCTCCGATCTCGCGCGCGTCGCGAGCGTGGGGCTGCGCACGCGGCGGATGCGTGCGGCCCTGTCGGCGTTGGGGATCGCGATCGGGGTCGCCGCGATCGTCGCCGTGCTCGGCCTGTCCTCCTCGAGCCAGGCAGGGCTGCTCGAAGAGATCGACAGGCTCGGAACGAACCTCCTGACCGTCACCAACGGCCAGAGCTTCGCCGGCAAGACCGCGGAGCTGCCGCTCGTGGCGCCCGCGATGATCGCCCGCATCAGCCCCGTCGAAACCGTCGCGGAGACCGGGAAGGTCGAAGGGAAGGTGTACCGCTCTCCGCTGATCCCCACCGTCGAAACCAACGCCCTCGAAATCCAGGCGGCAAGCCTCGGCCTGCTGCACACGCTCGGCGTCCAGGTCGTGCAGGGCCGCTATCTGAACCCGGCGACCGCGCAGGAGCCAGTCGCGGTACTCGGCCCCGCCGCCGCACAGCGACTCGGGATCGATCACATTTACCCCGGCGAGCGGATCTGGGCCGCAAACCAGTGGCTCTACCTCGTCGGGATCCTCGGCCCATCGGTGCTCGTACCCGGAATCGAAAGCGCGGTGCTCGTCGGCTTCAAGGCCGCGGAACGCTACCTCCACTTCAACGGGCACCCCAACACCGTCTACCTGCGCGCCCAGAACAGCCAAGTGCCGGCCGTCCAGTCGGTGCTCGCCGCGACCGCGGACCCCGAAGCGCCCAACGAAGTCAACGTCAGCCAGCCCTCCGCCACGCTCACAGCCCGCGCCGACGCCCAAGGCGCGTTCAACGGCCTGTTCCTCGGACTCGGCGCCGTCGCGCTGCTCGTGGGGGCGGTCGGCGTGGCGAACATCATGGTCATCTCCGTCCTCGAACGCCGCTCGGAGATCGGGCTCAGGCGGGCGCTCGGCGCGACCCGCGGACAGATCCGCACCCAGTTCCTGTCCGAGGCGATCCTGCTCGGGCTCGCCGGCGGCGCCGTCGGTGTCGCCATGGGCATAGTCGCGACCGCGATCTACTCCTCCACCAAGGGCTGGACGATCGTCATCCCCACGCTCGCCTGGGCCGGCGGGTTCGGCGCGGCGATGCTGATCGGCGCCGTCGCCGGCCTCGTCCCCGCGCTGCGCGCCGCGCGCCTCTCACCGACCGAAGCGCTACGGACCGTGTGAACGCCTCACCGCGAAGCCCTACCACAACCAGCTCTGACGCAACACACCCACCGCCTCGAGGAGATTGAACATATGCCAAGCGCCAGGAAGCCCGCCGTACCCACCGCCGCAACCATCCTGAGCGTCGCGCTGGCGGTCGCCGGCTGCGGTGGCTCCTCGAGTCCCGGCGTCGCCCACCTCTCCACCAGCAAGGACGCCTCGTCGGCGAGCCCCGAAGGCGGCGGCTCGTCACCTGAAAGCCCGGCGAGCCTCGAACAGGCGGGGGTCGCCTACGCCAAGTGCATGCGCGCTAACGGCGTGCCCAACTTCCCAGACCCGAAGGCCGGCGGGGACTTCCTCTTCCACGCGCGCGCTGGGATGAATCCCTCATCGCCCGCGTTCAAGGCGGCGCAGGCGAAGTGCCGACACTTCATGCCCCCCGGCCCCGGCTCGGGGCCTGCGCCTTCCCCGCAGACGCTCGCGAAGTTTCTGAGGATCGCGCGGTGCATGCGCCAGCACGGCGTCGGCGACTTCCCCGACCCGAGAACCTCGGTCCCGTCCAACCCGTTCGGCTCCGGCGGCGTCGGCGTGATCAGCGATATCGAAGGAGTGATCCTTATCTTCCCGAGCACGATCGACCAGCAGTCGCCGGTGTTCACGCGGGCGGCGGCCGCGTGCGCGTTCCCGCTGCACAACCACTGATGGAAACTCCTGAGATGCTTCCTACCGCGTGTCCAACGCGCGCTCGCGCTGGTAGCGGAGCCACATCCGTCGAGCAGTCGCGAGCGCGGCAAGTAGCAGCGCCAACGGCACGAGTATTGCGGCGGCGATCAGCAGGATGACGAGCGTCACAACGAGCACTCGGACCGCGTCGTGGAGCCCTCGGTGGAGGGTCAGCCCTTCGCTTGCTGTGTGCGCATCGCCGGTGACGGTCACTTCGACTTCGGCGGTGCTCGCATGTTGTGAGACCGTTTGCAGCGCCGAGCGTGCCTGGGCGATCGCGCCGCGGTTCTGTGAAATTCGTTCGCGCAGGCTGTCGATCTGACCTTCGCTGGTTGCTCTCGAGAGCGCACGGAGCAGCGCCTGCCGTTCGGCGGTTACGTCGCTGAGTCGCTGACGAGCCGCGTCGTATGTGTTAGTGATGTCCTGCAGCGACTGACTCTCGGCACGAACCGGAGCCAGCTGTCCGAGCGATGCCAGAGCGCCACTGAGCTTTGCGCTCGGGAGGCTCAGATCGAGGTTGGCTTCGCTCGCGCCTGGCTGCTGCACCTGTACGTGAGAGCTCTGCACGAAGCCGCCATCGCTCACCGCCAGCCGAGACACGCGGTCGGCGGTTTCCTGTACGGCGCTGGGAGTCGCGGCCAGGGTGATGGAAGCCGCCAGCTGCTGCACGCGTCCGGGCGCGGCAGCCGGGCCACCAGGAGCCGGCGCGTTCGAGGCCGCCCCGGCAGATGCCGAAGCACTGCCTTCCGCTGTGGCGTTTTTAGCCGCGCGGGCCACACCCATCTCGGTTCTGGGCGGTTCGGGACCAGCTCGGCCGGCGTTGCTGACCGCCGGAGCAGGAACAGCTTCCCTGGGTGGACCGCTCGGCGAGGAATCGGCGATTGCGATGGCCACCGCGAGCGCGGTCAGCCCCGCGGCGATCGCCGCTGCGGGGCGGCCGGGTGAACGCAGCCAACCCACTCGGCGATGTGGCTGCTTGGGGGTAGAACGCGCCTCGCGCTCGGCGATCCGCTCCCCAAGCTGGCGCTCGAACTCAGGATCCATCGGCGGCGCAAGCGCCCGAACATCGTGGCGCAGCTCGCGCCACGAGTCAGCGATCGCGCCCTCGCCGTCTCCAGTCAGCGCCGCCTCGAGCTCCGCCAGCCAGACATCGTCGGGGCTCGAGGAGCCACCGCCTGGAAAGGGAATGACCTTCACGCGATCTCCTCCTGTCGTTCCGCCTGCAGGCACCCCTCGCGCAAGCGCGTGAGCGCCCGGTGCAGACGGGTGCCGGCGTTGGACTCGCTGATTCCAAGCGCGCGCGCAAGCTCACTATTGGAGAGCTGGCCGTGGAACTTGAGCAGCACCACCTCCCGCTCGCGCAGCGGCAACGCCGCAAGCGCAGCGCGCACGGTCGCACGACGCTCGACGTGCTCGAGCGCCTCCAGGCAATCACGATCAGCGGCGAGCTCATCCTCCAGCTCGTACCGGGGCTGGCGTCGCCGTCGGCGCAGTTCATCCAGCGCGGCGTTGCGCGCGATCGCAAACAGCCAGGCCCGAGGGGTGCCACGACGGTGGTCCAAACGCGAGCGCGAGCGGTAGAGGCGCTCGAACGCAAGCGCCGTCACATCCTCCGCCGCCGAGCGGTCGCCAAGGAGCGAGATGGCATATCCGTGCACGTCGGCCCCGCACTCCCGGAAGAGCGCGGCGAAGACCTCCGCACTGAGCGCGCCGGGTGCCGCTGCAGCCGCGACAGCTCGCGGAGCGTGCTCATCGGAGGAGGGCCCGGGCCTGCTCATCACCCTAACTACGTTCAGGGTCGCAGATCCGTCACATATCGTCGCGCCCGCGTGGCCGCCGGGGCGGAGCTGCTCGCCGGCACCAACCAGCCGTAACGCACCAGCGAGCCCGGTCGAGCCCGGAGATGAGCGGGGCTAACGCGCGGGACTGACCGCGTACCAGTCCAGCTCGAGCTCGGGAGCCCGTTCGCAGACTTCGCCGACGATCTCGAGCACGGCCCGGCGGCCGATGTCCGTGCGTTCGTCGTGCGTCATCGCGATCGGATCATCGCGATCGAGGTTTGCTCTGATCTCGGCACCGACGTGCACGAAGGACACGTCTTCTTGCCTGTTGCCCATCCGCTCAGTCAGCAGATCCAAGGCGTGCTCGGGAGGTGACGCGGTGGCGTGTTGAGTGATCCTGAACTTCATCGGAGAAAGCGTAGCGCGGCAATTTCGGATGCGCAAGGGATTGCTCTGGGATCTCGATGCCGAGCCAGCGAGGCGAGCGAAAGCACCCAAACGCCAACCGGGTGAAGCGGGGCTCTGCAGTGAGTGGCCGTCCTCGTCGCCCGTGAGCTCAGAACCAGTCGCGACACGCTACCGGTCCCAGGACGCGAGCTCGCGCTGCAGCGTGAGCGCCGCCCAATACGCGCGCTGCGCGTGATTCTCATGCGCGAGCGGAGCGCCGAACAGCGCCATGATCCCATCGCCGGTGAACTTATCGACAGTGCCCTCGAAGCGATGAACACCATCGCAGAGGATCGTGAAGAAGCGATCCATGATCGACCGCCAAAGCTCCGAGTCGGTCCGCTCAGCGAGATCCATCGAGCCCATCACATCAGCGAACAGCACCGTGACCTGCTTGCGCTCCCCATCTAGATCGGCCCTCGTGCCACGAATCTTCTCCGCCAAGCGCTCCGGGGTATAGGTACGCGCGGATCACGCTCGGTCGCCAAACCGGACGCCGCGTGCGTCCCCTCCCCGACCCGGCCGCCGAACCCGCGCCGCTCAGCGCATGCCCACAGGCATCGGATAACTCGCGGAGGCTTTTGATGTCTGCGCCCACAAGCGCCCGCGATAGGAGTAGAGTCGAACATGAGCTGGTCCTGCGGCCAGAATCCTCAGCCCAGAACACGAATGCCACCGACGGCGCGAGATGCGCCACGAGGCGAGAGGCCGGGGCTACTGGTTTTGACTGCGGGGCCAGTGCCGTATCTCTACGGGCGTCACCCCACCAGCCGTGCGCTACCTGACCTATGCCGACGGGACGATCCGTCGTCCGTACCGGTGCCGGTCGTGGGCGATCAGGCGCTTGTGCCGGGCGCGGGGTGCGCCGGAGGCGAGCCTGCTGATTGGCGTCGCGGCCGTCGCTTTCGCGCAATCTGGCTGGTCTGCTGAGCCGCCGCGACCGCCCTACCCGCCCGTAGGCGCGACGTTCTCGAAGCTCGCGTTGAGCGCGCCCGCCCGCAGCCAGCTCTCAGCGGTGCCCGCTCGCGGCGCGTCGCTTGGCTCGGTTGCGAGCTGGCGGGCTGGGCGCCTCCGTGCGCCCCTCACGCTCCGCCGCCGCCACGAGCTCGCGCATGGACTGCTCAATTCCATGACACAGCACATCGATGTCCTGGGCCTCGTCGTAGTCGCCAGTGACGCCGAACCTGAGCCCGCCGTCGTAGGAGAAGATGGCTACGCCGATCCGGACATGCCCGGCGAGCGGAACGTAGGGGAAGCACTCGAGCATCCGGCGCCCAGCCGCGTACAGCGGGCGCTGAGGGCCGGGAACGTTGGTCGTCACCGTGTTGACGCTGCGCTGCGGCATGCGGGTGGCGGCGCGCAGCCCGAGCGCGAGCAACATCGCTGGCGCAAAACCACTGAGACCCACCAGGACGTCGCCCGCCACAGCTTCGCCCGAGCGCTTGAGGTACTCCATCTGCGCCCGCATCGCCGCGAGCCGCGCCACCGGATGCTCGATCCCCACCGGCAGGTTGGCGAAGATCGCAGAGACGCGGTTGTTGTACTCGCCCTGCTCCTCCCCCGAGCGCACGGACACCGGTACAAGCGTTCGCACGTCGCGCTGCGTGGACTCTCGGCGTGCGGAGAGCAGCGCGCGGAAGCCACCCGCGATGACGGTCAGAACGACATCATTGACGGTACCGCCGAACACACCACGGACGCGCTTGACGTCTGAGAGCTGTGACCGCGCCCACGCCCAGCGGCGATGGGGGCCGATCGGTCCGTTCA
>DAIOGX010000039.1:0-19313 GCA_036744995.1 Solirubrobacteraceae bacterium | reverse complement strand
ATGACGATCCCGATCGGGACGTTGATCCAGAAGATCCAGTGCCAGGAGATGCCCTGCACGACGGCGCCACCGATGAGCGGACCGATCGCCACAGCGGTGCCTGAGATGCCAGACCACACGCCGATCGCGATCCCACGTCTCTCCCGCGGGAACGCCTCGGCGAGCAGCGTGAGCGTGAGCGGAGTGACGATCGCGGCGCCGGCGCCCTGCACGGCGCGCGCGGCGACGAGCAGGCCGGTGGTGGGCGCGAGCGCCGCACCGGCGGAGGCGGCGGTGAAGACAGCCATGCCAACGAGGAACATGCGCTTGCGCCCGAAGCGATCGCCGAGCGCCGCGCCGGTGAGCAGGAGCACCGCATAGGCGAGCACATACGCATTCACCGTCCACTCGAGCGATTGGATCGACGCGCCGAGATCGCGGTGGATCGTGGGCAACGCCACGCTCACGACCAGGTTGTCGAGCACGACCATGAACAGCGCGACCGACACGATCGCCAAGGTCCATCCGTTTCTACGCTCTACTCTGCTCATCTGCCTCGACTCCTTGCTTAGTGGCTGCTAATGAGAACATAGATTAGCAGTGACTACTAATCTTGCAAGGGCGGCAGCTCTTCGGCTATCTCCCCGGCGAGGAAGCGAACGGCGTGCGGCGAATACCATGCAGGCGATGATGAGACGAGGTCTACTGCCCGCGATGATCATCACGGTTGTTCTGGGCCTGCTGCTGGGTGGATGTGGCGGGAGCACGAAGACAGTGACCGTGTCCAGCGCTCCCGCTCCGACGCAGACGACCACGCCCACGCAGCCCACCACGAGCACGACGACGCCGGCGAGCACCGCACCGACGCAGACGACCACAAACGGCGGCTCCTCCGCGCCCACCCACACAGCGCCGGCGCCGGCGTTCACCAAGCCGGAAACAAGCACGGAAGGGCTGCGTGGGGCAATGGCCGTGCTCGCGTCGAAGGGCTTCACCGCGACCGACACCTCCGCTTACCACCCCAACCAGACCCTGCGCGTGCTGATCGGCACCGGCGCCCACTCCAACGACGGGTATGACAAGCAGGCGTTCTTCTTCGTCGACGGCCGCTATATCGGCACCGACTCCACCCGGCCGAGCGCACAGGTCAGCGTAGTCTCCCAGAGCGACACCGAAGTCACGCTCGCCTACTCGCTGTATCGCTCCAGCGATCCGCTGTGCTGTCCCGGCGGCGGACAGGCGAAGGTGCGGTTCCAGCTGAACAACGGCCAGCTCACCCCGCTGGATCCGCTCCCGCCGGTCAGCTCCAGCACAGGCCTCAGCCGCCAGTAGTGGACCGCGCGGGCGCGTCGCGATACGGCGTCCTCGCTCCTTCATCTACCAAGCACACTTCGGTCGCTCCATGCGTCCTCGCCGATTCGAGATCATCATCGGGATCTCCAATCGGCCAGCTTGACCTGCGGCCTGTAACAGCGCATCTCCATTCATACGCAGTGCGCGCCCTCACGCACCTCTGCCGCCAACGCCTCCGCCTCGAACGAACCTCCGCTTTACAAGCCCCACGAGGGTGTCCCGCGCCCGCGCGTGAGCGCAGGCGAAAACGTCCTATCGTGGTGGGCATCCGTCATCGCCGGGAAACCACCGCCAGAAAGGGTCATGATGATGAGCGCAACGATCGAGGGCCGCAGCGAGGAGCTGCTGTCAGGGAAGAACTTCGCCAACGTCTCGACCATCCGCGAGGACGGGTCCGTGCATGCCGCGCCCGTGTGGGTGGACGTGCAGGACGGCCGTCCCGTGCTGAACACCGCCGAGGGGCGGGCGTGGCCGCGCAACCTGGAGCGCGACCCACGCGTGACGCTGACCGTGCAGAACATGGAGAACCCGTATGAGTACGTCTCGATCCGGGGTCGTGTAGCCGAGCGCACGCACGAGGGCGCGGACGAGCACATCGACGCGCTGGCGAAGAAGTACATGGGCGTCGATGAGTACCCGTTGCGCCAGCCCGGCGAACAGCGCGTGATCATCCGGATCGACCCAGAGTACGTGCACGCCTGGGGCGGCTGAGCCGCCGGCGTTTCGGCCTGCGGGAACGTCGCCCACCGATCGAAGATCATCGGGCTCTCTGATCGGGCCAGCAGGAGTCCCACCTAGGTGCGCCGCAGGAGTCGTCGCCACAGTGACGGCCCGTGCGGCTGAGTGCGCAGCCATTCGTCATGCAGCACCAGCTGCCCGCGAGCTCGCGCCGTAAGCACACACTCGGTGTGCGCGTGCCGCCGGCGGCGCGTGTCCCCTTCGGGAGCAATCAGCATATGCTCGCTAAGAGCGGGTAAATGATGACCACAGATCGGACAGCGATACGTCGCCGGCTTGCGGTTCGCCGCACGGCGCACCGTCCACCATGGGCCGGGCGTAAGGCTGGGCATGGCTCCATTGTCGCGCCGCTCACCGCCGCCGTGGTCGCGACCGTGGCGGTGGGGGTGGGGGTGGTCCTCGCGAAGACCGAGCGCGACCGTCGCCTGGCCAGGGCGCGACGCACCCGTGACCGCCGCTTCGCGCTGCTGAGCACAGAGCGAACCGCGGACGGGTTCAAGCGCATAGCACTCGGCCAGCTCGACCTCGCGATCGAGCTACTGCAGGGCGAAGAAGCCGTGCCGGGCGAGCAAGCGGTGCACGAGACCCGCAAGGCGCTCAAGCGCCTGCGCGCGCTGGTCCGGTTGCTCAGAGAGGACCTCGGCGAGCAGACATTCGCGCGGGAGAACGCAGTCCTGCGCGACGCCGCCCGGCGCCTGGCGGGGGCACGCGACGCGGAGGTGATCCTCAGCACGCTCGATGAGCTGTTACGGCATTCCGGCAAGCTCGCACGCCGGCCCGGCGTGAGGAAGCTGCGCCGCCAGCTCACGGCCGAGCGCGATCGGGCCGCGAAGCTCGCGCTGGGCGACACCGCCACACACACGGCCGTGCTGGGTGAACTGAACCGCGCGCGCGACCGGGTGGCGGAGTGGAATCTTGCCGGCCCCACCGGGGAGTGGAGCCTGCTCGGCTCCCTCAGCATCATCGGCCCCGCGGCCAGCCATCCAACCGGCCCCCACTCCGCGGGCATCGAGATGATGGAGCCCGGCCTGAGGCACATATACCGGCAGGGCCGCGGTCGTCTCCGGCGCGCCGCGGGCGCGAAGCAGGGTAAGCGCGCGCGGGCGCTGCATCAGTGGCGCAAACGCGTCAAGAACCTACGCCACGCGGCCGAGCTCCTCGGCCTGGCGCAACTCGCGCGTCGCGCCGGCGCGCTGGGGGATATCCTGGGCGAGGAGCACGATCTCACGCTGCTCGCCGCGCGGGTGGACGCCTCCCACGGGCCGCTCGCGGGATCGAAGCGAGCGCGCCGGCAGACGCGCAAGGCCCTGCTGAAGCTCATCGCCCGGCGGCGCAAGCGCTTGCGCAAGCAGGCGCTCCGCGAAGGCCGGCACCTGTACCGGCGCTCTCCGCGGCGGTTCTCGCAGCGCATGCGCCGCACAATCGCCGGCTGACGACGGTCGAGTCACCCTCCAGGATCAACGGCAGCCGGTCGATAGACGGAAGGAGGCCGCATGGCCACGCACTTCCGCACGACAAGATCGATTCTCTACCTCTCCTTCCTCCTCGGAGGGCTGGGAGTGCTCGTCCTGCATACGACCGTCGACCTCGGCGGCCACGGAGCCGACGTGGCGATCGACAAGGGCATCTACAGCCTGCTGATGTTCGGCGCGGCGTTCGCCGTGGTCGCCCGCGGCGTCACCGTCAAGGCGCAGCGCGCGGCCTGGTTGGCGATGGGCGCGGGCGTGCTGTTCTGGAGCTTTGGCGACCTCTACTTCACGCTCTTCCTCGAAGGCCCCCACACGATGGAAGGCGCCGCCTCTCCCGCCGATGCGCTCTATCTGTCCTTCTACCCATGCTGCTACGCGGCGATCGTGCTGCTGGTGGGGACGCACTTGCGCGAGCTGCGTCGCAGCATGTGGCTGGACGGACTGATCGGCGGGCTCGCCGCCGCCGCCGTGGCGGCGGCGGTCGTGCTGCCCCCGATCCTCGACCACACCGCCAGCAACCTGGGTTCGGTGGCGATCGCGCTGGCCTACCCGATCGGCGACCTGCTGCTGCTGATCTTCACAGTCGGGGCGCTCGGCACGACCGGCTGGCGCCCTGGGCGTGTGTGGTTGCTGATCGCTCTGAGCATGCTCGTGAGCGCGATCGCCGACTCGACCTACGCATACCAGACGGCGACGGGCGCCTATCGAGTGGGCACCTGGGTGGACTCGCTGTGGCCCGCCGCGGCGATCCTTTTGGCGATCGCCGCCTGGACACCCTGGCCGCGGGCGGCACGACGGCGGGTGGAGGACTGGCGCTTGATGTCGGTGCCAGCCGTCTCGCTGCTCGCCGCGCTGGGCGTATTCGTCTACGGCAACTTCCACCACCAGCTCACGCTGGCCGCCTTGATCCTCGCCATCGCCACCGTGCTCGCCGTGTGCGTGCATCTGATGAGCACCGTGCGTGAGAACCTCACGATGCTCGTCTCCTCGCGGCGCCTGGCGTTGACCGACCCACTGACCGGACTGGGCAACCGCCGCCAGCTGATGGAAGACCTCGAGCTCGCCTGCCGCCCCGGCGGGACAAGCGAGCACTGGACGCTGGTCCTGTACGACCTCAATGGTTTCAAGCGCTACAACGACACCTACGGTCATCCCGCGGGCGACGCCCTGCTGGCGCGGCTGAGCGACAAGCTGCGCGCTGTCGTCGCCGCGCACGGCACCGCCTACCGCATGGGTGGCGACGAGTTCTGCGTGCTGCTGCGAGCCTCGGCGGCGCTCGACGAGGAGCTGGTGCTCACAAGCGTCTCGGCGTTGTCCGAGCGCGGGCCGGGCTTCTCGATCGGGGCGGCGCACGGCGAGGTGAGCATCCCCGTCGAGGGCAGCGACGCGGCCACGATCCTGCAGCTGGCCGACCAGCGCCTGTACGAGCGCAAGGACCAGACACGCGAAAGCAGCGCCGTGCTACAGCTGCGCGACGTGCTGTTGGAGGCGTTCCGCGAGCGCTACCCCGACCTGCAGGAGCACCAACGCGGGGTGGGCGTGCTGGCGCTTTCAGTCGGGCGGCGGTTGGGGTTGGATGGGGAGGAACTCGACGTGCTCGCCCGCGCCGCGGAGCTCCACGACGTGGGCAAGATCGCGATCCCCGACGCGATCCTCGCAAAGCCCGGACCGCTCGATGCGGAAGAGTGGCGGTTCATGCGCCGGCACACGATCCTCGGCGAACGCATCCTCATGGCAGCCAGCGCTCTGCGTCCCGTCGCGCGGCTCGTGCGCTCGAGCCACGAGCGCTTCGACGGAGGCGGCTATCCGGACGGCCTGCGGGGCACCGAGATACCGCTGGGGGCGCGAATCATCTTCGTGTGCGACGCCTTCGACGCGATGACCTCCACGCGCACCTACAGCCGCGCGATCTCCCGGGCCGCGGCGGTGGCGGAGCTGCACGCCTGCGCTGGCACGCAGTTCGACCCCGACGTGGTCCTGGCACTCATCGCCACGCTCGAGCAGTCCTCAGCTGACGCTGAGCACAGTGAGCGTGCGCTTGCCCCTGGGGAGCGAAACGGAAGTCTGATCGCCCGCGCCACGCCCGATCAGGGCTAGCGCGACCGGGGATTCGGCCGAGAGACGGCCATCGGCGGGGTCGGCGTCGTGCGAGCTGACGATCCGCCAGGTGCGCTCCGAGCCATCCTGGTCGCGCACGAGGACGGTCGAGCCGAAGCCGACCACCCCGCCCACGGCGGGCGCCTCCTGGACGACGACCGCGGCGGCGATCTTCTCGCGCAAGCGGGCGATCTTCGTCTCCAGATGAGCCTGCTCATTCTTCGCGTCGTGATACTCGCTGTTCTCCTTCAAATCCCCCCATTCACGCGCCGTCTTGATCCGCTCGGCGATCTCCCTGCGCCCCTCCCCCTCGAGCACGGCCAGCTCTGAGTGCAGGGTGCCCAGACCCTCGGCGGTCATCATGTTCGTCGCGTCGGCATTCATTCAAGCGAAGCCTATCTCGATGCAACGCTCGATGATTGTGGGGTCGAGGGCCGAGCTGGGCAAGGATGTCGATCGGTCACGCGAGCAACCGAGGATGTCGTCAGTCGATCTCGAAGAGATCGGTCACCCAAGGGCCATCCGTCACCATCCTAGAAATACGTGCTCGGGGGCGAGGACAGCAGCGCGTAGATCTGCACGATCGCGGCCTGCACCAACAGCTGAGCGGAGGCGGGCGAGCCGGAGACGAACAGGTTGTCGCTCAAGCGCAGGTTCTGCCAGGCGTAGTCGACGTAGGCCTGGGCGAGCTTTGGCCCGGGCGGGTCGTGGGTGACGGAGTCGAGGTAGAGCAGGTTGCGGAAGTAGACCGACGCGAAGAACGGGTTTTCCGAGCCGAGCCGTTCGGGGGTGAAGTAGGCGAGCGCCGCCTCCGCGGTCTGGCGGGCCTCGTAGAGGTAGGCGCCATTGCCGGTGGCCTGATATAGGAGCGTGCCGGCGCCGATCATCGTGCCCTGGTTGTAGCTCCACTCCGTGGGTTCGATGCTGCCGTGGGGTTTGATGTGGTCGGCGTACAGGCCGTTCGGCTGGGTCAGGCAGGTGCGCACCCATTCGTAGGCCATCTCGGCGAACTGCAGGTACTGGACATCGCCGGTGATGCGATAGAGCTGCAGCGCCAGCTCGGCGCCAGGACCGTCTGTGACGGTATTGCGTTCAGTGTTTTCAGAAGCGTTCGAGAACGGCACCCCGCCCGGGCACGCCAGCGGTTCGCCGCCGGGGCCGGTCGTCTGCCAGCCGGCTATCACGAACGCCATGATCCCCTCGGCGCTGCCGAGCACCGCGGCGTCATGGGTCAGCTCGTACAACCGCGCGAGCTCGATTCCGACCCACTCGTTGTCGTCGTAGTACTTCGCCCCGCCCGGCCCCGCCGGAGGCGCCACCGTGCCATCGAACGCCGCGAGCGTGCTCGTGAAGGTGCCTTCCGGGGCGCCCGAGTTGGAGGTGTCCAGATAGGAGCGCAAGCCAATCAACCGCGCGCTCAGTTCGCGCGTGAACGACGCGGTCAGACCGGGGATCGACGCGATGCCCTCAACGTGGGCCATGCTCACGGTCGCGGCCAGCGCCTGTGAGAACGGCCACAAAAACGAGAACGGTTCCCCGGAATACAGGCCCGAGCCGGGGATGTAGTAGGCCTTCTGCATCGCCTCGAACGCGAGCAGCGCCCGGGCGGGATCGCCGTGGAGGACCCTGGGCTTGGGCTTGGAGTGCTTGGACGTGGACTTGGAGGAGCCGCTACTGCTGCTCTTCGACGAGCCGCTCGTGGGAGCAGTTGAGCCACCGGTGGAAGCGGAGGTGGTATGGGCCAGTTCGGAGGGCTTGACCACGCGCTCTGGGCGAGTCGCGCCCGCCGGGTAGGGTGAGGGCGTGGGCGTGAGCGTGGGCGCCGATGCAGACGCCGACGCGGACAGCACGCAGCCGGCCAGGGCCAATACCAGCAGCAGCGGAATACCAAAGCGCGCGCGCGGCGCACGCCAGTGATCGGGGCGGAACCTCATCAGGCGTCAGCCTGCAGAACAGTCGGAAAGCCCATTTGATTTGGTACGGGCCTTCACGGCGGAATCCTTCATGACGAAATTCGACTACACGACGATGGGACACATAACGGTCGACGTGATGACCGACGGATCCCGCCGCCCGGGAGGAACCGCCTTCTACAGCGCACTTCAGGCAGCCGGGCTCGGACAGCGGACACTGATCGTCACACAGGGCTCAGCGCGGGAGATCGAACAGCTGATGGAGCCCTACCGGGGGGAGCTCGAGCTCGAGATCTTCCCCGCGCCTCACACGACGACGCTCTGCACCTCCGGCTCCGGCGCCACGCGGAGACAGCGACTGCTTCAGTGGGCGGGCCCGATCGCCGAGCAGGTGAAGGTCGACACTCAGATCCTCCATCTCGCGCCCGTCGCCCGGGAGACGCCGCGCGCGTGGCAAGGACGCGCCGGCTTCGTCGGACTCACCCCGCAGGGGCTGGTCAGGGCGTGGGACGGGCAGCGCAGCGAGGTCTCACCGGCGCCCCTCGATTCGGACCGGCTACCCGAGCATCATCTGGATGCGATCGTGCTGAGCGAGCATGAGCATGCGATCTGCGCGGGACGCATCTCGATGGCGGCCGAGGCAGGTTCGGTGGTCGCCATCACCGCCGGGGCGAATCCAACCGAGATCCTCTTACCCCGTGGCGAAGCCGTCCGTGTGAAGGTGCCCGCGATCGAGGATCTCCGCGACGATCTCGGCGCCGGGGACGTGTTCGCGGCGGCCTTCTTCGTGGCGCTCCATGAGGGACAGTCTCCCGTGACCGCCGCCACCTTCGCCAATGCCGCCGCGGCGGTGCGGATCGGCGGCGCCGGTGGCGGCGCGGATGCGATCGGCGACAGGGCCGCTATCGAGGCCCGGCTACGCGCCACCGCATCATCCATGTCGAGCCGCTAAGAAGAACCTCCGCCGGCCCTCCGCCGGCTATGGACCACCGCGCCCGCTGGCCAGGGCGACGTCGATCAGGCGAGAGAGGTCTTGAGGATCGAGCGCTTCGTCGTGGCCGGATGCGCGCGCGGCCAGCAGCAGGCTGCCACCGACCGGGGCCATCTCCACGATCGAGACGCGCGCAGCGGGCATGAATTCGTGGACGGCGGCGATGAGCGGCTCGACGAACACGGAGCCGGCCTTGAAGGCGCTGCCGATCAGACCTACCGGGAAGGCGCCGGCGAGGCCGGTTTGGCGAACCACCGCGAGGATCTGCTCCGCCAGCTCGCGGGCCCCGTGCCCGTAGAGCTCGCGCGCGACCGCGTCTCCACGCGCCGCGAGCTTCGCGGTCTCGGTGGCAAACGCGGCGATCTCGCCCTTACTGAGCGGCTTTGCGTAGACGCGCGCCGCGAGCGCCTCGACGCTCGGAACCGCGAAGAACTCAACAGCGGCGTCGCTGAGCGCGGTCTTCGGACCGGACGCCTCGCGGTCGCGCAGCGCGGCCTTGATCGACTCGATACCCAGCCAATAGCCACTGCCCTCGTCCCCGAGTAGATGGCCCCAGCCGCCGGCCCGCCAGGCGCGTCCGTCAGGACCCATACCAAAGACATTCGATCCGGTGCCCGAGATCACCGCGATCCCGGGCTGCGCGCCGGTCGCGGCGGCCCACGCTCCGACGACGTCGTTCACCACGATCCAATCATCGCCCATGCCGGTGGCGCGGACCTGGTGGGCGATCGCCTCGGTGTCGGTGCCAGCGACGGCCAACACGGCCGCGTCGAGGTCGCTGCGCTCGATACCGGCCCGCTCGATCGCCTCGTCCGCGACCTCCAGCAGCGCTTGGACCGCGGCCTCTGCACCGACCGCGTCTTCATTGCTCGGGCCCCCGTGCGCGACACACAGCGCGTGACCCTTCAGATCGAGAACCGCGGCGAGCGTCTTCGTCGCGCCGCCGTCGATCCCCATCACGAAGCCCGCCCGGCCTGGTCGCGACCTGGTCGCGGCGAGCCTCAACGCGGAGGGCAGCTGGACGAGCGAGTCTCGCTTCATGGCCAAATCCGAAGGGTCAGTAATGGGCGTCCTCTGTTCGCTCCCACTCCTTGGCGGTGCAGTCGTCCATGCATGTCGGTCGGGATCCTCTCAGGATTCGAGCGACGGGCAGCAGCGGACCCCTAAGATCGTCGTCGATGCCAGTGAGCGCGATCTTTCCCACCGCGCCGATGCGGGCGGGAATGTACGAGTCATTCTGCCTGCGCGCCGTCTCACCGGATGAGCCCGTGGACGTGTGGATCCGCAACACCGTCCACAAGCGCCCCGGGCGGCCGCCGCAGGGGTCCGTCTGGTGCACGCTTTTCGACGCGCGGCGGGGGCGGCCGTTCATGCACAAGGAGACGACCGACGAGCTGACGGTCCCGGCCGGGGGATGGATCGCGGTGGGGGACTACGCGGTGATGCTGGCGGGCAAGAAAGGCGAACTGAAAGGCGGCCAGGAGACGCCGCCCTCGCCGGAGGCGTTCGTGATGATCTCGAAGCTGACTGATGTGGGACGGGACGTTCCACGGGAAGTTCGAGGACAAGACGTACGCGATCGCGCGCTTCAACGAACACAACGAGGCGGTCAAGAGCAGGGTGCCGGCGGAGCGGCTGGTCGTGCACGAAGCCAAGGAAGGTTGGAAGCCTCTGGCGGGCGGACATGCGCTTGGCGTGCGCTCAGGCGAACCGGCGTAAAGCCGGCGCTGCCTTGGCGGCGTAAAGCCGGCGCTGCCTTGGGCATGTCAAGCGGCTTGATTGAGGACGCGCCTTGCAAGGCAGACGCGCCATGAAGGCAGACGCGCCCTGAGAGATTCGAACTCCCGACCTTCGGTTCCGTAGACCGACGCTCTATCCAGCTGAGCTACAGGCGCAGAGCCCCAATACTAGGGTTTTCGCCTCACCGCCACCGGAGCTGATCGGCTATATCACGATTAAGTCGGCGTTTTCTCGCTGGCGGCCTCTGGCCACGCATCGACAAACCCATCGACGGCGACCCTGGTGTGGCTCGCTATTGCTGCCAAAAGACCATTATCATCTGTTACAGTGGAGAATATGGTAGCGGCAGAGAATCGCCTGGCTCGCATCCTTGCCTTGGCTTTGGACGGCACCGCCGTGGTGCGCGCCAGTAGGCCCGGGAAGGGCCCGGGCTTCGTTGTCAAAACGAACGCTGGGGGTCAGATTGGGCTGCGGGCTGTGTGGGCGGGTGAGGGTTGGCCGGATGATGTGCGCCGTGCCGCGGCCGGCGTAGCGGACCCGTGGCCGTCGGATGTCGTATTGGTTGCTCGTCGTCTTTCTCCCGGGGCGCTGGAGTGGCTGCGGGCGCGGGGCGCTAACTGGGCCGATGAAGACGCACGGACGCGAATCGCTGGCCCCGGTGGCCTGCTGGTCATCCGCGAACCAGCGGTCCGTGCGCCGAAAAAGGATGCCGCGCGGGGCTTCTCATGGTCTGCATCGTCGCTGTCGATCGCCGAGCTGATCCTCGCTCGCCCCTGGGAGCGACTGCGGGCCGGGGAGCTCGCGCGCGATGGCGGATGGTCCATTGCGCAGGCGGCGAGCGTGCTGGGAACGTTCGATACCCAGGGGTGGACGATCAAGCGCGGTCCGGCGCGAGGCCCGCATGCCTACAGGGAGATCCTCGACGCCGACGCGATGCTCTCCGCCTGGTCGGTTGCCGTTGTCCAGGACGCACGCGATACACGCATCGCCCACCGAGCCTCACGCGACGTGATGGCCCTGCTACGGGGCGAGCTGTGCGAGGCACTCGAGGAGAACTCCGGCTGGGCGGTGAGCGGCTGGGCGGGTCTGGAGCTCACCGCACCGTTCACGACGACTGTGCCAAGCGTCCACATCTATATCGCCGACGAAGACTTTGCCGGTCCGCTCACAGCCGCGATCGGCGCCGCCGGGCTGCGCGAGGTCGACGAGGGTGGGCGCGTGATCTTCTGGCGTGCCGATCCTCGCATCCTCAAGCTCGCCGAGCGCAAGGACGGGGTGCCGGTCGTGAGCGCCCCGCGACTGTATGCGGACCTCTCGTCGTTCGAGGCGCGCGGCCAGGACGCCGCCGACCACATCAAGACTCTGCTGATCGACCCGCTACATCCCACAGGAGAAGCCGAGCAGCCGGTCGAGCCGATGGCGGTACGGACATGACGGAGGAGGAGCGCTCGCCCGAGGCACGCGCACGGGCGGAGAGCGCGCTCGTCAGACTGCTACACGAGATCGGCGATGAAACGCCTTTCCTCGTCGTCCTCGGCGGCCTCGTGCCGGCCGTCCTGGTGCGAGATACCGCAGGTGTCATCCCGGAGCACCTCGGCACGACAGACGTCGATGTTCTGCTGGTAAGCCACATCGACCCCGACGCAGACCTCGGGGTCGTCGAGCGCGCCCTCGAAGCGCTCCAGTTCGAGCCCGACCCCGAGCAGGATGGCTGGCGCTGGCAAGGATCGATCGACTCCACCCCCATCAGGATCGAGTTTCTCTGCGATCTCAGCCAGTACCGGGAGGGCGAGAGCGTACGACCGAACGGCAGCCGCCGTCTCGGCGCCGCCAACCTGCGCGGCACCGGATATGTAGCCCACGACTTCCAGTGGGAGGAGATCACGGGCGAGCTCGCCGACGGCACCGAGGTACAGGTCAGCGTTCGCTTCGCCGGGCTGCAGGGCTATCTGCTGTCCAAGTGCGCGGCGCTGCGCAGTCGCGCGGCCACCAAGGACTATTACGACCTCGCATATGTGCTGCTTCACAACCGAGCCGGTGGACCTGAGGACGCCGCCCAAGCCCTACGCGACGGGCCGCTCTCAAAGGACCTCGGCCCACTAAAGAGCACGTTCCTCGAGGTCCGTGAGCGCTACCGCAGCCCGTCCGACATCGGCCCACGCTCCTACGCCGAGCAAGCCATCCAAGTCGACCCGCAAACCCCCCAGACCGAGCTACGCGTCGACGCGGTAGACGCCGTGCAACGCTTCTTCACCGCACTCGGGCTCACCGCCGCTCCATGAAGACAGCTGACGGCGGCTACGCGCCTGAGAGGATTCGAACCTCTGACCTTCGGTTCCGTAGACCGACGCTCTATCCAGCTGAGCTACAGGCGCAGAGCGCCTTAGTCTAGACGGCGCGCAGCGTTGAACCGCGAGGACCGGCGGGGAGGAGCGCCTTCCCGCGCATCAGCCCTTTGCATTCGACCGCTCCTCCTGGCATGCTGGTCTGACTTGCCGACGCCCGAGCCCAACCGGCCTCGCCCTCCTGAGCACGCTGGCGCCAGCCGTCCGGAGCGTCCATTCTGGCGCGAGGATCTGGCTCCATACGCCCAGCCCAACCTCGGGCGCAGCCTACTGGCGATCGCGACATCGGTAGTTCCCTATCTGGCGCTGTCCGCCGCGATGTACCTCGCACTGAGACACGTCTCATATCTGCTCGCGCTGGCGATCGCGATCCCGGCCTCCGGCTTTTTGGTGCGAACCTTCATCCTCTTCCACGATTGCTCCCACGGCTCGCTCCTGCCCACGAAGCGCGCCAACGCCTGGCTCGGCACGGTCCTCGGGCTGATGGTCTACTCGCCGTTCCTGCGCTGGCGCCACGACCACGCGATCCACCACGCCACCTCAGGCGACCTCGATCGCCGCGGTGGCGGCGACGTACGCACGCTGACCGTCGCCGAGTATCACGCGCTACCGCCGCGATCGCGGCTGGCTTACCGCCTGTTTCGCAATCCCCTGATCATGTTCGGGGTCGGGCCGATCGTCGCGCTGCTCATCGGCCCACGCCTCGTGGCCCGCGACGCGCGCCCGCGCCTGCGCCGCAGCGTGATCGGCACGAACATCGCGCTCGCGATCCTCCTCGCCGCGCTCTGCTGGTATTTGGGCTGGCTCAACTTCCTGCTGGTCCAGGCTCCGACGGTCATGCTCGCCGGCTCGGCCGGCATCTGGCTGTTCTACGTCCAACACCAGTTCGAGGACGCCTACTGGGAGGACACCGGCGACTGGAGCTACACCGACGCCGCGCTACGCGGCAGCTCCTACCTCAAGCTGCCTCCCATCCTCCAGTTCTTCTCGGGCAGCATCGGCCTGCACCACGTCCACCACCTGAACTCCCGCATCCCCAACTACAACCTGCAACGGGCGCACGACGAGAACGCGATCTTCCACGACGTGCCAATCCTCTCCCTCGCAGACGGCCTGCGCGCCATGCGATTCAAGCTGTGGGACGAGGACCGCAGACGCCTCGTCACGTTCGCGCAAGCATCTCAGCGAGACCCGACTTAGCTGCGGAATATTTGTTTTCGCTGGATGTTTTGCTGGGATGGATAGCGCCCCACCTACTGCGCCGCTCCGCGGCGTTGAGTATCAGCGGTCGTCCTCAAACGGAGCCAGGGGACTAGGCCAAAGATTTCTAGCTATCCGAAACGGAGAGGGAGGGATTCGAACCCTCGGACGAAGTTTCCCCCGTCACGCGATTTCCAGTCGCGCCCGTTCAACCGCTCCGGCACCTCTCCATACGCTGCTCGCTCGCCCTCGGGCGGCAGTGGCCCCGATCTTCGATCGATCGGTGGCGGCTGACTGAAGGCTACGACACCGGCGCGCGATCCGCTCGCCGCGGCCACCGATCGCCCCGCCGCTGGCGGCGACACCGCCGCGCCGCTCATTGCTAGGCTCTCGTCCATGCTGATGATCGCCACCAGCGAAGCCGTCATCAAGGACATCGGCCTGATCGCCACGTTCGGCGGCATCGGCGTGCTGGTCAACATCATCATCGTCTACATCGCCATCCAGATCCGCGGCGAGCGCCGGCAGAACCAGGAATACCGCGAGAGCCTGCTCAAGCGCTAGCCGCCGCAGTCTCGTCTTAGGGTCTTGGAGCTTTAGATGATGTACACGGGAGTGCCCACCGGGGTCTTGCCGTAGAGCGCGATCACGTCCGGGATCCGCATCCGGATGCAGCCGTGCGACGCATCGTGGCCGATCGAGGAGTACTCGCTGGGGTCGATTCCATGGATGCCGGCACCGCCGTCGAACGACATGAAGCGCGCCTTCAGCGGATCCGTGGGACCGGGCGGCACGACCGTGCCCGCGAGCGCACCGGCCCACGCTTTTTTCGGCACGTACCACGGCGGGTCGACCTGCTCCCATTCGATGTGGTGCAGGCCGCCGGGCGTTTCCAGGCCTTCCATTCCGACTGCGATTTCATATGTTTTCGCCAGCTTCAGGTGTTCGTAGAAGCGCAACCTGAATTCGCCGCGATCCACGACGATGTACGCGGGGTACTTCGCAGCCAGCTGAGCTGTGCTCACCGCCGGCTGCACCACGCGCGTCGGCACCGTGATCGCATGGCTGACGGTCGCGCCGGTCAAAGCGCGCTCGACCCGCTCGGCGAGCCGCGCCCCTTCAACCTCGAGCCCAGTCTGCGCCGGCACGGCCGTCAGCCCGCTCGCGCTGGGCTGCACCGTCGCGTCTGTGGGCGCCCGACCCACGGTCTGGCTCACCTTCGCCGTCAGGTCACGCACCGCCTGGTGGGAGTAGCTGACGACGAGCGGCACATTGCGGTGAACGCTCCCGCCGGTCAACCCGCGCAGCGTCCGCGTCACAATCGACCCTTCGCGGCTGGCGCTGACGGCCTGGGCGATCATCTTCTCCACGTCGACCGTCAACTCGGCTGCGCGCGGGTCGAGCGTCCATATCCTCGCCCCCGAGCGCACCGTCAGCGGCCGGTTCAAGCGCCCGAGGAGCTCGCGCTGGATCTTCGCTCGCGCCGCCGTCGCGTGCAGGCCGCCGACGCTCACGCCATCGATCTTCACGCCGTTCGCGATCGTTTCGCGCCGGGCGTGGTCATAGAAGTACATCGCGCCCCCGATCACCACCAAGATCGCCGCGCAGAGCGCGACGAAGATCGGCAGGCGACCGCGCACGGCGCGAACGGCTGAGGCGCTCATCTCGTGCCGCACCTCGCGCTCATCACAACCCTTGCATCCTCCACCGGTACCCCATCACCTCAATGTACCTCTCGGCGAGGGCTGCGGATCACCTTGCACGCCCGCTTT
This sequence comes from Solirubrobacteraceae bacterium, assembly GCA_036744995.1. Lineage (GTDB taxonomy): Bacteria > Actinomycetota > Thermoleophilia > Solirubrobacterales > Solirubrobacteraceae > Palsa-744. Next base: position 3,716 of record DAIOGX010000039.1, on the reverse strand, counting down.
CGCCGCCTCACCCCAGACGCGCGGCGACGAGCGCGCAGGCGATCACGACGATCGCCAGCGACAGCGCCGCGAGCGCTCCATCCAGTGGCGCCAGCAGGCCGGCGAGCGACAGCGGCTCAGAACTGCCATCGGGGCGTGTCCGCACACCGCTGACTGAGGTTGTGCGGCGACGCAGCTCGCGCGCCGGCGAGCTCAGACGTCGCTGGGCGACGCTCATCGCCAGGCAGCCGGCGGCGATCGCGAGACCCGGAAGCGCGACCTGCTCGGCGTTGACGAAGTACCCGGTGAACGCCGGGAACGCGCCCCAGCCGATCGCGAACCAGAGGTCGCTGTGCAGAGCACCGCCGAGGAGCTCGAGGTTGTAGGCCGGCAGGAAGACGACGCCCGCGAGGACGAACGGCACGAGCCAGGCCGAGACCTGAAGGACGCCGCCGATGCCGATCGCGAGCGCACCGAGCAGGCTGACCACGGCCAGGCCGATCAGCGTGCGATCGGACAGGCTCGTGCCCAGCGGGCGATCGTGCAGCTCGTCGAGCGCGTGCGCGGCCACCCCGACCGCCAGGCCGAAGGCGGCGAGACCCCACCACAGGCGATCGGCGTGCAGTTGTGGCGCGGTCGCCGCGCCGAGCGCGAAGTAGCTCAGATGCCATGCCGTATAGGGCGGATGGAGCAGCGTCAGCACTTCGCCCACGCGGCCGCGGCCGAGCGCGTAGAACGCCGGGAGCTCAGGCGTGGCCGGCATCACTGGCGATCGATCATCCGCGCCTCAGAGGCGTCGTCTGCATCGATGACGACGGCCGCGGCGCGCGCGAGCCGGTGGCGAGGGGCGGCTCGGAGGCCTCTGCGGGGGCGTCGGTGACGAGCCCGGACTTCCTCGCGGACATGACGATGCCCCCGCCGAGGCTCATCCGCCGCACCTCGATGTTCTCGAGCCCCGCCGCTTGCCAGTATTCGCGGAGCCGCTCGAGCGGATGGCGCTCGTAGAAGCCGGCGATGCTCGGCCCGAGAAAGCGGCCCACCCGCGCCCACTCGCGCGAGTCGATCCGGCCGAGCGCCGGCAGACCGACCGCCGTGTAGAACCGCCACGCCGCACGCGCTGGTGGCCACGGGGGCACGCCGAACTCGAGCGAAGCCATCCGCCCGCCGGGGCGAATCACGCGGGCCAGCTCGCGCAGCGTCGCCGGCGGATCGTCGACGTAGCGCAGCAGATAGGTCACCGTGAGCGCGTCGAAGCTCTGCTCGGCGAACGGCAGTTCCTCCGCCTGCCCTTCGACCAGCTCGATGCGCGCGCCATCGTCGCGGCCCACGAAACGCGCTCGGGCGCCGGACAACATCTCGGGACTCTGGTCGAGGCCCACGACTCGACACCCGGGCGCACGCTTCAACAGCTCGGCTGCGACCATCCCCGTGCCGGTCGCCACATCGAGCACGCGATCCCCGTCCATCGGCGCCACCGCGCCCACGAGCGCGCGGCGCCAGCGCGGGTCCTGCCAGAAGCTGAGCGCCGCCGACAGCAGGTCATAGCGTCGCGGCAGGCCGCGGAACAGCTCGAGCGCCTCGCGCTTGCGGGCCGTCGGCGACGGCGATCCGCGGCGGCTGGGTTCTGCTCCCGACCCCTGATCGGTCGCGGTTGAGTCCATCCCACAACCGTATCGTCCCGGCTGTAGGCTGTGGCGATGATCGCGGTGGTCACCGGCGCCTCGAGCGGGATCGGCGAGGCGGCGGCGAGGCGTCTCGCCCGCGAGCCCGGCGCATCGCTGGTGCTGGTCGCACGCCGCGAGGAGCGCCTGCGCGACCTGGCAGCGTCGCTGGGCGGCGGGGAGTCCCGCGCCAGCTTCGTCGCGGTCGACCTCGTCGACGACGACGCGCCCGCGCGAATCCTCGAGCACGTAGCCGAGCTGCACGGGCGTTTGGACCTGCTCGTCAACAACGCGGGGGCCGCCTGGCGCCAGCCCTTCGCGGACGGGGGCTACGACAACGTGCGGCGCACGATGGCGATCAACTTCGACGCACAGGTGCGGCTCACCGAGGCGCTGCTTCCGCTGCTGCGCTCATCGGCTCCCAGCGCGATCGTCAACGTCGCCTCCACCGCCGCGCGCGTGACGCGTAAGGGCACCGGCGCCTACAGCGCCTCGAAGGCCGCGCTCGCATCCTGGTCGGATGCGCTGTGGATGGAGGAACGCGCGCACGGCGTCCACGTCGGGCTGGTACTGCCCGGGTTCATCTCCACCGAGGGCTTCCCCCAGTCAGAGCTCACCGCCAAGCCGTGGACGCGCTGGGCCGTCTCCACGCCGGAGCAGGCAGCCGAGGCGATCTACCGGGCCGGCGTCGGGCGCCGTCCTGAAGGCTACGTGCCGCGCCCCTACGCTCTGGCGGCGGCGCTGCGCGTACTCGCTCCCAGGTTGGTGCGCCGTGCGATGGGCGGCGGCGCGGCGAGCGTGATGACCACGACGACCGGCGCGGACCTCGCGGACCGGCGGAACGGAGCGGGAGCCTCGCCCGCGGAGTGACCTCGCACGCACCTGCGTGCGCGCGTGCGTGCGTGCGTATGCGTGCGCAACATCGATCGACCGATGTTGCGATCGATCGATCGGCGACTGGCCAGTGGCGCAGTGGCGACTGGCCGGTGTCCACCGGCGGGTGGGCCGGCGGCTGGAGGACCTCGATCAGCGGAGAATCAGCGGAGGCGCGCTCAGGACTCGAGCTGGCCGTCGTAGAGCGCAAAGACGGCGCCCTGCGGATCGGCCACGACCGCGATCTTCGCGATGCCGATGTCGATCGGACCCGCGTGCTTCGTCCCGCCGAGCTCCTCCACCTTCGCCAGTCCCGCATCGATGTCGTCGATCGCGAAGTACACGAGCCAATGCGGCGGTGGGCCCGGTGAGTCCAGCTCGCGGATGCCGCCATTGTTTCGATCGCCGTTCTTGATCGACCAATATGGCTGTGGGCTGCCCTCGAACGGCTCGATGCTCCAATCGAACATTGATGAGTAAAAGCTCTTCGACCCATCCACGTCCGGCGAGGACAACTCGTTCCAGCTGAGGGCGCCGGGCGCATTCACGAGCGCCGCGCCGATGTGCTGGTTCGCCTGCCAGAGCATGAAGAACGCACCCTGCGGATCCTGGATCACCGCCATCCGGCCGGCTTCCATCACATCGAACGGTGGCGCATGCAAGGTGGCGCCGAGTTCCTTCGCTCGATCGGCGGCGGCGTCGACATTCTCCACCGTGATGTACGAGTTCCACATCGGCGGGACACCGGCATCGCGCTGCATCTGCGGCTGCGGAGAGATCGCGGCGACGTCTTTGCCGTCCACCCGTTGCATCGAGTAGAAGACGCCGTCCCCCATGGGCATGTCCTCGGCCTCCCAGCCGAAGAGGCTCCCGTAGAAGGTCTTCGCCGCGTCCTGGTCGGTCGTCGTCAGATCTGTCCAGCTGAAGGTTCCCGGTGTGTACTGCGTGCGCTCGCCCATGGCGGTGAGCCTAGCGCAGGCTCATACGCGCATGTGAAATATCCGCCACCTCTTCAGCGGCCCTACCCGGCGGTTGCGACCAGACCACCCCAGCCCGGCCCGAGCGCCGACAGCTGTGGTGGCCGGCGCCAACAGCAATCAACGCAGGAACTGGCTTCCGGGCCTCCCAAAAAAATCAACGGAGGGGGGGAGATTCGAACTCCCGGTACGCCAATCAGACGCACAACGGTTTTCGAGACCGCCG
>DAIOGX010000038.1:12620-19567 GCA_036744995.1 Solirubrobacteraceae bacterium | reverse complement strand
TTCGTCCTCTCGATCGACTACGAGGTCTTCCTGCTGACGCGCATGCGCGAGCAGTTTCTCGCCACCGGCGACTCCGAGGACGCGATCCGCTACGGCCTGCGGCACACAGCGGGCGTGATCACCGGCTCCGCGGCGATCATGACCGCCGTGTTCCTCGCGTTCGCCGGAGCCGACGTCATCCCGCTGCGCCAGTTCGGCGTTGGGCTGACGATCGCCGTGGTGCTCGACGCGACGATCGTGAGGCTCGTCCTACTACCGTCGATCATGCGGGTCCTCGGCCCACGCGTGTGGTGGCTACCCGCCTGGCTGGAGCGCAGACTGCCGAACATCGAGCGCACGTCCAGCGAGCTCGCCACGGTCAGCGGCGGGAGGCGGTGAGCGCCCTCCGGCGCTTGATGAACGGGCCATGCAACCGAAGCTGGTCACCTGAACGTTATTTTCCCCTCAGGAGCGTTGGCGGCGCATCCCCAGCCACAGCCATAGGGGATATGTCGCGAAGATCGCCGCTGAGATCCTGTGCGTGCGGGGGCCGGCTTTGCGCCAGTCGAATCTGAGCACGCCCGAGTTGAGCATCCAGTCGCGTCCGGACGCGGCGCGACACACCTTCCACACCGGCCGCGTCCATCCCTGGTCGAGGTACAGGCCGACGCTGATGCCCCAGAACACCGCCATGAACGCCGCGCCCACGGCCGCGTCGCGCGCGGCGCTCGGGTCCGATTCGCGTGTGGCACGCGCGTAGGCGCGTCCCCCTGTGAATAGGAGCGGCGGATCGATCAGGAACGACATGGGGCCTCCTTCGGGTAATCGTCGGATTGGGAGCTCGCGAGATTCGCGTCGGTAGGCGTGCCCTCTACACCGTTGCCCAGCAGCCCGAAGGCCAGTCTGGTGGCAAGCGCCATGATCGTGAGCTGGGGGTTCACGCCAAGCGAGCTTGGCACGGCGGAGCCGTCCGCGACATACACGCCCATTATGCCGTGCACAGCGAGATCGCCGTCGATCACCCCGTGCGTGGGCCGCGCGTCGGCGCGTGCGGTCCCCAGCGGATGGAATGCCATCAGCTTTAGGTCGCGAAGACGCGCGTGCTCGGGACTCACTCCTTCGGGCAGCGGCAGATGGACCTCGCGCGCGCCGGCCGCATCGAACAGCTCGCGCATCCGTGTAAGGCCCTTGCGGAAGCGCATCAAGTCGTCCTGCACGAGGTCGTAGCGGATCAGCGGGCGTCCCGCCACTGCCCTCACGCTGCCGCGCGAGCTGTCTGAGACCATCAGCCCAAACAGAGCCAGCCTGCGGTAGTCGGCCATCGCCTCAGCGTGCCGCCGACCTGTCAGTGGCAGCGACGCCGCCGCGTACGCGGGCGGCCCCGCGGCCCCCTCGAAGATGATTCCCTCCGCCGCGAACTCGTCGACATAGAAGCTCTGTGGCACGCCACGGCTCATATCGACGATCTCGTTCATGCGCGCGAAGATCGCCGTGGCCGGATGCAACGAGAGGTTGCGTCCGAGCTGCCCCGACTGAGAGCCGATGCCGCTGCGTCCCAGCAGTAGTGGCGTGTGGATCGTGCCCGCCGCCACCACGACGATCGGCGAACGCACCTCGATCGGCGCTCCGCTTGCCATCCGTGCCCGCGCGCCGCGCGCGCGACCGCGCTCGACGATCACCCGCTGTACGTGCGCGCCCGTGACGATGCGTGCGCCGGCCTGTTGCGCGCGCGGGACATACGTGATGCCCGTGTGCTGCTTGGCCGAGGTCGGGCAGCCGAGCGTACACACGCCCGAGCCCACGCAACCGCGTGCGTTGCGCCGCAGGTAGCCATGCGACCAGCCCAGGCGCTCGGCGCCGCGGCGGGCGACCTCCGCGTTGGCACCCGCCAGCTCGGGCGTCACCTCGCTCACCGACAACGCCTTCTCGACGCGCTCGAAGCAGGGTCCCAGCGACTGCTCGCTCACGTCCACGCCGAACTCGCGCTGCCAGCGCTCCAGCACATGCGCGGGAGTGCGAAAGCACGTCCCCGAGTTGATCAGCGTCGTGCCCCCCAGGCCACGTCCGAGTGGCAGCAGGATCGGCGGCTTGCCGAGCGTCACGATCTGACTGCCGTCGCGGTAGAGGCGCGCGAGCATCTCCGGAGTCCTCGCCGTGAAGCCGTCCGGGTCATGCCAGTGCCCCTCCTCGAGCACCACCACGCTCATACCACCCTCGGCCAGCTCGGCCGCGACGACCGCGCCGCCCGCGCCCGCACCGATCACGCACACATCCGCGTCGAGCCGGCCCGCTTCGCGCCCCTTCACGGCCGTCCCTCCGCGCGCCGCAGCTCGCGCCCGCGGGCGATCACCGCGTCCACATCCCAACCCAGTGAGCGGCTGAGGAGAGGGTCGTCGTAGTGCTCCACCGTGAGCAGCCCGCGTGCGAGCTGGTCCCAGGGGGCCACGCGAGCGAGCAGCGCCACTCCGCGCGGACGGCGCGCGATGGCCAACAGCGCGCGCAGTCCCGTGCGCTGTGGCCACGGGGCGGCGGCGATAAACGCGTTGAGCGAGCTGGCTTCTGGTTTGGCGCTGGACGTGGTCGTGTCACCGTATCAGCGCGAAGCTGGCGACTGGCTGAATGGCCAGGATCGGTGGTGTTCAGCCGTCGGCGAACGGAGCGAGCGGCACGCCGTGGTCACGCTCGCGCATCCCCAGCTCGTACGCCCCGCCGTGGTCTGTGTGCAGCATGCGCGTCGCCTCGCCATGCCAGTGTGCGCTGAGCGTGAGCGATGCGATCGAGCAGTTGACCACGTCGTGCTCACCGCCATCGGGATCGGCGTAGCGCCAGCCCGCCGCCGTGTCCGGGGGCTCCTCGACGTGGGCTTTCACGCTCGAGCCACGCTCGCCCGGGAGGACGATCGTGCAGCGCGTTGCGGTCGCTGCGACCCTCAACCCCCGCGTCAGAAGCCCGCCGAGGCGCACGCGACGGCCGCCGAGCGATAGAGCGCCGCTGGCCAGCCACGGCGTCATCCGCCCCGCCACGAGCACCCGGCCGACCGCGACGTCAAGCCACGCAGAGGGGTCCTCCTCGAAGCCGATTCCGTGCAGCCAGATCCAGCGCTCGGCGTGCTCCGATCCCCAGTTGTGCCCCACCATGCCCCGCCAGCCACGCACGTCCAGCGTACGGGAGGGTGAGCCAGATATCTCGATCGTGCCGTCGAAGCTCGCGGAGGGGGCAGGGCTCGTCAGCTTGGTGCGCGGCAGCGGCGCCTTGTACATCCACGCGTGCTGCAGGTGGCGCAGCTCGCGCTCATCCGATCTGAAGCGCAGCGACCAGCTGGCCTCGCCGCACGATCCCTCGGCGACACCGGAGGCCAGGCGCGAGTCCGGCCCGATGGCGATCCAGCCGTCGGCGGGAGCGGTGAGATCCTCAGTCGTGTGCTTGTGCATGAGCGGCCCTGCGGCGGCGTCGAACACGGTGCACCACACCGATCCGCGCGGCACTCCTCCAGGACGCTTGTGGACCGTGTAGCGGAGCCACACGCCCACCGGCTCGTCGGGAGCGACCGCGCGGAGATAGAAGGACTCGTACATCCCGCGGCCGATATCCGCGCCAGGGAAGACCGCCTCGACCGCCATAGAGCGATCCTAAACCGTCCCGCCGGCGTGGTTTGCTGGTTGCAGCGAATGCCCCGTCATCGTCGCCGGCTGCTCGATGCCGAGCAGGTCGAGCACGGTCGGCGCGACGTCGGCCAGGGTGCCCTCGCCGGCCAGATCCGCACCGGGTGCGGCCAGGATCAGCGGCACGGGGTTCAGCGAGTGGGCGGTGTTGGGGCTCCCGTCCGCGGCGAGCATGTCCTCGGCGTTGCCGTGATCGGCTGTGATCACGCACACCCCGCCTTGGCGCTGGACCTCCTCGACGATCTCACCCAAGCATTCGTCCACGGTCTCCACGGCGAGAATGGTCGCCGGAATCACTCCCGTGTGTCCGACCATGTCGGCGTTGGCGAAGTTGAGCACCGAAAAGCGCGGGTATTCGTCGCTGAACCTCGCCAGGAACGCGTCGGTGATATCGCAAGCGCTCATCTGTGGCTTGTGGTCGTAGGTGGGCACATCGCGCTGGGATGGGACCAGCTCGCGCCGTTCACCGGCGAGCGGCTGCTCGACCCCGCCGTTGAAGAAGTACGTGACGTGTGGATACTTCTCAGTCTCCGCCACATGCAGCTGGGTCTCGCCCGCCCGTGAGATCACCGCGGCGAGCGTGTCGGCGGGGAACGCCGCCGGGAAAGCGACGGGGTACGGCCAGCCCTCCTGGTACTCGCTGAACGTCGCCAGCGCTCGCACGGGCTGTGCGCCGTCACGACCACGCCACCCGGGAAGCTCCTCCACCCCTTCGCCGAAGCTCGGGTCTGCGAGCGCGCGCACGAGCTGGCGCATGCGGTCGGGCCTGAAGTTCAGGCACAGCACGCTGTCGCCGGGGCGAATCAGGCCCTCCTCGCCCACGAGCGTGGGGGAGATGAACTCGTCCGTCTCACCGCGGCTGTACGCCTCACGGGCGGCTGCGCTCCCATCGACGGTGTGATGCTCGGCTTGGCCGTGGACCAGCAGGTCATAAGCGGCCTGGGTGCGCTCCCAACGATGGTCGCGATCCATCGCGAAGTAGCGCCCCACAACGCTCGCCACCCGCCCGGCGCCCGCCTGCATGCACCAGCGCTCGACCGTCTCCAGATAGTGCATGCCCTCGGTCGGCGAGGTGTCGCGCCCGTCGGTGAAGCAGTGCAGCACCAGGTCCTCGGCGCCGAGGTCCGCGGCCAGCTCGATCAGCGCGCGCATGTGCTCGAGCTCGGAGTGCACGCCACCGTCGGAGGTCAGGCCGAGCAGGTGCACCCGCGAGCCGGCGGTGAGGGCACTGCGGAGCACCTCGTTCTGAGCGAACTCGCCGCGCGCCGCGGCATCGTTGATCCTCACGAGCGCCTGGGGCACCACCGCTCCCGCGCCAAGCGTGAGATGGCCGACCTCCGAGTTGCCCATCTGTCCCTCGGGCAGTCCGACGCTGGGCCCCGATGCACTCAGCGAAGCGTGCGGGTAGGAGGCCCACAGCTGGTCGAATACCGGTGTGCGGGCGAGCGAGATCGCGTTACCCGGCCCCGGCGGAGCGATGCCCCAGCCGTCCATCACGATCAAGCAGACGCTCTGGGCCGCCGTAGCGACGGGATCTGCGTGCAGGCTCATGTGAGCACGCCGGCAGCCGGCGGTTGGCCGGCGCCCGTAACGCGCAGGCGTGCGCCCCGAGCGTCCGGCTCGAGGGCGCTGGCGCTCAGAGCCTCGACACCGGGCAGCCGCCCGCCCCGCAGCAGCTCCAGCGTCGCCCCGCCCCCGGTCGAGAGATGGTCCACATCGTCCTGCAACCCGAACTGCCTGACCGCGGCCACCGTCTCGCCTCCGCCGACGACGCTGGTCCCGTTCGTGTGCGCCACGGCCTCCGCAATGATGCGTGTGCCGTGCGAGAACGGCCCACACTCGAAGGCTCCCATCGGCCCGTTCCAGAAGACCGTGCCGGCGGCCGCGATGGTATTCGCATAGCGAGCGGCGCTGCGCGGACCGATGTCGAGTCCGAGCCAGCCATCGGGCACATCTGGACTGTCGGTCCCGTGGCGCTCGGCCTCAGCCGCGAGCCGCTGCGCGACGACCAGATCCTCGGGCAGCTCGAGCCCGTGGTGCGTCTCGGCAGCCTTCCTCAGTGCTCGACGGGCGCGGTCGACATCGTCCTTCAGACACGGCGAGGCGCCGACCGCGTGGCCCTGTGCGGCAAGGAACGGGAAGCTCATCGCGCCACCGATGAGCACCGAGTCGGCCACGTCCAGGAAATGCTCGACGAGCGCGATCTTGTCTGTCACCTTCGCGCCGCCGAGCACCGCCACCAGCGGCCGAGCGGGCCGCTCGAGGATTCCACTCAGAGCACGAACCTCGCGCTCCATCAAGCGTCCGGCGGCACACGGCAGCAGGTGGGCGACTTCCTCGGTGCTCGCGTGGGCCCGGTGGGCGGCGCCGAACGCGTCGTTGACGTAGACGTCAGCCAAGTCGGCGAGCGCCCGGGCGAGCCCGGGATCGTTCTTTGTCTCCCCGGGCTCGTAGCGCACGTTCTCGAGCACGATGATCTCCCCTTCAGGCAGCCGCTCAGTGAGGAGTTGGAGATCCTCGCCGACCACCCCTGCAGCCAGCGTCACGTGTGCCCCCGTCAGCTCTCTGACCCTGTCCGCCACCGGGCGCATCGACAGCTCCGGATCGCGGTTATGGGGTCGGCCCAGGTGTGAGACCAGCACGATCCGTGCGCCGTGAGCGCGCAGCTCTTCGATTGTCTCCAGGGCGGCCCGGATGCGAGCGTCATCGATGACGCTCGGCGAAGCGCCGGGGGTATGCTCGAGCGGAACGTTGAGGTCGGCCCGCAGGAGCACCCGCTTGCCGCTCACGTCCAGGTCATCAAGAGTTCGCATGTCACGGTTGGGTGGCTGTCTATCCGAGCTCGATCGCGCGGATCGCGTGCTCATCGGGAAGCTTGCCCAGAATCCGCCAGAGGATCTGACGCTCGGAGTCCTGCTCGCGCCCGAGGTCGTTGAGCAGCAGCCTGACGGCGGTATGAGTGATCTTCATCTGCTCGGGGCTCAGCCCCACCGTCAGGATTCCGTCTGTGCCCGGCTCCGCTGCGAGCTGGTGAAGGACCTCACGGGCGAGCCGCCGAATCTGCGGCTCGTGTGCCTCGTCGGAGATCAGCATGCGAAGCGCAAGACTGGCCACAGGCGCCTCGTCGGGGTCGACGTGGAGGTGATATGCCACGTCCCGCTCGCTTGTGATTTCACTCATGCCAATCCTCGTCGGTCGGGGTGATCGCTCAGTCAGCGCTTTCTTACTCAGTCAGCGCTCTCGTAACTTAGGTCCCCGCGCACTGTCGATCATCGGTCTGACACCACAGCTCGCCTGAGTAGTTAC
>DAIOGX010000038.1:0-12610 GCA_036744995.1 Solirubrobacteraceae bacterium | reverse complement strand
ATGCCAATCCTCGGGGGGGGGGGGGGGGGGGTGATCGCTCAGTCAGCGCTCTCGTAACTTAGGCTCCCTCACAACGGCGGTCATCGGTCTGACGCCACAGCTCGCCTGCGTAGTTACCCGCAGAGCAAGCCACAACCGGTACGGCTATCTCCAAGCCTGCGGCATTTCACGGTTCACGTCGCGGGAACGCCCGGATGGCGACGTTCAGCCGGCGACCTAGCCTGCACAAAGACATGACCGAGGACCACAGGGCCCTGTGAATCCCGACATCGCACCCGTGAAGGTTCTAATCGCCGGCGCCGGGTACGGTGGCCTCGAGACGGCGCTGGCCCTCGAGGACGCGCTCGCCGAGCGAGTCGAGATCACGCTCCTGACCGCGACGGTGGACCTCACCTACAGGCCCCTCTCGAGTGGCGCTCCGTTTGTCAGAGAGCCGGCGCGCACGATCGACATCCATCGTCTGGCCGCTGAGCGAGGCATGCGGGTCGTGCTCGACGAGCTCGTCACCGTGCAAGACGACGAGTGCCGAGTGCTGACGCACGATGGCGAGCTGATCGACTTCGACGCGCTCGTGATCGCCGTGGGCGCTCACGAGCGAGGATCCGCACCGCCACTGATCACCTGGGGCCAGGAGCCCGACCAAGGCCAGCTCGGGGCGCTGCTCGACGAGCTGGCCGCCGGCACCGTGAGGTCGGTCGCGGTAACCATCCCCGCGGGAGCGGGCTGGCCGCTCGCCGGCTATGAGGCTGCGCTGATCCTCGCCTGGACAGCGTCACACCTGGCGCCCACGCCCGTCTCGGTGATAGTCATCACGGCCGAGGAGCGGCCCGCGAGCGGCCTCGGTCGGCAAGCGGCCGACTGGGTGAGCAGGACCCTGGCCGACGCGGGTGTAGAAGTCTCGAGTTCGAGCGTGACGCACAGCTTCACCGCGGAGCAGGACACCCCAGACCGCGGCGGCGGCCATACCGTCCGGGTCACCCTGGGCGATCCGGCCCGGGAGATCACCGTCGACCGTGTGCTCTGCGTCCCGGAGAGCTTCGGTCCCGAAGTGTCCGGTCTGCCGAGCGCCCCACATGGCTTTCTACCGGTCGGCGTCGACGGGCGCGTCACTGGCAGCGACCGGGTGTGGGCGCTAGGCGACGCCGTTCAGGGATCTCTGAAGCACAGCATCATCACCGCCGCCGAAGCGGATGCCGTCGCGAGCTCGATCATCGCGACGCTCGCTCTGGGCGAACCGTCCGGGGCGCCGCTTCCCGCGCTTCACGGCATCCTCGTCGACGCCCCCGGGCAGCGCTGGTGGGACGCCAACAGGGGACACCTCCATGACGAGCAGATGGCGAGTGGATGCCTGTGGTGGCCCCCCGAGGAAGCGCTCGGAGCCCACCTCGCGCGGTGGGCCCACACCCACGACCAGGCCGTCCACGCGGAGATCCACTGGCATCCAAACGGGCTGCCCGTGATCGTGCCAGCGTCAGCGAGCGACCCAACGATCGAGGGGCTCACACCCGCCGTTCATCCACAGACAAAGGACCTGCTGCATGAATCCCAAGGCCGCGAGCGCATGGCGATCCGCCGCGCCGAGCACGAGACGGCAGCCACCGCGCACGAGCTCGAGGAAGGGCTGCAGGCACTCGATAAGCGCCAAAGCACCGTCATCAAGCAGCTGCGCGCGGCGGGCTACCTGCAGCACCATCAACACACCACGGGTGGGTAGCTCAGCAGATTCCCGCACATCGATTGCCGAAAAGTACGGATGCGAGCGAGCCCGGTGTGCCTGTAGGCTGCCCGGCAGATAGCACGAGGCAGATGGTGTCGCGGCAGATGGTCGTGGCAGATGGTGTGCAAGGCAATCGGTGTGCAAGGCAATCGGAGGAGGCCAGTCTTGAGTTCTGTGGGTGTGCTGGGCGCGGTTTTCAACCTGAATCACCCGGCCCATACGGTGGACTGGGAATTCATCCATCTGTCGGTGGCCAACGTCATTGTGATCGCGGTGATGCTGATCGTGTTCGCCCTGGCGATCGTGCTTCCGTTCCCGGGAGCGGCCAGCCGGCGGGCGGCGCGCGGGCGGGGAGGCTCCTCATGAGCAGCGTCGCACCGGACCCGCCGGCGACGCAAGCACCGGAGAAATCGTGGACCGTCAAGGTTCGGGAGGCGGGCGTCGAGGCGCTGCCGCCCGAGAAGCTCCTGCCCGACGGTCAGCCGACATACGTCGCCTCCTGGATCTACATGTTCGGCGTGGCGAGCATCGCCTCCCTGATCGTGATCATCACCTCCGGCTCGATCCTCGCGCTGAAGGGGCCCGCGTGGTGGCACTACACGGGCGTCGGCCACTTCTTCAACAGCGTCCACCTGTGGTCGGTGGAGCTGTTCTTCTTCGCGATGGTCGTCCACCTGTGGGGCAAGTACTGGATGGCGGCTTGGCGCGGGGGGCGCAGCCGCGTGTGGGTCACCGGCGCGATCACCTTCCTGGTCGCCGTGCCGGCCGCGCTCACCGGCTACGTCTCCCAGCAGAACTTCGACGCCCAGTGGATCTCCACGCAGGCCAAGGACGGTCTCAACTCGGTCGGCGTGGGCGCCTTCTTCAACGTCACCAACTTCGGCCAGATGTACAGCTACCACGTGCTGCTGCTGCCGATAGCGGTGGTGGGGCTGGTCAGCGCGCACGTGCTGCTCGTGCGCAAGCACGGTGTGGTGCCGCCGTTCAAGCTCGAGCGGCGAAAAGCCGCTCTCGCCACCGCGGCGAGCGCTGGCCACGACGGCTCCCCAGCCGGCACGGACGGGGGTGCGCAGTCATGAGCTTGCTGCGCCTCAAGGACGACACGCAGCCCTGGAAAGGGCGCTACTACCCGTACGACCTCGTCAAAGAGCTGTGCATCGCCGTCGGGGTGATCGCGTTGCTCGCGTTGCTGCTCACCGTCCTGTTCTCATCCCCCGACGACAAACCGAGCACGATCGCGCAGTGGTCGCGCCAGCTCCCGCAAAACTTCGTCGGCACCGCCGCCTCGCAGCTCGCAGGGACGAGCGGCACGGCCACTTATGGGCCGCCCTACAACCACAACGGCACCGGTCAGGAAGCGTGGATCATCAAGCCGCAGAAATGGCTCGGCGTCAGCCACCCGATCGACACCGAAAGGGACTTCGTCGTGGGGCCGCTGGAAACGGTCCCCAACGACCCCGCGCTGACGGCCGCGCTCGCCCAGTACAAGGCCGCGCCCGAAAAGCAGAAAAAGGAATGGGCCGAAGCGTACGCGAAGCCGTTTGCGGAAATCGCGGAAGCCGAAGAAGCCGGCAAGAAGCCGCCGGCGACGGTGTCCGTGGAGGAAGCCACCGGCACCGTGACGGTCACGCCGAGCGGAGACGCCGGCCCCGTCCCGGTGATGATGAACAGCCTGCTCGCCCTCGCCAAGAGCGGTGGCGTCGACGGCAGCCTGCTCACCAGCAAGCAGTTCTTCCAAACCGACTACACAAAGCCGCTCCTCTTCATGGCCGACGGCGGGCTGCTCGAAGAACGCGCCAAGGCCCAGCACCTGCTGGGCGAGCAGTGGGGGATGATGAACGAGACCGGCAGCTACCCCGGCCAGCCGTGGCTGTGGCTGTACGCCCTCTGGTACCAGGTCGAACCGTTCAAGAGCTCTGAAAACGCTGACATCCTCGTGATGATGGTGATGGGCGTGCTGAGCCTCGCCTTCATCTGCATCCCCTTCATCCCCGGCATCAATCGCATCCCGCGCAAGATCCCGATCTACAAGCTGATCTGGAAAGAGCACTACCGCGACGTGACCAGCTCATAGGGCACGAAGCCGTCGCGCGGCGTATCTCCGCGCAGCTCTCGGCGATTTAGTCAAGAGATCAGAACTTTTCGTCGATATCTAACGGATGGAAGAGGCTTCCATCAGCCGCCGCTTTCTCCGAGCGCTAGCTGTGGTCATCCTCGTGACCGGCGTGTGCGCGGTCTGGATTGGATTGGGCATCGGCGGCACGCGGGTGACGCTGTGGGTCGATGATGGGCTCACCCCGCTGGCGGCGCTGACGGCGTGCGTGCTGTGCTTTCGCGCTCGCGCTGGGCATGTTGGGCGGATGCGTTCGTTCTGGTTGCTGCTGGGCTTGGCGACCGCGTCCTGGACGCTGGCCGAGGTCATCTGGGGCTACTACGCGCTGATCCTCGATAGGGAAGTGCCGGTGCCCTCGTGGGCGGATGTCGGCTATCTCTCGGCGATCCCGCTCGCGGTCGCGGCGCTGGTCGTGCATCCGGCGACGCGGGGCAGCGGGACACGCAAGGCGCGTTCGGTGTTCGATGGGCTGGTGATCGCCACCGCGCTGATGTTCCTCAGCTGGACCCTGGTTCTCGGCCCGGTGTGGCGCAGCGCCGATCTCAGCACGTGGACGGGTGTGGTAACGCTCGCCTATCCGTTCGGCGACGTGGTGATCATGTTCTTCATCGTGCTCGCGATTCGCGGGATGACCGGTAAGGACCGCCTGTCGCTGTGGTGCCTGCTGGCGGCCCTGCTCGTGATGGCGCTCTCGGACAGCACGTTCGCCTATCTCACCGACGTGACCACCTACACGAGCCCGGGCCTGATCGACACCGGTTGGATCGCGGCATATCTCGGAATCGCGCTCGCCGCGTTCAGCTCACGGCCCAGCGGCGCCGTAGTGCCGGCGGCCGAGGACTCGAGGCCATCGCTGGTGTCGCTGATATCCCCGCTGTTGCCGGTGCTGCTCGCGCTGACTGTCGCCGCGGTGCAGATCAGGCTCGGCCATCACCTCGACCGTGCGGCCTGGCTGATGGCGTTCGGGCTGATCGCGCTCGTGCTCGTGCGCCAGGGCCTGATGGTGCTCGAGTTGCTCGCGCCCAGCCGCGACACGCAGGACGGTCTGATGCAACGGCTCACGCACGCGGTGCTGGGTGAGGCTGGCGGCGGTGGGGAAGGCCCGGGTTCAGGCTATGAGCCCCTTTGACTCGAGCGCGGGACCGTCAGGCCGCGTGGGGTTCGCGCCCACGAGCGGCCCAGCGGATGTCAAATGGATTGCACCCGACAGGCCGGCCTACCTGCCGCCCCCGGCGTCCAAGACGGCTATCCGGGAGCGCAGCGAACGCGCGAACGCCCTGATCGTGATCGTTCTGACCCTCGCCTGCACCGTCCTGGCGATCTTCGACCTGTTCCTGCTCGCGTCGGGCTCCTGAGCCGGAGCCGAGCTCACTCGCCGTTGTTGATCAGCTTGCGCTTGAGCGCATAGTCGACGAGCTCGGCGCGCGTGGAGAGCCTGAGCTTCTGCTGGATGTGCGAGCGGTGGGTCTCGACGGTCCGCACCGAGAGGAACAATTGCTCGGCGATCTCAGAGTTGGTGTGCCCCAGGGCGATCAGTCGCAGCACGTCGACCTCGCGCTCTGAGAGATCGTCCGGTGGGCCGGGGGGAGGCTCTGAGGCGATGCGCGCGCCCAGCTTGGGGTTCAGGTAGCTCTCCCCGGCGGCGGCGTTCCGTACCGCTTCGACGAGCTCGTCATCGGCGGCCTCCTTGAGCACGTAGCCAAGCGCCCCCGCGCCAAGGGCCTCGCGCGCAAACGCGGGCTCCTGCTGCATCGTCAGCACGACGATCTGCGTGTCGGGCGACTCCTCCCGCAGGATGGGGATCGCCTCGAGGCTCGAGCCACCCGGCATGTTCAGATCGAGCACCAGCACCCTGGGGTGATGGCCCCGCACGAAGCGCCGCGCGTCATCGATGTTGCTGGCCTCCGCGACGACCTCGAAGCCCGGCTCGCTGTCGAGCAGCATTCGCAGGCCACTGCGCACGACCGCGTGATCGTCGGCAAGCACCAGCCGGATCGCCTCAGAGGAGGGGACCTCGTCGGCCGAGACGACGTCGAGCGCCGCAGTGTCCTCGTCGGTCATAATCGTGAAGGTATCGGGTTGGGCGGTCGATTACTTGCGGCCAACCGCGGATGGCCGGCCTCTACGGATGCGTCCTCCGAGGTCAAACAGCCGTGGCCGCTGGGATGTCGGCCTGGAGCTCGCCGGAAGCCGTGGAATCCTCGCCTCGGCTCGTGGCGCCGCGGGGCAGCACGAGCAATGGACAGCGCGCGTGGCGTTGCAGGTGGGCGCAGGTACTGCCGAGCACCAGGCGCTTGACTGGGCCGTAGCCGCGTGAGCCGACCACGAGGATGTCGACTTCGTCGCCGAAGCTGGCCAGCTCTTCACTGGGTAGCCCGTAGACCGCGTGACCCTCGACGTCCGGCAGCTCTTTCATTCGTCCAATTGCCTCCTGCAGCATCAAGTCGATGCTCTTCCCGATCGAGGGAGCCATGAGCCCGGTGTATGCGTAGCTCGGGATCGAGACGACTTCCAGGGCGTGAACCTCCGCCCCGCTGGGGGCCGCCAGCTCCCGGGCCAGCGCGAGCGCCGTCTTGCTCTCGGGCGAGCCATTGTAGCCGACGCCGATCTTGTTGATCTCGCTGTCATGGCTGTCGTGTGCGCCGTAGCCGAGGGGGGCGACCGCGACCGCACAGGGCGCGCCGTTCAGCGCGGCGCGCGTGTCGTCGCCGAGCATCGCGCGACCGAGCACGCCACGAGCACACGAGCCGACCACGAGCAGGTCGGCGTTCCGTCCGTCTGCCTGCTCGTGCAGACCACGACCGGGGCTCCTCGAAACGATGCTGAGCAACTCGGCCCCGATGCCGGTCGCGGCGCGCTCGCCTTCGAGCAACTGGTGGGAGCGCTCGCGCTCGTCGACTAGGAGGCCGGGGGTTGTCGAGTGCGATGGGCTCAGCACATCGACATGGACATGGGCGAGCGTCAGCTTTCCGCCAGGATCCATCAGCTTGCAGGCAAGCGCGATCGCGTCACGGCCGTTCGGCCTGCCGTCCACTCCCACGAGCACGTTCTTGAACATCGACATATCTCCCTTTGATCGCTCTTGGACGATGCTAATGCTCGCTGGAAGTCATCGAGTCCTCGCCTGCGGCGGTGGCGCCGCGGGGCAGCACGAGCAATGGACAGCGCGCGTGGCGCTCCAGATAGGCGGAGGTGCTGCCGAGCACCTGACGGCGCATCGGACCGTAGTCGCGCGAGCCGACGATGAGAATGTCCACCGCGTTCCCGAAGATGGCCAGCTCCTCACCCGTGAGGCCGTAGACCGCGTGACCCTCGACGTCCGGCAGCTCTTTCATTCGTCCAATTGCCTCCTGCAGCATCAAGTCGATGCTCTCCCCGATCGTGGGGGGCATGATTCCGGTGAAGGCGGCCGCCGGGATCCAGACGACTTCCAGGGCGTGAACCGTAGCCGCGGTCTGCTCCGCGAGCTCGTGGGCAACAGCGAGCGCCACCTTGCTCTCGGGTGAGGCGTTGTATCCCACGCCGACCCTGTCGATGTGACTGCCTGCCTCGCCCGCCCCCTCGGCGTAGCCGCGGGGGGCGACGGCGACCGCGCAGGGAGCGCCGTTCAGCGCGGCGCGCGTGTCATCGCCGAGCATCGCCCGGCCGAACGCGCCGTGGCTGCAAGAGCCGACCACGAGCAGGTCGGCGTTCTGCTCCTCGGCCTGCTCGTGCAGACCACGACCGGGGCTCATCGACTCGACGCTGAGGAGGTCCGCTGTCACATCTGCCGCGGCGCGCTCCTGCTCGAGCAGCTTGTGAGAGGCCTCGCGCTCCTCTCTCACCATGCCAGGGGTGACGGCGTGGGAGGGGCTCAACTTACCGCCGTGCACATGCGCGAGCGTCAGCTTTCCGCCAGGATCCATCAGCTTGCAGGCAAGCGCGATGGCGTCACGGCCGTTCGGCCTGCCGTCCACTCCCACGAGCACGTTCTTGAACATCACGGGCCTCCTTTGCTGTACAGGTGTTGCGTCGCCGTGGAGGCCGAGCGCTCGTTATTGGCCAGATGGGATGACGAGCACCGAGCAGTGTGCGTCGTGCACCACGCGCCGGCTGACGCTTCCAAACGCGTGCAGGCCGCTCAGCCGGCGGCTGCCGATCACCACCAAGGAGGCCTTGGTGTGCTTCGCGGCGTCGAGGATCACGTCCGAGGCCTTGCCGGGTTCGATGCACGGCTCGCCGGCGCTTGGCAGCGCGAGTTGCAGTGCGCGCGCCTGCGCTTGGATGGCCCGGGGGTTCATCTTCGACTCGGCGCCCAGGGCGTTGACGAGGGTTACCCGCGCGCCCTGGCTCTGCCCGAGTCGGCCCGCGAGCTCCACGAGGTGATCTGAGCCCTCCTCACCGTCGCTGGCGACCAAGATCTGGCGGCCCTCGAGCGAGCCGGACCGGCGAGCGAAGAGCATGGGGGTGGTGAACTGGCTCAGCGCGGTTGTGGCCACGCCCCCGGTGAGCACGCCACCCAGCCATGAGGTGGCGGGTGCTCCGATCGCGAGCAGGTCGTGATCGGAGGCTCGCTCGAGGATGACCTCGACCGGGGGGCCGCCTGGATCCACGACGGTACTCGATGGCACGCCGGCGTCATCAGCGATGCGCTTGGCGTCGCTCAGCACCAGGTCTACCCGGCCGGGGCTGATCGCAGCCGTGGC
Source organism: Solirubrobacteraceae bacterium (assembly GCA_036744995.1). Classification (GTDB taxonomy): domain Bacteria; phylum Actinomycetota; class Thermoleophilia; order Solirubrobacterales; family Solirubrobacteraceae; genus Palsa-744. Next base: position 4,095 of record DAIOGX010000038.1, on the reverse strand, counting down.
GTAGGCGCCAGAGCCCGATACGGCGGTCACCGCCAGCAGCGTCAGGTGACCGTCGGGGCCCGCCAGCGAGACGGCCAGCTCGACGGCCGCCGTGCTCGTCCGTGTGCCGTCGACTGCACAGAGGATGTTCGTGAAGACGCTCGTCGAGCCTGGTGCGGCGGAGTCATCATGCGCGGATGCGCTTCGGTGTCTGCTCGTATGGGGTGTCTTGGTCTTGGTCATACTGTGCAAGCTAAGACCCTTGCTTCGGCTGGGTCATCCGTAGCTTCCCGTCAAGGGCATCGGGAAATGCCGCAATGAGCCGGCGGTCGCGCTCTCGACCTGCAACGCTTGCCGTCCGATCCCCTGGATCGCGCTGCATCGCTCGGTCCCGCACAGATCGCTGGTGATCAGCCCGCGGTGGCATGCACACCGCCGCCGCGAGCCGGGCGATCAGCGAGCCGGGAGGCGCGCAGGGAGCGCTCTACGTCGGTGATCGAGAGCAGGCCCACGGGCCTGCCGAGCTCGTCGATGACCACCGCCCGTCCAGCCTTCGCAAAGGCGGGTCGCTCGAGCAGCGTGGCGACGTCCTCATTCCCGGAGACGATCAGCTGAGTGTCGCGGTCGGCGATCTCAGCCACCCGCTGCGTAGTGCGCTGCCGGCTGGTGAGCGCCTCCATCTGCGTGACGCTCACCAGTCCGATCGCGCGGCCAAGGTCGTCTACGACTGGGAACGACGTGTAACGGTGGGGCAGGAAATATTCCGTTGCGGCCTGTGTGGCCGAGGTTCGCTCTGGGATGCTCACCACGGGTGAGGACATCAGGTCGGATGCGTGCACACCTGAGAGCGCGGCCTGCACCTGCGCGCCGACGGCCTGCTGGCCGGAGGCCATCACCAGGAAGAATCCGATCAGCGCCAGCCACAGTCCTTCCGGGGCGCCTGAGAGAAACTCCAAGGCACCGAGGAAGATCATCACCATGCCGAATCCGCGACCGACGCCCGCGGCCGTCTCTGTGGACCTTCCGATATCACCGCTGCGGCGCCACAGCAGCGAGCGCAATACCCGCCCACCGTCGAGCGGGAACGCGGGCAGCAGATTGAAGACGAGGATCAGCCCGTTGATGAGCACCTGGTATTCGACCAGCGCACGGATGATCGCGGGCGTGGAGGAGGGCAGCGCCAGCAGCGCCACCCCGAAGCAGGCGGCGATCACGGCCGTGACAGCGGGACCGGCGAGGGCGTAGCGCAGCTCGTCACTCGGATCGTGGGCCTCGCCGCGCATGCGTGAGACACCACCGAGCAGCCACAGGTCGATCTCTTCCACTTCGATGCCATGTCTGCGCGCGACGAGCGCGTGTCCGAACTCGTGCGCGAGGATGCTCGCGAACAGCAGCAGGGCGCTCGCCAAGCCGAGGGCATAGGATGCCCCGGGCGCGATGCCGTGGACCACTTCGGGGAAGTACGACGCTCCGAGCGACCACGTGATCAGCGCCACGATCACGAGCCACCACGGGCTGACCCCGACGGGTATACCGGCGATGCGCGCTATGCGGATGCTGCGACCGGGCATGTGGGTCACACCGTAGAGCGCGCAAGAGCCTCGCTCATCGGTGGTTTTCACGGTAATCCTCCGTAGAGACCACTGAGCAGCTTCGGGTGGGACCCTCGGATTACCAACCCGACGGTGAGCGCAAGGATGGGTGTCGCTTACAAACAAGGAGGAGGAGAGAAAGTGTCACCCGCGAAGATCGCCGTATCCCGACCACACGGCCGCCGGTCAGCCGCACTTCGCGTCGAGAGCCACAGGCTGCTGGAGGAGGTGCGCCGGCTGCACCGGCAGCGTTCTCAGAGCAGCCCGTCCTCGAGGAGGAGCGGGAATGCACCCGCTGGGGCGCTGGATTCCGGCGCCTGCAGCGGTGCAAATATTGGACAGCTGTCCAACGCCGAATGTGCCACCGCCCAGCACAATGCCTCCTGTTCGAAGCCGGGCAGCTTGGCCTTGCCGAAACACCCAAGCCAATGAAGGAGACTCCATGACGCAGGTGATTGTTTCCTACGACGGGACCCGTAACGATCGCGATGCGCTCGCCCTCGGGCGGCTGTTCGCTCAGGCTGGTTGCGAGATCTCACTCGCCTATGTGCGTCACGCCACCGAGCCCGACCCGCAACACGAGGCGATGGCGCATCGAGAGGCCGAGCACCTGCTCGCCATCGGCGCCGGCCTGCTCGAGGGCACCGGCGTCGGACAGCACTTGATCGTCAATTCTTCGACCGCCGAGGGCCTCGCGGCGCTCGCGGCCGAGCTGGGCGCTGATGTGATCGCGTTCGGGTCGAGCTATCGGACTCCGACTGGCCGCGTGGCCCTGCCACATACCGCTGAGCAGCTCCTGGACCGCGGGATCGCGTGCTCGCTCGCGCTCGCTCCGGCGGGCTTGCGGCGCGAGCCGGTCGAGCAAAGCATCGGGACAGTCAGCGTCTACGACGAGGACGACGACCAAACCGCCCTGGCGACCGCAAAGAGCCTTGCCCATGCGCTCGGCGCCGTCGTGACCGAGCACGAGGCCGACCTGCTCGTTATCACCTCACGGTCCGAGGCCCCACCCGGGCAGCTGCTGCTCAGCGGCACGGCGCGCGAGCAGGTCGAGCAGGCGCTCTGTCCCGTCCTCGCGCTGGCGCGAGGCGCCGCCCTGTCATTCGTCGGCTGAAACGCCTTGGTGGGCGCGGCAGGCAGTGGCTGTTGCCCCACGCCGAGGACGCATCATCATAGAGGCAGGGCTGTGCTCAGTCACGCCGCTCGCCGCTCTCTCGGTCGGGCCGCTCTCTCGGCATGGGTTCACTGCGTTCGCGAGAACCCGCGGATGGCGAGCGCGATGAAGATGGCGGCAAAGGCCGCCGTGATCGCGATCTCGGTGCCGATCGAGAGCGTGTGGCCGAAGAGCTCGACGCTCGCGGGGAAGCGCGCGCGGGCCGCGGCCGGCATGTTCTGCGCGGCGAACACGACCTGGCGCAACGGGGCGACCGCATACGTGAGGGGGTTGATTCGGGTGAGGACCGTCAGCCAGCCCGGCAGCGAGTTCAGTGGGAACAACGCGCCCGAGAGGAAGATCATCGGGAACAGCAGCATCTGCATGACCACCTGAAAGCCTTCCATCCGTTCGATGTGGCTTGCGACGAACACGCCGAAGGCGGTCAGCGCGACCGCCATCAAGAGCTCCAGGCCGATGATCTCGAGCACCAGCACCGCAGTCAGGTGCACGCCGATCAGCGGCGCGAGCACGAGCATGATCGTTCCCTGCGCCGCGGCGACGCTTGCGCCGCCTGCGGTCTTGCCGAGCGCCAGCGAGGCGCGGCTCGTGGGCGCGACGAGCATCTCGCGCAGGAAGCCGAATTCGCGGTCCCACACGATCGACATGCCCGAGAAGATCGCTGTCGTGACGACGCTCATCGCCATGATGCCGGGGAACATGAACTTCTTGAAGTCGAATCCCGCGGTGGTGCCGACCAGTCCGCTCATGCCGTAGCCGAGGACGATCAGGAACAGGATCGGCTGGATCAGCCCGCTGAGGATGCGCGTGCGCGTGCGCTCGAAGCGGATCAGCTCGCGCAGCCACACCATGCCGGTCGTGCGCAGCTCGTCGCGCAGGACCGTGTCGGGGCCTGCGGAGATCTTCGAAGGCAGAGCAGCGCTGGCCACCTCAGCGTCTCCTGCCGTGCCAGGCTCGCACGCGCGCGGGGATTGCCTCGGCGTGGGACTCGCGGATCTCTCGCCCGGTGTAGTGCAGGAACACGTCGTCGAGGGTAGGTTGGTGGAGGTGCACGTTCAGGACGGGCACGCCGGCCGTCTCGATCAGCGCCGAGACCGCGTTCTCGCCGTTCTCGACGAACACGCGTGCTCCGCCGGACACGTCCTGCACCTGGTAGCCGGCACGCCGCAGCGCCGCGATCGCGGCCGCGTCGTCTGTGGTCCCCAAGTCCACCGTGTCGGCGCCGATCTCCGCCTTCAGGGCGTGCGGCGTGTCGAGCGCGACGATCTTGCCGTGGTCGATGATCGCGATCCGGTCGGCGTACTCGGCCTCGTCCATGTAGTGCGTGGTGAGGAACACCGTGACGTTCGC
>DAIOGX010000037.1:0-19792 GCA_036744995.1 Solirubrobacteraceae bacterium | reverse complement strand
GCCGACACCGTCGACCCGTTCGCCGGCTCCTACTTCGTCGAGTCGCTGACCGACGAGATCGAACTGCGCGCTCTGGAGCTGATCGGCAAGGTCGACGCGCTCGGGGGATCGGTCAACGCGATCCAGTTCATCACCGGCGAGATCGACGAGTCCGCCTGGGGCTACCAGGAGCGCTACCGGATCGGCCAGGACATCGTCGTCGGCGTCAACAAGTACGAGGAAGAGGGGATCGAGGTGCCCGACCTGCTGCGCGTCGACCCCGAGTCCGAGCGCGAACAAGTTTCCCGCCTGGCGGAGTTCAAGGCCAACCGCGACGTTCCGCTCGTGGAGCAGCGCCTGGAGGAGTTGCGCGCGGTCGCGCGCGGTGATGGGAACCTGCTGCCTTCGATTCGCCAGGCCTTGAAGGACCGCTGCTCTCTGGGCGAGGTCTGCGGAGCGATGCAGGATGTGTTCGGCAAGTACGCGCCGACGTTCTGATCCACCGCCGCAACAGTTAGGCTTTCCTGCGTGCTCCTCGCCGTGCAGTTCTACGAAGTCGTCCTCGCGCTGCACATCCTCGCCGTCGTCTTCGCGTTCGGGGCGACGTTCGCCTATCCCGTCCTACTCGGCACCGTCTCCAAGGCCGACCCGCGCGCGCTGCCGGCGCTCTATCGGGCGTTGCACGCGATCAGCCAACGGGTGATCATGCCGGGAGTCGCGCTGATCGTGGTCTTCGGCATCTACCTCGCCTCGCATCTGCACCTCTGGAACACGTTCTTCGTGCAATGGGGTCTAGGCGTCTCGATCGTGATCGGCGCCGTCGAGGGCGCCTACCTGGGTCCGCGCGAGCGGCGCCTGATCGAAGTTGCCGACCGGGACGTGGCGGGCGCGGGCGACGGGAATCCGGTGACGTTCAGCGCCGAGCACGACGCGCTCGTCAAGCGGATCGGCGGCGTGGGGGCTTTGATGGATTTGCTGGTCGTCATCACGATCTACTTCATGGCGACGCACACGGGCCAGTAGTCCCGGCGCTGGGCTCCATTGGGCCGATACCCTGAGGACATGAGCCAGAGGTATCGCGTCGCCGTCGTCGGCGCCACCGGACAGGTCGGCACGCTGATGCTCCAGCTTCTGCGGGAGCGGTCATTTCCCGCGCGCGAGATCGTCCCGTTCGCCTCCGAGCGTTCGGCCGGGCGGGTGCTCGAGGGCGCGGGTCCCGATGGCAGCGATCTGATGGTGCAGGGTCTTGCTGAGGAGTCGATCCAGGGCTTTGATCTCGCGCTGTTCTCGGCGGGCGGCTCGACCTCGGGCGAGTGGGCGCCGCGCTTCGCTGAGGCGGGTGCGATCGTGGTCGATAACTCCTCTCGCTGGCGTATGAGCGAGGACGTGCCGCTCGTCGTCGCCGAGGTCAACCCCGATGCGCTCGACACCCATCATGGGATTGTCGCGAACCCCAACTGCTCGACCATGCAAATGGTCGTCGCCCTCAAGCCGCTGCACGACGAGGCCGGGATCGAGCGCCTCGTGATCTCGACCTATCAGGCCGTCTCAGGCACGGGCCGGCGCGCGGTTGACGAGTTGCTCAACCAGTCCCATGCGCTGCTGCACGAGCGCGACATCGCCCCACCCAGCGAGTACGCGCATCAGATCGCGTTCAACGCCCTCCCCCACGCCGGTTCGTTCGCCGACGGCGACGACCACACCGACGAGGAGCGCAAGCTGATCAACGAGACGCGCAAGATCCTCAACGATCCGGAGATTCGCGTATCGGCGACCTGTGTGCGCGTGCCCGTCATCACTGGCCACTCCGAGGCAGTGAACGTGCAGACGCGCGATCCACTCACTCCCGAGCGGGCCCGTGAGCTGCTGGCAGAGGCGCCCGGGGTGACCGTGTGCGACGACCCCTCTGCCGCGCACTACCCCCTGGCGATCGACGCCACCGGCAAGGACGATGTGTTCGTCGGGCGCATCCGCCGCGACCCCGGGCACGAGCGCGCGCTTGATCTGTGGATCGTGGCCGACAATCTGCGTAAGGGGGCGGCCACGAACGCAGTGCAGATTGCAGAGCTGCTGGATGCACGAGGACTGCTGAAGGAGTCGCGGGAGATCGCTCGAACAGGTCGGTGATGATCTCCTCAGAGGTGCAGCGCACCCTGGTCAAGTCCCCGCCCGAGCTGTGGGCCGAGCTAAGCGACCCCGTGACACTGGCCCGCCATCTCGGCGAGCTGGGGGAGATCCGCATCACACGCATCCACCCTGAGCAGGCAGTTGAATGGGAGGCCGAGGACACCACCGGTACGGTGCGGATCAAGCCCTCTGGGTGGGGCACAAAAGTGACCCTCACCGTCACCCAAGAGGTCCCCACACCCCAGCCGCCTGTCGAGCCGTCGGTCAAAGCCGTGGTAGACGCCGACGCCGAGGCCGCAGTAGGAGAGCCCGTGCCTATCGTCCTCCTCGACACGCTGCCTGAGCCGCAGGACACGGTGCTGGAGGAGCCAGAGCTCATCGCTGCCACCGAGGAGCCAGAGCTTGAACCGCGTCGTGGATTCTTTGCGCGGCTCTTCCATCGCCGCCGCCGCCGCGATGAAGCTGTCGAGCCGCAGTCACCGGAGACCACCGCAACCGTGGAACCAGAGCCCGAGGCGGTCGAGGTCGCCGCACCGGTGGAGCCCCAAGACGACGAGCTGGCAGAGGAGCTTCCGGACATCTCCGCAGAGCTGAAGGCTGCCGAGGAGGTCGCGGCCGAGCATGTGACGGCCGTGCTCACCTCCGTACTCGATCGGTTGGGCGCCGCCCATCACCGGCCGTTCTCACGGGCCTGACGACTGCCCCAGCCCCACGGCGCGGATAAGATCCCGCGCCCGATGGCCTCGAGCTCCCACGACCGACAGAATGACGCCGCACTGCTCGCGGCCTCGCGCAGCGGCCACAGGCGGCCACCGCGTCAGAAGGCCCCGGAGACATACGAGGAGAAGCTCGCCCAGCTGCACGAACTGCGCGAGGCCGCCCTGCACTCTGCCCCGGAGGCGGAGGAGAAGCAGCATGCACGCGGCAAGTACACGGCGCGGGAGCGCGTGGAAAAGCTGCTTGACCCTGGCTCGTTTCAGGAGCTCGACACGTTCGTGCGCCACCGCTCCTACGACTTCGACATGCAGAAGAATCGGCCGTGGGGCGATGCCGTGGTGACCGGCCATGGCACGATCGACGACCGGCGTGTGTGCGTGTTCAGCCAGGACTTCACGGTGTTCGGCGGCTCGCTGGGCGAGGTGATGGGCGAGAAGATGTGCAAGATCATGGATCTCGCCGCCAAGATCGGGTGTCCGGTGATCGGCATCAACGACTCTGGCGGCGCACGCATCCAGGAGGGTGTCGTCTCCCTCGGCGCCTATGGCGAGGTGTTCCTGCGCAACGTGCGCTCCTCTGGCGTCATCCCTCAGATCAGCCTGATCATGGGACCGTGCGCAGGCGGGGCGGTGTACTCGCCGGCGATCACCGACTTCATCTTCATGGTCAAGGAGACCTCGCACATGTTCATCACCGGACCCGACGTGATCAAGACGGTCACCGGCGAGGAGGTCGAGTTCGAGGAGCTGGGAGGTGCGATGTCCCACAACACCAAGTCTGGAGTGGCGCAGTTCGCCTCCGAGGACGAGGACGCGTGCCTGGAGGACTGTCGCTACCTACTGAGCTTCCTGCCGTCGAACAACCTCCAGAGCACCCCACGCGTGGCGCCGAGCGATGACCCGCAGCGGATGGACGAGGAGCTCGACCGCGTGGTGCCGGACAACCCCAATAAGCCATATGACATGCGCGACGTGGTCAGGTTGATCGTGGACGACGGCGAGTTTTACGAGGTCCACGAGCACTACGCCAAGAACATCATCTGCGGGTTCTCGCGCCTGGACGGCTACGCGGTGGGGATCGTCGGCAACCAGCCCAATCAGCTTGCGGGCGTGCTCAACATCGACGCCTCAGCCAAGGCGGCGCGGTTCGTGCGCACGTGCGACGCGTTCAACATCCCGCTGATCACCCTGTGCGATGTGCCCGGCTTCCTGCCCGGGACCGCCCAGGAGTGGGGCGGGATCATTCGCCACGGCGCGAAGCTGCTGTACGCGTTCGCGGAGGCGACCGTCCCAAAGATCACGGTGATCACCCGCAAGGCCTACGGCGGCGCCTACGACGTGATGTCCTCTAAGCACCTGGGCGCGGACTTCAACTTCGCGTGGCCGACTTCGGAGGTCGCGGTGATGGGTCCGGAGGGCGCGGTGAACATCATCTACCGGCGTGACCTCGCTGGAAGCCCCACGCCGGATGAGCGGCGGGTGAAGCTGATGGAGGACTACAAGGCCCGCTTTGCAAACCCGTACACGGCCGCCGAGCGCGGGTACATCGATGACGTGATCGTGCCGCACGAGACGCGCCCAAAGCTGATCACCGCGCTGCACACGCTGCTCACCAAGCGTGAGCCGGGCCCGAAGCGCAAGCACGGCAACATCCCGCTATGAACGCTGCCTCCCCAGAGGAGGCAGCGGCGATCGTGGCTGCACTGGAGCGGTTCACGCGTGCCACGACGGCGCCCTGGGCGGCAGCTATGGAGAGTCCTGACCACTGGCGCCGCACGGCTATGCTCGAAGGGGTTTCGCGAGAGCCGCGGGCCGATGGCCCCGAGCCCTGGATAAATACATAAAAGTCGCTAGCCTTTAGGGCAATCCCCTCCCGCACGTCAACTCGCCCGGGCCAGGACCCGGTTCAGGAGGTTTCGCAAATGGAGCCAGTTTCAATCCCCGCCCAGCGCGGAACACTCGAGGACCCTGAGGTCCTGCAGAACGTGCCCGGGCATGTGATCCCAATCCTGCAGCGGGAGTACGACGACTTCAAGACTGAGTCCACCAAGTTCTTGCAGGGCGACATGCCCGAAGACGAGTTCATCAAGTTCCGGCTCAAGCAGGGTGTCTACGGGCAGCGCCAGCCAGACGTGCAGATGATCCGCGTGAAGCTGCCGTTTGGGGGGATCACACCCGAGCAGATGGAGGCGTTTGCCGACGTGGTCGAGAAGTATGTGCCTCTCAACAAGGGCCACATCACGACGCGGCAGAACATCCAGATGCACCACGTCCCGCTGCTCGAAGCGGAGGAGCTGATCCGCGAGCTCGGCGAGTCGGGGCTCTCCAGCCGCGAGGGTTGCGGCAACACGGTCAGAAACGTCACAGGCGACCCGTGGGCGGGCGTTGCGAAGGACGAGCTGTTCGACCTGACCCCCTACGCGGGCGCATACGTGCGCTACTTCGTGCGCCACCCCACGACCCAGGCAATGCCACGCAAGATCAAGACCTCGTTCGACGGCAGCCCGCGCGACCGCGCGATCTCAGGCATCCACGACATCGCCTTCCGCGCCCGCGTCAAGGAGATAGAGGGACGCGGTGAGGTGCGCGGCGTGCAGATGCTGGTCGGCGGGGGCACATCGATCATGCCTCGTGTCGCGCCGGTGCTGTACGACTTCCTGGAGCTCGACAACGGCGAATATCTGAAGGTCACCGAGGCCGTCTTCAGGATCTTTGACCGCCAGGAGTGGCTGCGCGTCAACCGCGCACGCGCCCGGATCAAGGTGTTCGTCGACAAGTACGGCATTGAGGAGCTGCGCAGACAGACCGAGGAGGAGCTGACGGGCGACTGGGTGACAGAACGCGACTTCTCGGTCGAGCACAGGCTGTTCGGAGATGACGAGCGCGAGTCGGCGCCGTCCCCGCCGGAGAGCTGCGGCAGTCCCAACGGAGACCTGTCGGAGTTCGAACGCTTCCGTCAGGCGAACGTGTGCGAGCAAAAGCAGGATGGCTTCGTGACCGTCGAGACGAAGATCACCCGTGGTGACCTCACCCCCGAGCAGTTCCGCGGGCTGGCGGAGATCATGCGCGCCTACGCCGGCGGCTATGCGCGTACGACGGTGCAGCAGAACTTCGTGCTGCGCTGGGTGCGCGAGGAGAGCGTCTACGACGTGTGGCGGGCGCTGTCGGAGCTCGGCCTCGGCGACGCCGGCTCGCGGGAGATCAACGACGTCGTGTCGTGCCCCGGCACCGACTCGTGCAAGCTCGGGATCACCAGCTCGATGGGTCTCAACCAAGCCGTGCAGGAGCGCATCGAAGCGCTGAACGTCACCGATGAGCTCACGCGCAAGCTGAACATCAAGATCAGCGGCTGCCCAAACGGCTGCGGTCAACATCACGTCGGGAGCATCGGTTTCACGGGGGCGTCGATCAAAGTCGGCGAGCACACGATTCCTGCCTACATCCCCCACGTCGGCGGCGTGTTCGAAGGCGGCGAGGTGAAGTTCGGCACGCGCCTGAAGCTGCGCCTGCCTTCCAAGCGAGTCCCGGATGCGATCGAGCGCTGGATCGGACACTACGAGGCAAACCGCGAGGAGGGCGAGGAGTGGAATGACTTCGTCGAGCGCGTCGGCACGGGCGAGCTCGAGGGGCTCGTGAAGGATCTTTCGATGCCGGTTGACTTCGAGCTCGAGACAATGAACCAGTTCATCGACTGGAATCGCAACGTTCCATTCGAAGTGATTCGCGGCGAGGGCGAGTGTGCTGTATAGGCCTAAGGGGCCCGCAGACTCCAGACGAGTAGATCAGAGCAGATACCTCAAGGACTTCCAGAAGCGAGACGACTAGATCAGATGCCACCATTGAACAGCCACATAGCGGAGGTAGCCTCCGAGCTAGACCCGGCGCTGAGCTTGACTCATACGCTGCGCGAGGCGGCGCGCCACGGCGATCGGGCTGTGCTGCTGTGCTCGTTTCAGAAGGAGGAGTCCGTGCTGCTCGATGAGCTCCTGCGGCTGGACTATGTTGAGAGCCCACCTCCCCAGGCAGTGAGGATCGTGACAATCGACACCGGCGTCCTGTTCGAGGAGACGCTACAGACGTGGCGCGCGTTTGAGGAGCGCTTCGGCGTAAAGATCGAGGTCCAGGACGCCAGCAACCCGGACAATCCGTGGAGCGGACCCGAGCACTGCTGCTCGAACGCGAAGGTCGCGGCGCTCGAGAGCGCGCTTACCGGCGCTGAGGGCTGGATCACCGGCATCCGCCGCGAGCAGGGGCCCACGAGAGCAGAGACGGGGCTGATTGAACGCGACGAGCGACGCGGCCTGTGGAAGTACAACCCGCTGGCCCACTGGACCGACAAGGACCTATGGCGGCGGATACACGAGCGCGATCTTCCGTACCACCCGCTGCACGATCAGGGGTATGAGTCGATCGGCTGCGCGCCGTGCACCCGTCCGGGCAGTGGTCGCGAGGGCCGCTGGGCGGGCACAGAGAAGACGGAGTGCGGTCTTCACATAGAGCCCGCCGGTAGATGAGCGTCACCGCCAGACCACAGCTGAGCCACCTGCGGGCGCTCGAGTCCGAGGCGATCCACGTGATGCGAGAGGTGGCAGCCGAATTCGAGCGCCCGGTGCTGCTGTTCTCAGGGGGCAAGGACTCGATCGTGCTGCTGCGTCTGGCCGAGAAGGCATTTCGTCCCGCGCCGTTCCCGTTCCCACTGATGCACGTGGACACGGGGCACAACTTCGACGAGGTGATCGAGTACCGCGATCGCCGCGTACGGGAGCTCGGCGAGCGGCTGATCGTGGCGAGCGTGCAGGACTCGATCGACAGCGGCAGGGCGGTCGAGGAGACGGGACCGCGGGCATCACGCAACCGCCTGCAGACGATCACGCTGCTGGACGCGATCTCAGAGCACGGCTTCGACGCGGCCTTCGGTGGCGCACGCCGCGACGAGGAGCGCGCGCGGGCCAAGGAGCGCATCATGTCCTTCCGCGACGACTTCGGCCAGTGGGATCCCAAGAACCAGCGCCCCGAGCTCTGGAACCTGTACAACGGCCGCATCAAGAAGGGCGAGAACGTGCGGGTGTTCCCGATCTCCAACTGGACGGAGCTCGACGTGTGGGAGTACATCGACCAGGAGCAGCTGGAGGTTCCAACGATCTACTTCGCACACGAGCGCAAGGTCTTCAAGCGCGACGGGATGCTCTACGCCTGGCGCGAGGGCACAGAGCTGATCGACGGCGAGGAGGTCTTCGACGCAACCGTGCGCTACCGGACAGTCGGCGACATGAGCTGCACCGGCGGCGTTCGATCCGCCGCCGCGACGCTGGATGAAGTAGTTCTCGAGATAGCCGCCACGCGCATCACCGAGCGCGGTGAGACCCGCGCCGATGACCGCGTCTCGGAGGCCGCGATGGAGGACCGCAAGAAGGCGGGGTACTTCTGATGCGCCATCCAGGCGCCTGCACTGACTTGGAGGGCGACCTCCTATCGCCTTTGATTGGGCCTGCGGCCCTTCTGATGCGCCATCCAGACGCACCTCATGATTTTTTGGAAGAGGGACCTTCTGTCACCCCCAACGGGGGCCTTCGGCCCTTTCTGATGTGGCGTCCAGCCACCTCCCTCGAGGTGAAGTGCGACGTCCTGTCGCCTTTGCCCGGGCCTGCGGCCCGATGACTCTCGACCTGCTCCGTATCTCCACCGCCGGGTCGGTCGACGACGGAAAGAGCACACTGATCGGGCGGCTGCTCTACGACTCCAAGCAGATCTTCGAGGACCAGCTCGAGCACGTCGCGCAGGCCAGCGAGCGGCGCGGCGGCGACGGAGCGCTTGACCTCGCGCTGCTCACCGACGGGCTGCGCGCCGAGCGCGAGCAGGGAATCACGATCGACGTCGCCTACCGCTACTTCGCCACCCCGCGACGGCGATTCATCATCGCCGACTGCCCCGGCCATCAGCAATACACCCGCAACATGGTCACCGGTGCCTCGACGGCGGACCTCGCGGTCGTGCTGATCGACGCACGCCGCGGCGTGCTCGAGCAGTCAAAGCGCCACGCCTTCATCAGCGCTCTGCTCGGTATCCCGAAGCTCGTCGTTGCGGTCAACAAGATGGATCTCGTCGATCACTCGCAGGCCCGCTTTGAGGAGGTCGCGGCGGAATTCGAGGGCTTTGCGCCCGCACTTCGCGAGGGCGGGCGCAGGGCGGGCCAGCAGTACGAGATCATCTACATCCCCATCTCGGCACTCCACGGCGACAACGTCGTCGATCCGTCCGAGGCGATGGACTGGTATCAAGGACCGACGCTGCTAGAGCTGCTCGAGCAGGTCGAGGTGGCCTATGACCATCCGCACGACAGACCCGCGCGCTTTCCCGTGCAATGGGTCATCCGCCCGAATAATTCGGGTCCCACCCGCCCGGGTGGGAACGGATCAGGCGACTACCGCGGCTACGCCGGTCAGCTCGCCAGCGGGGCGCTTCGCCAGGGCGACGAGGTGATCGTGCTGCCCAGCGGCGGACGTACGCAGATCGCCGCGATCGACTCCTACGAGGGCGAGCTCGAGGAGGCGATCGCGCCGATGTCCGTCGCGTTGCGCTTGCGCGACGAGCTCGACATCTCCCGTGGCGACTTGATCTGTCACCCAGATGATGCGCCGGTGGTAGCGAGCGAGCTGCAGGCCGACGTGTGCTGGATGGAGCAGACGCCGCTGCGGCCGGGCGGGCGCTATCTGATCAAGCAGACGACGCGCACCGCCACGGCGATCGTGGAGAGGATCGAGGACCTTCTCGACGTGCACACGCTCGAACGGGACCCGCCGCCGCCCGAGCTCGGGCTCAACGAGATCGGTCGTCTGCGTCTGCGCACATCCACACCGCTTGCGTTCGACCCCTACAAGAGCAACCGCCGCACCGGCAGCTTCATCCTGATCGACGAGTCGAGCAATCGCACCGTCGGCGCTGGGATGATCGCCTCAGCAGCGACCTGACCGAGGCGCCGCCCCATTAACTAAGCTTCCCGCCCGATGTTCTCGAAGGTATTGGTCGCCAACCGCGGTGAGATCGCGGTCCGCATTGTGCGCGCGCTCGACGAGCTGGGCGTCGCAAGCGTGGCGGTGTACTCCGAGTTGGACCGAGACGCGCCGCACGTCAAGCGCGCGGGCGAGTCCTACAACCTGGGCGACGGCCCGGCGGCGGAGAACTACCTGAATGTGGAGAAGATCCTGGAGGTGGCCGCTCGCGCTGGCGCCGAGGCGATCCATCCGGGCTATGGCTTCCTCGCCGAGAACGCCCCGTTTGCGCAGGCGTGCGAGGACGCCGGCATCGTGTTCATCGGGCCACCGGCCAGCGCGATCGAGGCGATGGGCTCAAAGACCCGCGCGCGCGAGCTGATGCAGACCGCCGGCGTGCCGATCGTGCCGGGCACCACCCAGCCCGTGGCCACCGTCGCCGACGCACTGCGCATCGCAAAGGATGAAATCGGCTTTCCCGTGGCCGTCAAGGCCGCCGGCGGCGGCGGCGGCAAGGGCTTCCGCGTGGCGCTCTCCGAGGACGAGCTGCAGGGCGCCTTCGAGGGCTCCAGCCGCGAAGGCGAGAAGTTCTTCTCCGATCCCACCGTGTACCTCGAGCGCTACCTGCATGACCCTCGACACGTCGAGGTGCAGGTGCTCGCCGACCGCCACGGCAACGTCATCCACCTCGGCGAGCGCGACTGCTCGATCCAGCGCCGCCATCAGAAGGTGATCGAGGAGTCGCCCGCGCCCGAATGGGTCGTTGACTCGCAGATGCGCGAGCGCATCGGCCAGATCGGCGTCAACGCGGCCAAGGCCGTCGGCTATGTCGGCGCTGGCACGATCGAGGGTCTCTTCATGATGAATGGGAGCCCGCCCACCACCAAGGACGAGTCCGAGTATTTCTTCCTGGAGATGAACACGCGTGTGCAGGTCGAGCACTGCGTCACCGAGATGACCACCGGCATCGACGTCGTCAAGGAGGGCATCCTCGCCGCCGGCGGCGAGGAACTGTCCTACGCCCAGGCGGACGTGGAGCTGCGCGGGCACGCGATCGAGTGCCGCATCAACGCCGAGGACGCCTCCAAGAACTTCGCCCCCGCACCCGGCAAGATCGTCGCCTACCGGGAGCCCTCCGGCCCTGGCGTGCGCGTGGACTCGGGCGTGGAGGCCGGCGGAGAAGTCTCGCCCATGTATGACCCGATGGTCGCCAAGCTGATCGTCTGGGACGCCGACCGCGAGCAGGCGACCGCGCGCATGTTGCGAGCACTGGACGAATTCGAGATCGAGGGCCTAAAGACGCTGATCCCCTTCCATCGGGCGCTGCTCGCAACAGACCAATGGGCACGGGGCGAGACATGCAGGGACCTGCTGGAAGACAAGAAGTGGTTGAAGACGCTCGCCTTCCCGGCGTCAACTCCCCCGGCGGATGGTGAGGACGAGGAGGAGAAGGTCGAGCAGACCTACGCCGTCGAGGTCTCGGGCAAGCGCTTCGACGTGCGCGTGGTCGGACCCCCGTTCGCGGGCGGTGGCGTAGCTGCCTCCGGCGCGGTGACGGGCGCCACGCGCACCGCGCCCAAGCGCGGCACCGATCGGAGATCGGCCAGCAAGGTCTCCAGTGGAGCGGGCGGCCCGGACGTGCTGTCCTCACCGCTTCAAGGCAACATGTGGAAGGTGCTGGTCAAGCAGGGCGACACGGTGCAGGAGGGCCAGCTGTTGTGCATCATCGAGGCGATGAAGATGGAGAACGAGATCACCGCCCATAAGTCCGGCACGATCGTCGAGCTCCCCATCACCGAGGGCGCCCCGATTCAGGCCGGCGCCCCAATCGCGACGATCAAGAGCGCCGAGTGACATTCTCGGCGTGGATGCGTCGTTGGGCCTTCGTGCGGCGTCCTCGAGGCAACTCAGCCTCGCCGCCCAGCTCGCGTAGAGCCTCCAGATAGACGACATCCTCCGCCAGCACCGCCAGCGCCTGAGCACCGTCAAGGAAAGGCCCGTGGCCGGGGACGATGTGCTCGGCGCGCTCAACGATCGGGCGCAGGCGCTCCAGCGCCGCCAGATACGCTGTGGCCGTACTGCCGGCGCCAATCACCGGCAGCTCGACCATCGAGAGGTAGTCGCCCAGCAGGAGGATTCCGGCCCAAGAGATCCAGATGGCCATCCCATCGACCGTGTGCCCATTGGCCGGGTGGAGCTCGAGCTCACGCTCTCCGATCTCACAGCTTCCAGGCACGGGCAGGGCCTGAACCGCCCCAAGGGCAAGCGGCCGATCGCGCTCGATGAAGTACTCCTCATCGAATTTGCGCAGCTCGCGCTGGGCCTCTCCAGGCGAGGCTTTCATCCGGTCGGTCGTGCTCTCAGCACATCCAAGCGTGACGCCCGGGAAGGCGAGCCGCCCGAGCAGGTGGTCCCAGTCGGCGTGAGTTGCGAGCAGCCCACTGGGCACGGATAACCCGGCCTGCTCGACGAGCGCTCCCAGCGACTCCAGCTCGGCGGGCAGAATCGGCGAATCGACGAGGAAGCTCTCTTCACCGCTGCGGATGATGGCGCAATTGGTCTGCCAGATCGCACTGGTCGCGACGATCACGTCGCGATGGAGCGAGACGGCCCTCACCGCGGTGGTCCTACGATCTCAAGGCCCGCGATGCGAACCTTCAGGAGACGCCCAGCAGCTTGGCGGCCCCGCGCAGGTTGGGCACCTCGGCCGTCGGTTTTTTCTGCGAGGAGTCGAGCGTCTCTTTGTTGCGGTTGACCCAGATGACAGGCACGCGCTGTTTAACGCAGGGCACCACGTCGTGGTAGTGGCTCGCGGCCACATGCACCCAGCCGCGCTTGCCGCCCATACGCCTGGCGCACTCGGTGAAGTGAGCCAGTTCGGGCTTGTAGGAGCGCACCTGCTGCGCTGTGACGACCAGGTCGAAGTCGGTCGGGAGGTGGCGGCGGGTCTGCCCGAGCAGCTTGTCGTCGATGTTCGACAGCAAGCCAAGTTTGTATTTTTTGGCGAGCTTAGCCAGCTGGATATTGGTTTCCTTGAACGGCTTCCAGCCCTGCACCGAGTCGGGCAGGAAGCCCGAGCGCGAGGGCTCGAGCGACCATTCCATGCGTTTGGCGACCTCGATCGCGGTGCGCCTGAGCACCTCCGCGTAGAGCTCGTAAGAGCCCCCCTCGATCTCTCGCGAGACCTCGTTGACGAGCGGAAGGAGCACGCCGCGGTCGATCTCGAACCCATCACGCGCGGCCTCTTTGGCGAAGGCTTCGTAGATCCCAGTGTCGCGGTCAATCAGCGTGCCGTAGACGTCGAATGTGACGAAGGTGACGTTTTTCGGGATCGGCATGGATTGGGCATTATGCCCTGTGGGGGGGCCTCCGCGCGCTGCGGGTCGGGACGGAGCAGGCCGATGGCGCTTTCGGCTAGAGTCCCGCGCCGCAATGGACCCGCTGGAGTATCAAGGCAAGCAACTGCAGCTTGACCTGGGGCAGCACAAACCCTTCCCCTATCGATATAGGACTGCGTCGTAATGGGCCTGCTCGAGTACCAAGGCAAGCAGCTGCAGCCAGCTGAGGGAGGGCAGGCCCTCCCGGGCGGTCAGGCTCCACAACTTCTCCTCCTCCAAGCACCACCTCGCTAAATGGACCTACTCGAGTACCAAGGCAAGCAGCTGTTCGCCCGTCACGGGCTGCGAGTGTCCGAGGGGGAGGCGGTTACCACCGTCGAGGATGCCCTCGCCGCTGCGAACAGGGTCGGCTATCCAGTCGTCGTCAAGGCCCAGGTGCTGATCGGAGGGCGCGGGAAGGCCGGCGGAGTCAAGCTGGCTGTGAACGAGAGCGAGGCGCGTGAGCACGCGGCGAACATCCTGGGGATGGACATCCACGGGCACACGGTTCGCACGCTGTGGATCGAGCACGCCTCGGACATCGCGACCGAGTACTACGCCTCGGTGTTGCTCGACCGCTCAGCCAAGCAACCGCTGGTGATGTTCAGCGTCGAGGGAGGCGTCGATATCGAAGAGGTCGCCGAGCGGACACCGGAGAAGCTGATCCGCCACCACGTAGACGCGTTGGAGGGAATGTCACGCGCGGAGGCCATCAAGATCGCCGCCGATGGCGGCGCTGACACGGACGTGGTCGAAGGCGTAGCCGACGCGCTCGTGGCGCTGTACGAGGTGTGGTGGCAGGAGGACGCGACTTTGGCCGAGATAAACCCGCTGATCGTCACGCCGGAGCGCGAGGTCAGGGCACTCGACTCTAAGATCTCGCTGGACGGCAACGCGCTCTACCGTCACCCGGAGAACCAAGAGCTGTCAGACAGCGAGAACGAAGATCCGATCGAGCGGCGCGCCAAGGAAGAGGGCGTGCAGTATGTGAAGCTCGACGGCGATATCGGCATCCTCGGTAATGGCGCAGGCTTGGTCATGTCCACGCTGGACGTGGTCGCTCAGGCGGGTGGCTCCCCGGCCAACTTCCTCGACGCCGGTGGTGGATCTGACGCGGAGAAGATTAAGCAGGCAGTGACGCTGATACTTGCCAACGACGCGGTGAAGGCCGTGCTGTTCAACATCTTTGGAGGCATCACGCGCTGCGATGAGGTCGCCAGGGGACTGATCGCGGCGTTCGACGACATCAAACCGTCAGTCCCGTTCGTTGTCCGCCTGGACGGCACGAACGATGTCGCGGGCCGCCAGCTGCTGCAGGAGGCTGCCTTGCCCAATGTGCACGCAGCAAGCACGATGAACGAGGCGGCGGAGAAGGTCGTGGCGCTCGCCGCCGGGCAGAGCTTCTCGGGAGCGCCCGCCTGATGTCGGTGCTGGTCGACAAGAACACCCGTCTTGCCGTCGCCGGCATCACCGGCCGCGAGGGATCCTTCCACACGCTCAACAACAAGCGCTATGGCACGAACGTCGTCGGCGGCGTCACGCCCGGCAAGGGCGGACAGGACGTCGAGGGCATCCCCGTTTTCAACTCATGGACTGAGGCCGTCCAGGAGACCAGCCCGAATACGGCAATGATCTTCGTGCCCCCACGCTTCGCAGCGGATTCGATCCTCGAGGCAGCCGCGGCAGGTGTGGAGCTGGTGATCACGATCACCGAGGGGATACCTGCACATGATGAGCTGCGGGTCTATAACACCCTGAAGCGAGACCGGGTGGGTGGGAATCAAAAAACCCGTCTGGTCGGCCCCAACTGTCCTGGCATCCTCTCGCCGGGCAAGGCCAACGTCGGCATCATTCCAGCGTCCTTCTTCAAGGAGGGCAACGTCGGCGTAGTGTCCCGCTCGGGCACACTGACCTACCAGATCGGCAATGAGATCGCTCAGGCCGGCTTCGGATGCAGCTCGATCGTGGGGATCGGCGGCGACCCGGTGCCGGGCTCCTCCTTTGTCGACATCATCGAGCTCTTCCAGGCCGACGAGCAGACCGAGCTGATCGTGCTTTCTGGCGAGATCGGCGGCTCAGCCGAGGAGGAGGCCGCGGAGTACATCGCGGAGCACGTCACCAAGCCGGTGGTCGCCTACATCGCGGGGTTCACAGCGCCCGCGGGCAAGCAGATGGGCCACGCAGGCGCGATCGTCTCGGGGTCGTCCGGGACGGCCGCAGCGAAGGCGCAAGCGCTGGAAGCAAAGGGCGTGCGCGTGGGACGAACCCCCACCGAGGTGGCGGAGATCGCGGTTGAAGTGCTGCGCAGCGGAACATCCATCCCCGCTGCCTGACTCGACGTGCGCCGTCGTGTCACGCGTGATCGGCGACCACGCCCGCCTTCCGGGGCGTCCATCCCGGCCTTCTGACCCTAGCCGCCCACGAGGCCATAGCCACGCCGCAGTCGGACCGGTACGCTAGCTCCATGGACCAAGAGGTGGCGAAGACGCTGGGCGAGCTGGAGCGCAAGCTGCTCGAGCTCGAACGCACCCTGATCTCAATCAACCAAGCCGATACGTCCGGCAGCAAAGGCATCGCCGCCGCCGTCTCCTCGCGGCCGCCCAGCGGAAGCCGGCTGATCGACGAGGCAATCGAGGTCAGCTCCTCTCCGCCGTCTCGAGCGCCCCAGCATGCGGCGTTTCCTCGGGCTGTGTCCTCACCTACCACCGGATCGATGGGGCGCGCGAGGGCGGGAGAGACCCAGCCACCGGGCACCGAAGAGTTGCTGCGATTCCGCGAGCGACTGGAGCGGACCGCCCACGACCTGACCCACGACTACGACGAGCTCCTCGGCCGCCTAAGCTTCGCCGCCATGCCCACTCCCACCGGTCCGACGATCTCCTTTGCGCGCGGCGCCCCATCACTCGACATCATCGACGTGGACGGCCTGCGTGACGCGGCAAACCGTGCGTTTTCAAGCGACCCGGCGGGCACGACCGCATATGGCACGTCGGTCGGCTACACCCGCTTACGCGCCTGGATTGCGGACCGGCACGGCGTGGAGCCCGAGCGCGTGCTCGTCACCAATGGCTCGATGCAAGCCGACGCGTTCCTGTTCGAGCACCTCGTGCGCCCAGAGGATGAGGTGATCGTGGAGCGGCCCACGTATGACCGTACGCTGCTATCGCTGCGCCAGCGGGGAGCGCGGTTGCACGCGATAGAGCTGGAGCCCGACGGCATCGACACCGAGGCGCTTGCTCGCCTGCTCGGCGGCGGGTCAAGAGCACAACCGAAGCTCGCACACATCATCCCGAACTTCCAGAACCCCGCCGGGTATACGCTCTCGCTGGAGAAGCGCCGAGCGCTACTGGCACTTGCCGCCGATTACGGGTTCTTGGTGTTTGAGGACGACCCGTATGTGGCGCTGCGCTTCAGCGGCGAGTCGCTGCCGACGATGCTCTCGATGGACCCCGATCGAGTCGTGTATGCGTCATCGTTCTCGAAGACCGTCTGCCCAGGCGTCCGTGTCGGCTACCTGGTGGGGCCAGTAGATCTGATCGGCGCAGTGGCGCAGCTCGCGACGAACACGTACATCTCGCCGAGCATGGTCGCCCAGTCGATCGTTTACGAGTTCTGCGCCTCGGGCGCGATCGACCGCTCGATCGAGACGGTCAAGCTGGCGCTCTCAGAGCGCGCGAAAGCGCTGGCGAGCGCGCTGCGTCGCGAGCTTCCAGCGGCCGAGTTCATCGAACCAGAAGGCGGTTACTTCATGTGGGTGACGCTGCCATCGGGGACCAATGTCCATGACCTGCACAACGCCGCCGCCGAGTGCGGAGTGACGTTCGTGAAGGGCACCGACTTCCTGCTGGAGGGCGGCGAGAACACGCTGCGCCTGGCCTACTCGGGCGTCACTCCGGCACAGATAGACGAGGGCATCGCGCGCCTCGCCAACGCCTATCGCTCTCTTGCCTGACCGCTACCTGCCGTAGCGCTGGCCAAGCACCAGCTGCTCCGGCAGCGCGGTGCGAGGTGGCGGCGATGGGTCGGCCACCACCGAGACGGTCTCCGCGACGCTCGGGGTGACGGTGCAGCGACGGCCGTCGGCCGCCTCGACCACCACCTGCTCGTCGTCACGCGCGGCGATGGTGCCCTCCAGACCTGGCTCCAGGCCGGAGGCCTTGAGGTAGTGGAGCAGGTCCTCAGCCTCGTTCTCGAAACGTAGGATGCGCACCGCAGCGCCGCCCTGCACATCGGCCAGCGGCACACCGGCCAGGCGCGCGCCGGCGACGATCGGGTGGCCGTGAGGGCAGGTCTTGGCGTCGCCAATCGCGGCGAGCATGCGTGCCTCGAGCACCGGGGACATCGCGTGCTCGAGGCGCTCGGCCTCCTCGTGCACCTCGTCCCAGGGAATGCCGAGGACGTCGGTGAGAAAGCGCTCAATCAGGCGGTGACGGCGTACGATCCCCTCGGCGTGCTCGACACCGGTTGGGGTGAACACGATCGTCCGATCCTTGCTGCGGGTGATGTAGCCGTCGCGCTCCAGGCGACCGACCATCTCGTGAACCGTGGGCGGCGAGAGCTGCATCGCGCGCGCAACGTTCGCGCCGGTCATCGGCAGGCCGGCCTCCTGCAGCCAGAAGAGGATCTGCAGGTACTCCTCCTCGGCGACCGTCGCGATGTCGGTGCTCATAGCTGCAACTGATCATAAGTGCACTCGCGAGGGTCCTTGTCCTCGCGCCAGCGGCGCAGCTTGGCGCCATGGCGGATGCGCCCAGCGGATACGTGGTCGAAGTCAATTTCCACGACCAGCTCGGGCCGCAACGCAACCCACTCGAGGTCCTTGCCGGCACTCCAGCGGCTGGGGTCCGCTGAGCCGCGCTCGCCTGTCTCGAACGGGGCAAAAAAGCCGACCAGACGGCGCTTCTCCTCGGCGGTCAGGCCCGAGCAGTGCCCCACGACACGCAGCTCTGAACCGTCATACAAGCCGAGGATCAGCGCCCCGACCGTGTCCGGCTCCTTACCCGGGCGCCAGCCGACGAGCACCGCCTCGATCGTGCGCACGCGCTTGACCTTGAACTGACCCTTGCGCTCACCGGGAAGGTAGCGCGCGGAGAGCTCCTTGGCGATCGCGCCCTCGGCGTTTGCCAGCCAGCGCTGGGCGGCCTCGGGCGTGGCGACGGTCTCCATCAGCTCGACCGGCGCCTCGGCGAATCCCGCACCCACGAGCAGCTCCTCCAGCGCCACCCGGCGCTCGACGAAGGGAAGCTCCAGCAGCGACAGATCGTCGTGGGCGAGCAGGTCAAACGCCACATACACGGCGGGCGTCTCCACCGCCAGGCGCTCGATACGCGAAGCGGCAGGGTGGATGCGCTGGCCAAGCGCGTCGAAGTCCTCGCGCCCGTCGGCGCCGCGAACCACGATCTCGCCGTCGAGCACGTACCGCCCCGGCGGCAGGCTCATCAGCTCGGGAAAGTAGCGACCAAGGGGCTTGCCGCTGCGCGATTGCAGGAATACCTCGGCACCGTCCACGAAGGCCAGGCAGCGAAACCCGTCGAGCTTGATCTCGTATACGAGATCATCACCGCTCGGCAGCTCCTTGCGCGAAAGCGCGAGCTGGGGCTTCACCGGCGGCTCCAACGGAAGGCTCACTCGTCCTCCCCGCTCTCGTCTCGCTTCGCGCGGCTTGGCTGGACGCGCGTGGGCTCTCCGGGCATCTTCGGATAGTCGGGCGGGTAGGGCATGTCCCCCCGGCCCTCAGCGAGGTCGCGCTCATACATCTCGAGCAGTGGCTCGAGTGAGTGGGCGGTGTCGTCGATGGCAGCGTGGCGATCGCCCACATCGGCGAACCTGGCGGGCATCGTCGCCACCGTGAAGTCCTCGGGCACCGCCTGCTCGAGCTCCTCCCAGGCCAGGGGCGCGGAAACTGGCGCCCCCGGCTTCGGCCGCACGCTGTAAGCCGACGCGATCGTGCGGTCACGTGCGTTCTGGTTGTAGTCGACGAAGATCCGCTCGCCGCGCTCCTCCTTCCACCAGTTGGTCGTCACCTGGCCCGGCAGGCGTCGCTCGAGCTCACGACCAAAAGCGATCGCGGCGTGGCGCATGTCGGTGAACGTCCAGCGCGGCTCTATGCGGACATAGATGTGGACCCCCCGACCGCCGGAGGTCTTGGGGAACCCGATATATCCCAGCTCCTCGAGCAGCGCGCGCGCCTGCGCGGCAACGCGGACCGCGTCAGCGAAATCGGTGCCCTGCTGCGGGTCGAGGTCGATGCGCAGCTCGTCGGGGTGGTTGAGGTCCTCGCGGCGGACCGGCCACGGGTGAAAAGTGATCGTGCCCATCTGCGCGGCCCAGCCGACGACCGCTATCTCCGTCGGGCAGACCTCGTCGGCGGTACGGCCCGAGGGAAACTCGATCGTCGCGGTCTGCACGTACTCTGGTGCCCCGCGCGGGACGCGCTTTTGAAAGAACGCGTCGCCGCCGCCTTGCTCACGTGTCGAGGGCACGATTCCCGGGTGCACCCCCTTCGGCCAGCGCTCGAGCGTCGTCGGCCGCCGCTCCAGTGCCCGCATGATGCCGTCCCCGACAGCGAGGTAGTAGTTGACTAGGTCGAGCTTGGTGACGGCGC
>DAIOGX010000036.1:0-20404 GCA_036744995.1 Solirubrobacteraceae bacterium | reverse complement strand
CAGTTC
The DNA here is from genome assembly GCA_036744995.1 of Solirubrobacteraceae bacterium. Taxonomy (GTDB): domain Bacteria; phylum Actinomycetota; class Thermoleophilia; order Solirubrobacterales; family Solirubrobacteraceae; genus Palsa-744. The sequence goes on along the minus strand of DAIOGX010000036.1, from coordinate 20,398 downwards.
TCGATGAAGCCAATCGAGGAAATCGGCATCCTGAAGATGGACTTCCTGGGGCTGCGTAACCTCGACGTGATCGAGGACGCACTCGACATCATCGAGCGCTCCACGGGTGATCGTCCCGACTGGACGAAGGTCCCGCTGGATGACGCGCGCACGTATGAGATGCTCGCCCGCGGCGACTCCACCGGAGTCTTCCAGTTCGAGTCCGAGGGCATGCGCGAGGCGCTCAAGAAGGTGCGCCCCGACGAGTTCAACGACCTCGTCGCGCTCAACGCGCTGTACCGCCCCGGCGCCATGGACCAGATCCCCGTGTACGCCAAGGGCAAGCACAACCCGCAGGCCATCACCTACGCGGACGAGCGCCTGCGCGCGATCCTCGAGTCCTCGATGGGGGTCATCCTCTACCAGGAGCAGGCGATGCAGATCTCCAAGGAGCTCGCCGGCTTCTCGGGGGCCAAGGCGGATGATCTGCGCAAGGCGATCGGCAAGAAGAACCGGGCAGCGATGGCCGCGCTGAAGCCGGAGTTCGTCGAGGGTTGCCGTGCATCTGCCACCAAGCCCGAAGTGATCGAGTTTCTGTGGCAGACCAACGAAAAGTCGGCCGACTACTCGTTCAACAAGTCTCATGCGGCCTGTTATGGCCTGATCGCTTACCGCACCGCGTGGCTGAAGGCCAATTACACCGCCGAGTACATGGCCGCGCTGATCTCGTCGGTGATGTCGACGAAGGACAAGGTGCCGTTCTTCGTGGCCCGCTGCGAGGAGATGGGCATTGAGATCCTGCCCCCCGACGTGAACCTGTCAGACCACGAGTTCACGGTCGTGGAAGGCAACATCCGGTTCGGCCTGGATGCGGTCAAGGGCGTCGGCTACCAAGCGGTCGAGGCGATAAAACGAGCCCGCGAGGAGGGCGGGGAGTTCCTCTCGCTATGGGACTTCTGCGAGCGCGTGGACAACCGCACGGTCAACAAGAAGGCGATCGAGGGGCTGATCAAGTGCGGCGCGCTCGGCTCGACGGGCGCCAGCCGCAAGGGCATGCTGGGCGTCCTCGAGCAGGCGCAGGCCAAAGGCCAGAAAATCCAGCAGGACGCACAGATCGGACAGGGCTCGATCTTCGACCTGCAGGAAGACGCGCCAGCCGGTGGTGGAGCCACGGCCGGGGGGCCGATTGCCACTGGATTCGCCGCCCCCGTACACCTGCCGATCCCGACCGCGGAGTTCGAGCAGTCAGAGCTCTTGGCCGCGGAGAAGGAAGCGATCGGGCTGTTCGTGTCCGCGCATCCCCTGAAGCCGCTGCGCGATGCGCTGCGCGCGCGGGTGGACTGTCCGCTCTCCGCGCTTTCCGACCGCCGCGACAAGGACTGGGTGACGGTGGGCGGAATTATCGTCGAGGCCAAGCGCATCCGCACCCGCAACGGCGAGCACATGATGTTCGCGACGCTCGACGATCTCGCCGGCGCGGTCGAGATGCTCGTGTTCGGCAAGGCGCTCGCCGAGCACGAGGCGGCGCTGGCGGTCGACGAGGTGGTGCTCGTGAAGGGGCGCGTCGATCACAAGGAAGCCGGTAAGACGTGCCTGATCGTGCAGACGGTCGAAGCTTTCACGCCCTCCGAGGAGGAGATCAAGCGCGCCCGTAAGCAGGCTGAGACGGCCGCGAAGACCGCCACCACGCTGGCCCAACCCGTGCACATGCGGGTCGATGCCGCGAGCCTTCAAGCGAGCGCGATCGAGGACGTCAAGCAGCTGGTCGAGGACTATCCCGGCCCCGCCGAGGTGGTGCTTGACATCGACACGCCCGCGGGTGTGCGGCGCTTGCGTCTGGGCGAGGCATACCGTGTCACGCACACGCCGACGCTGCGCGCCGAGCTCGAACACGTGCTTGCGCCGGTCGTCCCCGAAGCCGCCACCGGCTGAGCCGGACGGTCCTTATTTCCGAGCGTTCCGAGCGCGGCTGCGCGCTCGCGCTTTGATTCCGCGCTCGCGCAGCTTCCTGGCGAGCGCTACCTCCTCACGCGTCGGTCCGCCGCGGTTCTCCCCGGGCGTCTCGAGCACGCAGGGCAGGTCCTGGAAGGCGGGGGAGGACAGAAAGGCCGCACAGCCCCGCTCGCCGAGCTCACCCTCGCCGATGTTCGCGTGGCGGTCGCGGTTGGCGCCGAGGGGGGTTTGTGAGTCGTTGAGGTGCAGCGAGCCAATTCGCTCGAGACCGACTTTCTCGGCGAGCTCGGCCGTCAGATCGTCCACACCCGCGGAAGTGCGGATGTCGTAGCCGGAGGCAAACAGGTGGCAGGAATCGAGGCACAGCCCAAGGCGCTCGCTTCCGCCTGAAAGCTCAAGGAGCGCGGCGAGCTCGTCGATCGAGCGGCCGAGGGTCCCGCCAGTCCCGGCGGTATTCTCCAGGTGCAGCGGGCACTCCTCGCTTGCGGCGAGAGCCTCTGAGATCGTCGCTCCCGCGCGTTTCATCGCGCTCTGAACGTCGCCGGTCTTGGCCGAACCGGGATGCAGGACCACGCCGTCGGCTCCGATCTCTGCTCCCACGCGCAGCGAGTGCGTAAGTGAGGTGAGCGACTTCGCGCGAATGTCCGGATCGTCGCTCGCGCAGTTGAGCAGGTAGACGGCATGAATCACAACGGCGTCGATCGGGCTCTCGGCCATCGCCTCCCGGAACGCGGCGACATCCTCCTCGCGGTAGGTCGTGGGCTTCCACATGCGCGGGGACTGGTTGAAGATCTGGATCGCGCGGCAGTCTTTCTCGACGCCGCGCTCGATCGCTTTGGGCAGGCCGCCCGCGGGCGAGACGTGCGCTCCGATTAGCATGCGGCGATCTTATGGTTCTGACCCCCGATCATGTCCCCGACCAATCCCAGCGCGCAGGCGGACCGATGCGCGTGAGGTTCGCGCCATCTCCGACGGGAGCGCTGCACATCGGCGGTGCGCGCACGGCGCTGTTCAACTGGCTGCTGGCAAGGCACTCAGGCGGTCAGATGGTGCTGCGCATCGAGGACACCGACCGCGAGCGCTCGACACCGGAGAACGTGGAGCAGATCCTCGACGCGCTGCGCTGGCTGGAGCTCGACTGGGACGAGGGGCCGATTCTCCAGTCGGAGCGCGCGGGACGGCACGCGGAGGCGTTGCAGGCACTGCTCGACGCCGGGCGCGCGTACCGAAGCCCCGCCACGGCGGAGGACGTACGCGCCTACAAGGAGCGACAGGGAGCCGAGCGCGGCTTCCGCGGCGAGCCCGAGGCCGACGGTGCCGTGCGGCTGCGCGTGCCCGACGAGGGCGCGACTGTGGTGCACGACATCATCCGTGGTCCCACCAGCTTCGAGCACGTGTATCTCGATGACCCTGTGATTGCGCGCGCGGACGGCTCTGTCCTCTACAACTTCGCCGTCGCGATCGACGATCTGGACGCCCAGATCACGCATGTGGTACGCGGCGAGGACCATCTGTCGAACACGCCCAAGCAGCTGCTCGTGCTGGAGGCGGCCAGGGCGGTCGGCTTCGGCGCTGAGCAGCCGTTGCCTGTATATGCGCATCTGCCGCTACTGCATGGGTCTGATGGCAAGAAGCTTTCCAAGCGCCACGGCGCGGCCTCGGTGCAGGAGCTGCGCGACGCCGGCTACCTGCCGGAGGCGGTGCGCAACTACCTGGCGCTGCTCGGCTGGGGGGCGGGCGACGATCAGACCGTTCTGTCCACCGCTGAGCTCGTCGAGCGGTTTACGCTCGAGCGGGTGAGCCACAACCCCGCGCGGTTCGACGAGGTCAAGTTGAAGTGGCTGAACGGGGTCCACATTCGCGGGCTGCCGGCGCCGGAGCTCGAGCGTCGCGTGGGGGAGTTCCTCGAGGGCAGAGGGCACGCGGACGCTCAAGGCGACGAGCGGTTTCCGGGCGCGGTCACGATCAGCCAGGAGAAGATCCACACGCTCTCGGACTTCTGGCCTTTGGCTGGCTCGCTCCTCGACGGTCCCCTCGACGATCTCAAAGCGCGAGAGCGCTGGCTGGACGCGGACGGTCGCGCGGCGCTGGCCGACGTGCGCACGGCGCTGGCCGATGCGGCCAGCCTCGATAAGGCCGGCGTGGGGGAGGCGCTCGAAGCGGTGCTCTCCCGGCGCAAGGTCAAGCCACGCGAGGTTTACCAGCCGCTGCGCGTGGCGATCTCCGGTACGACGATCTCGCCGGGGATCTTCGAGAGCGTGGCGCTGCTCGGCCGCGAGGAGACCCTGCGGCGTATCGACCGGGCACTCGAATCCAGATGATCTGTCGCTCTCGTTGAGGAACGGTCCTCAACCCTCCGTCTAGAGATGCCGATAGGACCCCAACACGGAGCGACCCGTTCACGGGGTCGACAATCCAAGGATGGGTATCCAGACGACAATGCAGGCGACAGCTTCAAAGCCAAAGCCAAAGCCAAACGCGAAAAAAGCCGACCGCCGGGTGGGGGTCGAGCGCCGTGCGGGCGCCTCCGGCGGAGCTTCCGGGGAGCGCCATCAGAACGAGGGCCATGGCCGGCGCCTGACGATGGCGTTCGAAGCGCTCGAGGCCTTTCCCGCACTGGCCGAGTCGCGCAACCGCTTGCTCGCGGTGGTCTCCAAGGATCACGTAGCGACCGCCGACATCGTCACGGCCGTCGAGTCCGATGTCGCGCTGATCATCGCCGTGCTGCGCATCGCCAACCAAGCGCGTGCTGGCCGCGGACGGGTGGATACCGTCGTGGGAGCGGTTGCGCTCCTGAGCCCGCAGACCGTGCAGGCGGTGGCCGGTCGGGTTCGCACATTTGACTTCTTCGAGCGCTCGAGCGTGTGGGACGCCGCTCCGGAGCGCTTCCGGCTGCACGCTCTGTCGACCCAGCACGCGGCCGACCGCCTTGCGGCGGAGGTCGGCTACGAGCACCGCGACCGTCTGACCGTCACGAGCCTGCTCCACGACATCGGCAAGCTGGTGCTGCTGCACGCGTATCCCGGCTATCCCGCCCAGGTGCACCGCGGCGCGAGGACACCAGAGGAACGCATCCATTCCGAGCGCCGCGAGCTGGGCGTCGACCATGCACTGGTGGGCGGCGTGCTCGCCCGCCGCTGGGGGCTGCCGGTGACTGTCGCCACGGCGATCGAGCGCCACCACAACGCCGAGGTGGAAGGCGAGGCCGCGTTCATCCGCCTGGCGGACATGCTGGCGCACTACGAGCAGGGCGCTCCGGTCTCGCCGGCAGAGATGCTCCAGACCGCCCGCACCGTCGGTCTTGGGCCGCAGGAGCTGAGAAGGGTGATGTACGAGCTGCCCAGCTCCACCGGCCAGCGCCAGCGCCACATCGACCCGTGTCCACTGTCAGGGCGGGAGCTGGGTGTCCTGCAGAGGCTGGCCGAGGGCAAGGTCTACAAGCAGATCGCGCACGAGCTGACGCTGTCAACGAGCACCGTGCGCACACACCTGCACAACATCTACGGCAAGCTGGGCGCGGTTGATCGCGCGCAGGCTGTGCTCATCGCCACCGAGCGCGGCTGGCTCTGAGACGCCCGCTGGCACGGCGCCATACTGCGTCCTCCCTCACTCGTGTGCCGAAGGGAGCCCGCCCACCCGGACACTCGCCTGCGACCGGGATGGGAGCCCACCCACCCAGACACTCGCCTTCGGCTCCCATCCCCCGTTCGGCCAGCACACTTCGCTCACTGCGTCCTCGCCTCGCTTGGCCAGCAGCCGTCTCAGGGGCGTTGTTTCGTAAAGTCGCGTGAATGAGAGCGCAGGCGCGATGATCTCGATTACCAGCAAGTCCCCGTATGCCGTGCTGGCACTTGCCGAGCTCGGTCGCACTGCCGGCTCGGAGCCGGTGCCGATCGGTGAGCTGGCGCGCAAGCGCGAGGTGCCCGTGCAGTTCCTCGAGCAGCTGTTCGCGGTGCTCAGGCGCGCCGGGATCATCAGCTCTCAACGGGGCGTCAAGGGCGGCTACCGCTTCGCGCGCGAGCCCTCCACCGTCACCGTCCTCGAGATCGTCGAGCTGCTCGACGGCCCGCTCGGGCGCGACGCCCAGGGTACGTTCGCCGATGCCGCAGAGGCCGCGCGGAAGGTGCTCGCGCGGACGACGATCGCCGACGTGATCGAGCGGGAGTCGCGCGAGGCCGGCGCGAGCATGTATTACATCTGAGCTCTGATCTGAGCGCCTGGAGATCCAACCGGGTCCGCACAAGGACCGGGTATCACGGGACCGTTGCCAATGACGCGAGGATCGCCCGCCCACTATTGTCGGTGGGCGATATGGCCCCAATCCCGATCAACATTGCTGAGCTTGTCGGGAGCACCCCTCTAGTCGCACTTCCAAGGATGCTCGAGGGTACGCCTGCGGCGGAGAATGGTGTGGAGCTCCTCGCCAAGCTCGAGTCGCTCAACCCGGGCGGCAGCGTGAAGGATCGGATCGGCGTCGCGATGATCGAGGCGGCCGAGGCGGAGGGGCGAATCGAGCCGGGACGGACGACGATCGTCGAGGCGACGAGCGGCAACACGGGGATCGCGCTCGCGTTCGTGTGCGCGGCCAAGGGCTATGACCTGGTGCTGACGCTGCCCCAGGGGATGAGCCGTGAGCGCGAGAGCCTGCTGCGGCTGTACGGGGCGCGCGTGGATATCACCGAGTCGCTCGGGGGAATGGGCGAGGCGGTGCAGGCCGCCCGCGAGATGGCGCGCGCGGACGATGTGTTCCTGCCCGACCAGTTCTCCAATCCCGCGAACCCCGACGTCCACCGGCGCACGACGGGTCCGGAGATCACGAGCGTGCTGGAGGGCGGCAAGGTGGATGTGCTCGTGGCCGGGGTGGGGACCGGCGGCACGATCACCGGGGTGGGCGAGCACCTGCGCGAGCATTCAAACCCGCAGCTGCGGGTGGTGGCGGTCGAGCCGCGCGGCTCGGCTGTGCTTTCGGGTGGACAGGTCGGCCCGCATCGCATCCAGGGAATCGGCGCGGGGTTCGTGCCGCCGGTGCTCAACCGAGAGCTGCTGGATGAGGTGATCGCCGTGTCCGATGACGACGCGATCCAGACGGCCTGGAGCTGCGCCCGGCGCGTGGGGCTACTCGCAGGCATCTCCTGCGGGGCGGCGCTGTGGGCGGCACTTCAGGTCGCGGCGCGGCCGGAGTCGAAGGGACAGCGGATCCTCGTGATCATGCCGGACTCCGGTGAGCGCTATGTCTCGCAAGCCTTTTTTGCACCGTAGAAGACGCCGGTCAGCGGGCACGAATAGCCCGCTACGCTGTTGCCATGGCCGGTTTCGACACTTTCGCGCGGGTCGCGAAGGAGCTGCGTCGTGACGTGCTCGCCGCGCGCGATCGCGATCCCGCGGCGCGGGGTGTGGGGCCAGGCGAGATCCTCGCCACCTGGCCGGGCATCCACGCGCTGCTGGCCTACAGGGTCGCGCACGCGCTGGATGGCGCCGGGATGCCGCTGTTGCCACGCACGATCTCGATGTTCACCCGTGCGCTCACCGGGATCGAGATCCATCCCGCGGCGCGAATCGGGGAGGGCCTGTTCATCGATCACGGCGCGGGGGTGGTGATCGGCGAGACGGCCGACATCGGAGACGACGTGACCCTCTACCAGGGGGTCACGTTGGGGGGCACTGGCTTCGCTACGGGCAAGCGTCATCCGACGGTAGAAGACAACGTTACGATTGGCTCGGGAGCAAAGCTCTTGGGCCCGATCACAATCGGCCATGGGGCGAAGATCGGCGCGAACAGCGTGGTTATCACCGACGTGCCGCCGAACTCGACGGTCGTCGGCAACCCCGGCCATCCGGTGCGCGTGGACGGCCGCCGTGTGGAGGGCCCCGACGCCGACTGGATCCATCTCCCCGACCCGATCGCCGAGGCGATTCAGGGGCTTGCGAGCCGCATCGCTGCGCTGGAACGGACGCTGAGCGAGCTGTCTGAGGAGCCCCCCGAGCCGATCGCCGAGGTCAGGCCGCTGCGCACCGTCAAGGGCCCGAACCCCGCCGGGGGCTAGACGGCCGATAGGCGGGCGGCGCTGGATAATTTTGCGGGCGGCACTGGACTGATAGGAAATACGCGCCCACGGTGCGATTTCATCCGCCCGCGGGTGCCCGCCAAAGGCGGGCATGGACAACTATTTTCGATCGGTCGGCGTTCTCGGGTCGCTCGAGCACAGCACGCTGGTGGATGGGCTTTCTGATCTGGCCAGAGACGATGATCGATCCGCCTATCCGGCGAGTGGGAGACCCGCCGACTCCGCATCTATGCTGGGTCTGAATGTCCGAGAACTCCCACGTCGAGCGCCTCCAGGAGTTGCTGGAGGGGCTGAACGAGCCTCAGCGCGAGGCCGTGACACACGGTGAGGGACCGCTGCTGATCCTCGCCGGCGCGGGCAGCGGCAAGACGCGTGTGCTCGTCCATCGCATCGCCTTCCTGCTCTACTCAGATCAGGCGCGCGCGGGCGAGCTGCTGGCGATCACGTTCACGAACAAGGCCGCCAAGGAGATGCGCGGGCGGGTGGAACGGCTGCTGGGTCGAGATACGCGGGGCATGTGGTTGATGACCTTCCATGCCGCGTGTGCGCGCATCCTGCGCGCCGAGGCCGAGCGCCTGGGGTATACACGCCAATTCACGATCTACGACCAGGCCGATGCGCGCAGGCTCACCAAGCGCTCGGCCGACGCCGCCGGCGTTGACTCGAAGCGCTATACGCCAGCCGCCATCCACAACCAGATCTCCGCCGCCAAGAACCGCCTGTGTGACGCGGACGCCTATCGCCAGTCGGCGGGCTCGCCGTACGAGGAGATGATCGCCGACGTCTATGACATCTACGAGCGCGATTTGCATCGCATGAACGCGATGGACTTCGACGACTTGCTGTTCCGCACGGTGAACCTTCTGGAGCTGTTCGAGGAGGTCCGCAAGCGCTACTCCACGACGTTCAGGCACGTGCTGGTCGACGAGTACCAAGACACCAACCACGCTCAGTACAGGTTCCTACAGCTGCTGGTGGGCGGGGGTCGCGAGCCGCAGGGCGCGCGCGCCCTGCCGGGGGATCGACCTGCCTATGCCGGGCCGGTGGGGCATCGCAACCTCGCCGTCGTAGGAGACGACGCACAGTCGATTTACAGCTTCCGGCAGGCCGACATCCGCAACATCCTCGACTTCCAGGAGGACTTCCCCGACGCCCGGGTGGTCAAGCTCGAGCAGAACTACCGCTCGACCGAGACGATTCTTTCCGCCGCGAACGCGGTGATCGCGAACAATCGGGGAGGGATCGCCAAGCGCCTGTGGAGTGACCTGGGACAGGGCGATCAGATCAAGGTCCGCGAACTGGACGACGAGCATGCCGAGGCGCGGTTCGTCGTAGGTGAGATCGAGCGGCTCCTGGACGAGGGCTCAGCCCGCGAAGAGATCGCCGTGCTCTACCGCACGAATGCTATGTCGCGGGTGATCGAGGACACGCTAGTGCGTCGCGAGATCGCCTACCAGGTGATCGGCGGGACGAAGTTCTACGAGCGCGCCGAGATCAAGGATGCGATCGCCTACCTGTCGTGGATCGCGAACCCGTTCGACGTGGTGAGCTTCACGCGCGTCGTGAATTCTCCAAGACGCGGACTCGGGCAGACCTCGGTCTCGCGCATCGTGGCGCACTCCGCCACGGTCGGCGTCTCGATCTGGGAGGCCGCGTTCAACCCCGAGGAGATCCCCGGTCTGGGCGCCGCCGCGGTGAAGGCACTGCGGCGCTTCATGGACACGATGGACGAGCTGCGCGCGCTGGCGGGCATCCCCTCAGAGGATGAGCAGGCCGCCCTCGCCGCGCTGACCCCCGAAGAGCTATCGGCCTCAGGCGATGACGGGGGGCGCGGGTCATCAAGTACACAAGCGGTGCCGGTGGGAGATCTATTGGAGGCAATGCTCTCGCAGACGGGCTACATGGATGCGCTCGAGGCTGAGCGGACGATCGAGGCGCAGGGGCGCGTCGAGAACCTCGAGCAGCTCGTGGAGGTCGGGCGTGAGTTCGACGCCGGCGCCGCGGAGGAAGAGGACACCCTCAACGTATTCCTGCAGCAGATCGCGCTCGTTGCCGACGCCGACTCCCGCAGCGAGGACGAGGGCCTCCTGACGCTGATGACGCTGCACAACGCCAAGGGACTCGAGTACCCGATCGTGTTTATCGCCGGTTGCGAGGACGGGGTGTTTCCGCACTCGCGCGCGCTGGACGAGGGCGGCCTGGAGGAGGAGCGGCGGCTGTTCTACGTGGGGGTCACACGTGCGATGCGCTCGCTCTATCTGACCTCCGCGCGCCGGCGCGCGGTGTTCGGCGCGCAGACCTTCGGCATGCGCAGCCGCTTCCTCGACGAGATCCCAGCAGACCTGCTCGACGAAGTGCACGAGCGAGTGCTGCGTGCCGGTGGTGTGCCCACGGGCGTTGGCGTGACCGGCGGCAATCGCTTCGGCGGTGGGACCGCCACGGCTGTGCGCGGACACGCGCCCGGAGGGTGGGCCGGGTCCAGCACACGCGAGGCGGTCGCCACTCAGAACACGTTCCGTCTGGGAGAGGACGTGGTGCATGCCGCCTTCGGCGATGGGGTGGTCACCGGCGTGGAGTCCGGCGGGGTGATCGTGGTGCGCTTCGCGGGCGATGGATCCGAGCGCAAGCTGATGGCCGAGTACGCCCCGGTCTCACGACGTTAGGGTTCCGAGCCATGAGCGCGAGGATCATCGACGGCAAGGCGATCGCCGCGCGCGTGCGCGACGAGGTGGCGCGCGAAGTGCGGGCATTCACCGAGCAGACGGGTCGAGCGCCGGGCCTCGCGACCGTGCTCGTGGGTGAGGATCCGGCCTCTGCCGTGTACGTGGGCGGTAAGCAGCGCGCGTGCAAGGAGGTGGGGATCGTCCCGTTTGACAGGCGTCTGGCGGCGGAGGCGTCCTTCAAGGAGGTCGCCGATACGCTTGCTGGCCTGAACGCGGATCAGGCGGTGAGCGGCGTGCTCCTGCAGCTGCCTGTGCCCGATCACCTCGATGGCCCGACGCTCACGGGGATGATCGATCCGGGCAAGGATGTGGACGGTCTGACGCCGGTGAACGCCGGATTGCTGTTGCTTGGACAGCCAGGGCTGCGACCCTGCACGCCGCTGGGCGTGATGGAGCTGCTGGCGGACGCCGACGTTCAGCTGGAAGGCGCAGAGGCGGTGGTGGTCGGCCGCTCGAACCTGTTTGGCAAGCCGATGGCGCAACTCTTGCTCAAACAGAACGCGACCGTCACGACCTGCCACTCGCGCACGGGCAATCTGGGTGGAGTGTGCGCCCGCGCGGATGTACTCATCGCCGCGGTCGGCCATGCTCGTCTCGTGACCCGCGAATTCGTCAAGCCCGGAGCGGTGGTGATCGACGTGGGAATGAACCGGCTCACCCCGGAAGAGGCCGGCAACTCGAGTGGGCTGGTCGGTGACGTGGACTTTCAGGAGGTGGCCGAGATGGCCTCCGCGATCACCCCGGTGCCGGGCGGGGTGGGGCCGATGACGATCGCGCTGCTCCTGCGCAACACGCTGCAGGCGGCCCGCCGGCAGGCCGGGATCGAGGCGTAGTGTTGCTCCTCCCACGAGACAGAGCGCGGTGCTGGAGGATGCAGATGGGGTGGGAGCCAAGATGAGCTTGAAGCGACTGCGCGCGGGCGAGCTGCTCGCGCTGGCCGGTGCGATCTGCGTGATCGTCTCGCTATTCGAGCGGTGGTACGAGAACGCTTTCGGCAACCTCAGCGCATGGGACACTTTCGGACCGGCGGTTGTGCTGCTGATCGCGGCAGCGGCGGCCGCGCTCGCCCTGGTGGTGAGCACGGTCACCGAGCGCAGCACGGCACTGCCGGTCGCGACCGCGGTGTGGAGCACGCTGCTCGGGATCATCGCCGTCATCGCGGCAGTCGTTCGTGTACTGGAGCGCCCCCAGCACGCCACCTCGTTGTGCACCGGCGCGTGGCTGGCGCTGGCCGGCGCGATCCTGATGCTGGCCGGCTCATGGCAGTCGCTACGCGACGAACGCACCTCGTCGTACGAGCCGGCGACGCCGTCTCCGCGGCCGCCGCCGGCGCCCTGAGCGCCGTCACCTGCTCCGTGCGGGTGCGGGCGGCCCATGGCGCAGGCAGGATTGGGGCGTACCGCGCTGAACTAGTGCTCTAAGGGACTTGTGATAACAGTTGCAATCTCACGTCCGCTCGAGGCAGGAGTGCGGGTGAGATCGCATTCATCACCGACTCACGGGGGAAACCGCGTAATGAGCTTCGATATCAGCCGTCTGCGCCGCGCCGACCAGATCGTCGGGGTTAGCGCAATCGCCTTTTTCATATTTCTGTTCTTCTTCAAGTGGTACGGTGCCAGCGCCAGCTCTTCGGTCGGTGGGATCAGCGTGGGCGGGAGCCTGAACGGCTGGCACAGCTTCACGAACAGCCGCTGGATCTGGCTGATCACGATCATCGTGGCGCTGGGCGCGGTCGCACTGCGTGCTGGCCAGCGCGAGCTGAGCTTACCGGTGCAGCCGAGCGTGATCATCGCCGGGCTGGCCGCCCTGTCGACCCTCCTGATCCTCTACCGGATCGTCCATCACCCCAGCGGGGGCTCGAGCGGTGGTGCCGGCCTCGATCACTTCTCCTACTCCTACGGCATCAAGATCGGGATCTGGCTGGGGCTGATCGCAGCGGTGGCGATCACCTATGGCGGGTACCTGGCGATGCAGGACGAAGGCACCTCGCTCGCGGACGTCCGCGAGCAGGCGAGTGGGGCTGCAACCAGCGCCTTCAGCGGTATCACGGCGCCCGCGGGCGGCGCCGGCGCGACGGGTGAGTCCGCTCCGGCGGACGTGCCTCCCACGCCCCCTCCGGCGGCGGCGCCGCCGACCTCGGCCCCGGTTGCTCCGCCCCAGCAGGGGTCCTCCGGCGAGGCTTCGCCTCCAGCGCACGACGTCTGAGCCCTCCAGCTTGAAGATCGCTCTACGGGGCGCCCAGGGCGCCCCGTAGAATCAGCCGCGTGATCGATCGCGACGAGGTTCTGCACGTGGCGCGCCTGGCGCGCCTCGAGCTGAGCGTGGAGGAGATCGAGCCGATGGCGCGTGAGCTGTCGGCCGTGCTCGACCACATCGCCAAGATCGGCGAGCTCGACCTCGCCGGCGTGCCGCCGACCTCGCACGTGGTCGAGCTGACCGGCGCGCTTCGTGCCGACGAGCCTCGCCCGTCGCTGCCGCGCGAGGTCGCGCTGGCGCAGGCGCCGGCTGTCGATCAAGACGGATTCCTAGTCCCGAGCCCACAGGCGTGACCGACATCCTCGGCCTCTCTGCCGCGCAGGCCGCTGCGGCGATCGAGAAGGGCGATCTCGGGGCCGAGGAGCTGTTCGTCTTCTACCGCGAGCGCGCGCGGGCCGACGCCGACGCCAACGGCGGCGGGCTGAACTGCTTCACCTGGGTTGCAGAGGGCATCTCCGACACGCCGCTTGAGTCGGGGCCGGGCTGGTCGGATGGGGACGGCACGGCGGGCGCCGGACCGCTCGCCGGCGTGCCGCTGGGAGTCAAGGACCTGTTCTGCACGAAGGGCGTGCCGAGCCAGTCGGGCTCGCGCATCCTCGAGGGCTACCGGCCGCCGTATACGGCCAGCGCGGTGACGGCGCTGACCGGCGCCGGCGCGACGCTCGTGGGGAAGACCAACCAGGACGAGTTCGCGATGGGCTCCTCGACCGAGAACTCGGCGTACGGACCGACGCTCAACCCGTGGGACCGCGGGCGGGTGCCGGGTGGATCCTCGGGCGGGAGCGCCGCCGCGGTCGCCGCAGGCCTCGCGCCGTGGGCGTTGGGGACCGACACCGGCGGTTCGATCCGCCAGCCCGCGGCGCTGTGCGGGATCGTGGGACTGAAACCCACCTACGGCTCGGTATCGCGCTTCGGGATGATCGCATTCGCCTCATCGCTCGACCAGGCGGGCCCCCTGACGCGCGACGTGACTGACGCGGCGCTGATGCTGAGGCACATGGTCGGCCGCGACCATTGCGACGCCACCTCGCTGCAGTTCCCGCACGAGATCGAATTGCCGAGCGCCGAGCGGCTGGACGGCATCCGCCTCGGGATCCCAGAGGAGTTGACCGGCGAGGGCATCGAAGGCGGTGTGTTGGATGCCTTCAAGGCCTCGTTGGCGCGCGCGCAGGAGCTTGGAGCGCAGGTGCAGAACGTGCGTTTGCCGCACGCTCCCCATGCGCTTTCGGCCTACTACATCTTGGCTCCCGCGGAGGCATCCTCGAACCTGGCGCGCTTTGACGGCGTGCGTTACGGCATGCGTGCGCCGGATGCCACGGATCTGCTCGACATGTACACGCGCACGCGCCACGACGGCTTCGGGTCGGAGGTCAAGCGACGCATCATGCTCGGTGCCTACGCGCTGTCCTCCGGCTACTACGACGCCTACTACGGCCGTGCGCAGCGGGTGCGCACGAAGATCGCCGAGGACTTCCGGGCGGCCTTCGCGGAGGTCGATCTGATCGTCACGCCAACCTCGCCCACGGTCGCCTTCCGACTGGGCGAGAAGACGCAGGACCCGTGGTCGATGTACCTCAACGACTTCTGCACCGTACCGATGTCGCTCGCGGGGATCCCGGCGATCTCGATTCCCTGCGGGCTGAGCGAGGGGCTGCCCGTCGGCCTGCAGATCGCCGGGCCGGCCTTCAGCGAGAACCGCCTGCTCGACGCCGCCCACGCGCTCGAGCGGGCGCTTGGCTTCGACGGGTCGGAGGCACGAGCATGACCGAGTACGAACCCGTGATCGGGCTGGAGATCCACGTCCAGCTGAAGACGATGACGAAGATGTTCTGCGGCTGCGAGCTGTCCTTCGGCGAGCCACCCAACACGCGCACGTGCCCGGTCTGCCTGGGGCTGCCAGGGAGCCTGCCGGTCGCAAACTCGAGGGCTGTGCACTTCGGCTTGATGATCGGCATGGCGCTCGACTCAGAGCTCGCCCAGCGCTCGATCTTTCACCGCAAGAACTACTTCTATCCCGACCTGCCGAAGGGCTACCAGATCTCCCAGTACGACGAGCCGCTGTGCAGCGGCGGGCGGCTGGGGGAGGTCCGCATCCACAGGGTGCACCTGGAGGAGGACGCGGCGAAGCTGATCCATGTCGGCGCGAGCGGGCGGATTCACGGCTCGGATGCGAGCGTCGTCGACTTCAACCGGGGGGGCACACCGCTGGCGGAGATCGTCACCGAGCCCGACCTGCGGGCGCCGGAGCAGGCGAGCGAGTGGTTGAAGCTGCTGCGCACGACACTCAGACAACTGGGGGTGAGCGACGTGAACATGGAGGAGGGCTCGCTGCGCTGCGACGCGAACATCTCACTGCGCCCCGTCGGCACGAGCGAGCTCGGAACGAAGACCGAGCTGAAGAACATGAACTCCTTTCGCTTCATCGAGCGCGGCATCCGCGCGGAGATTGCCCGCCAGGAGGCGATTCTGAAGGCGGGAGGGAAAGTGATTGCAGAGACGCTCCACTTCGACCCTGTCTCGGGCGCGATCACGACGTTGCGCAGCAAGGAGGAGGCGCACGACTACCGCTACTTCCCCGAGCCCGACCTGCTGCCCGTGGCGATTGACGAGCACATGATCGAGGCCGCACGCAGTGCTCTGCCGGAGCTCCCCGCCGCGCGCGCGGAGCGGTTTCAGCGCGAGGCAGGCCTGGGCGTGGATAGCGCCCAACTGCTCGCGTTCAAAGCCGAGCTGGGCGACTACTTCGAGGCGGCGCTCGCCGCGAGCGTCGTGCCTACGCCGCCACCGCAGGCGCTGGCGAACTGGATCGCCGGTGACCTGGTGGGGCGACTGGCGGACGGCGAGGACCCCGGCTCTAGCCGGGTCGAGCCGCGCGCGCTGGCGGCGCTCGTCGGGCTCGTCGCGGCCAAGCGGGTGAGCGTCGGCGCCGGACGGCAAGTGCTCGACAGGCTCGTGCTAGAGGGTGGGGACCCGGTCGAGATCGTCGAGCACGAGGGGCTCGCCGCGATGGATGGCGCAGATGAGCTCGCGAGCATCGTCGCGGCCGCGCTCGGAGCCAATGTCGACGCGGCCGAGCGTGTGCGCGCGGGCAATGCCAAGGCGATCGGCCCGATCGTGGGATACGTGATGCGAGAAACGAAGGGCCGCGCTGACGGCGGCGAGGTGGCGCGGCTGATCAACGAGCAGCTCGGGCTCTGAGCACTTCAGAGAAGAGTCCGCTCGACATTTTGGACTCTCGGCCAAAGGCAATGGGGTGGTCCGTCGTCAATATGCTCGTCATGGACCGGACAGCAGCTAACTCAAACGTTTCATCATCTCCTCGGCGGTTCATCCTGCTGCCCGAGGAACCGGCGAACGGGAAGAGCCAAGGTGGGCGAGTCCGTCGCTACCAGCTGACCAGCCTAGGGCAGGACGCGGGTCGCGGTCGCTCCCGATTGGGGGCTGGCATGCGGGCCGCGCCGAGTGCCCATGAGTCCGGTCGGCCTGGGCCAATGTAGTCCTCTTCTGGATCTGTGTCGGCTTCCCTCGGCCGGCGCCATTGGGGTGCGGCCGGGCAGGGGTAGGATTTCCTGTCCGGCCGCGCTACCATTAAGCTGATCGGGAAATGAACGAGTCGTCATCGAGATCATTTGGCAGGACCGCCTTGGCGGCGCTGGTGTTCTTGGTGGCCGCGTGGCTGCTGTTGGGCGTGATCGTCCACGTCCTCTCGTTCATCTTCAGCACCGTGATCTTCGTCGTGGCCGTCGTCGCGGTCATCTGGGCGCTGCGGATCATCCTGTAGGGGTCGGCGCGCGGCGATGGCGTACGTCATCATCGCGGTCGGCTTCGGGCTGTCCGGCGGGATCGTCGGCAAGCTCAAGGGCAGCTCATTTCTGCTGTGGTTTCTGATCTCGGGGCTAGTTCCGTTCCTGGGTCTGATGGCCGCGATCGCCTACCGGTTCGAGCGCGACGAGCTGCGCCGGCAGTGCCCGAACTGCGGGCGCGTGACGAAGATCTACGACGCGCTGTGCACGCGCTGCGGGCAGGAGCTGGAGTTCCCAGATGTGGCTCTGGCGCCCGAATCATGGGTTCGCACGCCGGCTGGGAGTGAGCCCTGACCTGGTCATTCCGGCGTGCGCTGGTGAGGGCGCCCTTGGAACCTGTTTCAAGAAGATCGGCACGTCCGGATGCGCACCTGGACACGGCGCTGGACACCGATCGAAGATCTATGGGATCTTCGATCGTCTCGCCACGTGATGGCTTGCGCATGCCACCAGCATGCGCTTCGCCGTCCCGCGGCGCCCAGCTTGGTCCATGCACGCCCCGACCGCACCGCCTATCTTGAAACAGGTTCTAAACCGATTTCGGCCGCCCTAATCCGAGTCTTCGCCTAGCCTGTCGAGCAGCTATGAGCACGCAGGTAAAGACCGCTCCCCACCCGCATTCCTCGCGAATCGCGCGGATGATCCATCGCTGGGGCTTCGAGGACGAGCCGGACTTCGTGCTGCGCGTGGTCCAACCCGCGCTCGTGGGGATGATCGACGGCACGGTCTCCTCGCTGGCGCCGATCTTCGCGGCGGCGCTCGCCTCCAGCTCGCACACCGCGTTGATCGTGGGCCTGTCGGTGGCGCTGGGCGCTGGCTGGAGCATGGGCTGGTCGGAGGCGCTGTCGGACACCGGCGAGCAGACCGGCCGTGGTTCTGCGGTCGTGCGCGGAGCGATCACCGGCGGGATGACCGTCTTGGGAGGGATTTTCCACACGTTGCCGTTCCTGATCTCCGACGTCCACAAGGCGCTGGTCGTCGCGGGCTGTGTGGTCACGCTCGAGCTGTTCGCGATCGCGTGGGTGCGCTGGCGATTCTTCAAGGTGGCCGCACGTCTCTCGCTCTTCTACATCACCGTCGCCGGGGTGGTGTCACTGGCGATTGGGGTCGGTTTGGGCTTCTCTTGACTGCAGGAGCTCGCGAGAGGATCCAAAACACGTTAGTTGGTACACGTTCTCAGAAAAACGGGCAGCACGCAGGCAAAGTTCGCTCAGGCCTCTAAAACCCGCTGGTACACTGGGCTTTCGCCGAGATAAACCCCGAGATGAAGGAAAGGAGGTCGGTTAGATGCGCGCGGTCGATGCGGTGATGGAATGTCTGAAGGCGGAGGGCGTGGATGTCGTCTTTGGGCTGCCAGGCGGCGCCAACCTGCCGACCTACGACGCGTTCGTGGGCGGAGGGATCAGGCATATTCTGGTCCGGCACGAGGCCGGTGGTGGTCACGCCGCGCAGGGTTATGCCAAGGCGACCGGGAAAGTGGGGGTCGCGTTCGCCACGAGCGGGCCGGGCGCGACGAACCTGATCACGCCGATCTGCGACGCGATGATGGATTCGGTTCCGGTCGTATTCATCACCGGCCAGGTCAGGACGGAGTTGCTCGGGACCGACGGATTTCAGGAGGCCGACACGATCGGGATCACGATGCCGGTGGTCAAGCACTCGTTCATGATCCAGCACCCGCTCGAAATCCCGCGGGCGATCCACGAGGCGTTTCACATCGCGCGCACCGGGCGACCCGGCCCAGTGCTGATCGACCTCCCGCTAGACCTTTCCCGGGCGGAGATCGAATATGAGCCGGTGATCGACGTGCGCCTGCCCGGATATCAGCCGACGACGGAGGGCAACCAGAAGCAGATCCGTCAGGCCGCCAAGGCGTTGGCGGCGGCGCAGCGCCCGGTGATCTATGCCGGTGGGGGCGTGGTGAACGCGAACGCCTCAGAGGAGTTGATCGAGTTCGCGACGGCCGACCGTTTTCCGGTTACGTGCACGTTGATGGGCCTGGGCGCCTTCCCGGCGCCACACGAGCAGTGGCTGGGGATGCTTGGGATGCATGGGACGAGGGCTGCGAACTACGCCATGGATGAGGCCGATCTGATCTGCGCGGTGGGGGCGCGGTTCGACGACCGCATCACGGGCAAGCTCTCGGAGTTCGCGCCACACGCGAAGTTCATCCACATCGACGTGGACCCGGCCGAGATATCGAAGAACGTGCCCGCGCATATCCCGATCGTCGGCGATGCCAAGCACGTGCTGTCGAAGCTGGTGATCGAGTGCCGCGCGCTGAACGCCGATCCCGCGCGGCTGGGCGCTTGGTGGGAGCGCATCGATGGCTGGCGCGCGAAGTACCCGCTCGGCTACGAGGACTCAACAGACACGGAGATCAAGCCGCAGTACATGATCCAGGCACTGTATGAGGCGACCGGCGGAGAGGCGATCGTGACGAGCGACGTCGGCCAGCACCAGATGTGGGCGGCGCAGTATTACGACTTCCCGGCTCCGCGCCGTTGGATCAACTCCGGCGGGCTGGGCACGATGGGCTTCGGCTTGCCCGCGGCGATGGGTGCGGCGGTCGGCTGTCCCGACAAACTCGTGTGCTGCATCGCGGGGGATGGATCGGTGCAGATGAACGCCCAGGAGCTGGCGACTTGCGCGCAGAACAACATCCCGATCAAGGTCTTCATTATGAACAACGGATATCTGGGCATGGTCAGGCAATGGCAGGAGCTGTTCTGGGACGGTAAATACAGTCACGTCGAGACGGGCGAGTTCCCGGATTTCGTCAAGCTGGCCGAAGCGTACGGTGCGACGGGGATGCGGTTCGAAGACAAGAGCACGCTCGTGGATGACATGAAGCGGGCGATCGCGACCGATGGGCCGGTGGTCGTGGACGTGAGGGTCACGCGCGAGGAGAACACCTACCCGATGATCCCGGCCGGCCAGGCGGCCAGGGAGATGGTCGGATGATCACGGCGATGCTTTGTCAAAGGGGGGTGGTCGGGAGGGGGGCCTGCCCCACTCCCGCTTCGACGTTGATCCCGGCCGGCCAGGCGGCCAGGGAGATGGTCGGATGATCCGGATCACGAGATCCCCATCGGGAGATGGGCGCTTCAAAGACGCACGTCTTCACCGGCAGAGCCGATTGGATGTCGGCTCGGGGGCTTCATGATGGGCGAACCGGGGACCAAGGAGCCGCTTAGCCTGCAGGAGCTCGAGGCGGCTACCAACTTTCGCACAGGCCGCAAGCACGTGCTGTCGATCTTGGTCGAAAACAAGTCGGGCGTGCTGACACGCATCGCCGGCCTGTTCGCGCGTAGGGGCTTCAACATCGACACGTTGACCGTTGGCCCGACCGACGATGAGCAGATATCGCGCGTGACGCTGACGGTGGATGGGGCTCTGCACCCGATCGACCAAGTGACCAAGCAGCTGCACAAGCTGATCAACGTGCTGAAGATCCGCGATCTCGAGCCGGCGGATACGGTCGCGCGCGAGCTGGCCCTGTTCAAGGTCTCCGCCGACGGTGTGCAGCGCGGTGAGCTGATACAGATCGCCGAGATCTTTCGTGGCAAGGTCGTGGACGTGACCAAGCGCGCGGTGATCATCGAGGTGACGGGCACGA